>NZ_CAKKTM010000325.1 GCF_920888515.1 Protofrankia sp. CiP1_Cm_nod1 | reverse complement strand
CGGCACGGCCACGCCCGCTATTTTTGGTCCCGCGGTCACGGCGGTCACGGCGGTCACGGCGGTCACGGCGGACGCGACGGTCACGGCGGTCACGGCGGTTACGGCGGTTACGGCGGACGCGGTGGGCGCGGTGGGCGCGGCGGGCACGACGGGCGCGGTGGTAGCGCCGCGCGACGTTCTCGACGTGCTCGGCCGCCACGTCATCGCGGACGGCTTCGGTATCGTCCTCGATCTTGAGCGCAGCCGCGGGAGCTGGCTCGTGGACGCCCGGGACGGCCGGCGCTACCTGGACCTCTACAGCTTCTTCGCGTCCGCGCCGCTGGGGATCAACCCGCCGGAGCTGACCGGCGACCCCGCCTTCCTCGCCGAGCTCACCGCCGCGGCGGTGAACAAGCCGGCCAACTCCGACATCGCCACCGCCGCCTACGCCGGGTTCGTCGAGACGTTCACCCGCGTCCTCGGTGACCCGGAGCTGCCGCACCTCTTCTTCGTCGAAGGCGGGGCGCTCGCCGTCGAGAACGCGCTGAAGTGCGCCTTCGACTGGAAGAGCCGGCACAACGCCCAGGCCGGCCGGCCCGCCTCGCTGGGCCGGCGGGTGCTGCACCTGCGGCATGCCTTCCACGGCCGCAGCGGATACACCCTGTCGGTGACCAACACCGACCCGGTCAAGACCGACCGGTTCCCCGTCTTCGACTGGCCCCGCATCGACCCGCCGGCGGTCAGGTTCCCGCTGGACGCGCGCGGCCTGGCCGGCCTCGCCGAGGCCGAGGCGGCCGCGCTGGCCCAGGCCGAGGCCGCGTTCGCCCGCCATCCTCATGACATCGCCTGCTTCCTGGCCGAGCCGATCCAGTGCGAGGGCGGCGACAACCACCTGCGGGCCGAGTTCCTCTCGGCGATGGAACGCCTCTGCCGCGCCCACGACGCGTTGTTCGTCCTCGACGAGGTGCAGACCGGGGTGGGGATGACCGGTTCGGCCTGGGCCTACCAGCAGCTGGGCCTGCGTCCGGACGTCGTCGCGTTCGGCAAGAAGGTGCAGCTCGGCGGGGTGATGGCCGGCCGGCGGGTGGATGAGGTGGCCGACAACGTCTTCCGGGTGCCGGGGCGGATCAACTCGACCTGGGGCGGCGGCCTGGTCGACATGGTCCGGTCGCGGCGCATGCTCGAGGTGATGGCGGCCGACGGGCTGTTCGCCCGCGCCGGCGATCTCGGCCGCGACCTGCTCGCCGCCCTCGGCGGGCTCGCCGGGAAGTATCCGTCGCTGGTGTCGAACCCGCGTGGGCGCGGGCTGCTGTGCGCGATCGACCTCCCCTCGGCGCGGTGCCGGGACGACGTGGTCCGCCGGCTGCGGGCCGAGGAGAGCGTGCTGGTGCTGCCCGCGGGTGTCCGCGCGCTGCGGTTCCGGCCGGCGCTGACCGTCTCCGCGGCCGAGCTGGAGCTCGGCGTGGCCGCCCTGGGCCGGGTCCTCGCCCGCGTCCCGACTCTATGATCGGATCCCGACCGGATGACCGGATAACCGGATGACCGGATTCGGGGCTGGGTGGCCCGGGCCGCTCCGGATGATCGACTGCATGGTCCGTCAGATGATCGACTGGATGGTGAGGTCGTCGACATGAAGATCCATCAGGCGCCGCCCCGCCCGGCCGTCCCGCCGCGCCGGGTGGAGCTACTGATCGGTGACGGAGCCGGGCCCACCGGCCGGCGGCCGGCGGCGGCCCGGGCCGTGACCCGTTCGACGAATCCGGCTCACCTCGACGAGGTGGTCGCCGAGGTGAGCCTCGCCGGCCCCGCCGACCTGCTGGACGCCTGCGCCGCCGCGCGGGCGGCGGCACCGGGCTGGGCGGACGTGCCCGCGCCGGTCCGCGGCAGCGTCATCGCGAACCTTGGGCACCTCGTCGAGGCCAACGCCGAGGCGCTGGCCCGGCTGGTGACGCGCGAGGTCGGCAAGCCGCTGGCCGAGGCCCGCGGCGAGGTGCAGGAGGTCGTCGACACCTGCCGTTTCTTCCTCGGGGAGGGCCGGCGCCTCTACGGCGAGACCGTGCCGTCGGAGATGCCGGACAAACAGCTGTTCACCTTCCGGGAACCGGTCGGCGTCATGGTGGTGATCACCGCCGGGAACTTCCCGGTGGCGGTGCCGTCCTGGTACATCGTGCCGGCGCTGCTGTGCGGCAACACCGTCGTGTGGAAGCCGGCGGTCTACGCGGCCGCGTGCGCGCAGGCGTTCACCGAGCTGATCCTGCGTGCCGGGGTGCCCCACGGCGCGGTCGGGCTCGTGCCGGCCGAGGGCGTGGAGACGTTCACCGGCCTGGAGCGCGCCCTGGACGCCGGGCTCGTCGACAAGGTCGGCTTCACCGGGTCGACCGAGGTCGGGCGGATGATCGGCGAACTGTGCGGCCGGCACCTGCAGACCCCCTGCCTGGAGCTGGGCGGGAAGAACCCGATGGTCGTCGCGCCCGACGCCGACCTCGACGCGGCGGCCGCCGGCGCGGTGTTCTCCGGGTTCGCCACCGCCGGGCAGCGGTGCACCTCGCTGGGGACGGCGATCGTGCACGAGTCCGTGCACGGGGAGTTCCTGCGCCGGCTGGTGGCCGCGGTCGAGGACGCGCGCATCGGCGACCCGGTCACCGACGTCCTGTACGGGCCCCTGCTCGACCTGCGGTTCGCCGCCGGTTTCGAGCACACCCTCGGCCTGATCCGTGACCATCACCGGGTCGCGGGCTCCTCGGCGGTCGGGCGGGTGGACGCGGCCCGGCCGCGCCGCGGCTTCGTGGGCGATCCCGGTGACGGGCTGTACTACCACCCGGTGATCCTCGACGGTGTCCGGCCCGACGACGAGGTGTTCCGGGAGGAGACGTTCGGCCCGGTCATCGGGGTGACGACCTACCGGGACCTCGACGAGGCGGTGCGGCTCGCGAACGCTCCCGGCTACGGCCTGTCCTCGTCGATCTACACGAACGACCCGCGGACGGTCTTCCGGTTCCGCCGGGGGATCGGTGCCGGCATGGTCAGCGTGAACAACTCGACGTCCGGCGCCGAGGCGCACCTGCCCTTCGGGGGCAACGGCCGCTCCGGCAACGGCTCCCGCCAGTCCGGCCGCTGGGTGCTCGACCAGGTCACCCGTTGGCAGGCGGTCAACTGGGACTATTCCGGCCACCTGCAGAAGGCCCAGCTGGACACCGCCGTCCCCGCCGCCGACCTCACCTTCCGTCTGCCGCCCGGTTAAGCCGTCGGTCGGCCTGCCCTCCGTCCGCGCAGCCTCCCGCCAGCCGGCCGGCCGACGGCGTGGGCGGCCGGCGGCGTGGGCGGCGAGGCGCTGGTTCGTGCGGTCAGCGTGCCCAGCGGGGGAGCAGCACGGTGAGGTCGAGGTCGACCGGGAACGGTTCGGTGACGGTGAGCCGCTGCCCGCTGCCGGTCGCCACGTAGGCGCCGGCGGGGCCGGGCCGGTAGGTCGTCACACGGGGTGGTACCGGCTCGATCCGCCAGTAGTGCGGGATGCCGAACTGGGCGTAGAGCGCGGGTTTGGTGGTGCGGTCCTCGACATGGTTGCCGGGTGACTCGATCTCGATCGCGACAACGACCTCGGCGGGGGAGAACCAGTGCCGGGCGGGCTCGTCGCTGCGTATCACCATCAGGTCGGGGACGCGGGTGAGCTGCCGGCCGAACCGGATGTCCACGGCCATCGCCAGCGCGAACGGCTCCGGCGTGATGTCCTCGAGCGCGGCGAAGAGCCGGGCGCCCAGCGCCTGGTGCAGGTTGGAGGGGGAAGGCGACACGCTGAGAGCTCCGTCGGTCAGTTCGTACCGATGGTTGCTGACCGGCAGCTCGTCGAGGTCGTCGGTGGTCCAGCCACCCGGAGGAATCGCGATCAGCGGCTCGCTCATCGGTGCGTCCTCCCATCCGTTCCGGTGATTCGACTCTACCCGTGGCGGGTTCGGTCATCTATGGCGAGTTCACAGTGTGTGAAGAACGTGTATCGCTCACGCGGCACCCCCG
Organism: Protofrankia sp. CiP1_Cm_nod1; assembly: GCF_920888515.1. Lineage (GTDB taxonomy): Bacteria > Actinomycetota > Actinomycetes > Frankiales > Frankiaceae > Protofrankia. The sequence goes on along the minus strand of NZ_CAKKTM010000325.1, from coordinate 903 downwards.
TGCATGATTATTCTCACTCAAGGCCCATGTATCATCCTGGATACTGGTTCGATGTCTTTTGTAACCCACTGTCGGCGGGATGTCGACATGTCTGTTGTGTCACTATGTCTGTCGCGTCACCATGGTCGGCCGGTTCCACATGTTGGTCACGGCCCGGGAGGGGAGCACTGTCAATGGCCGAGCACGATGAAGTGGTTCAGCCGGAGTCGCCGTGGCCGAGCCAGCGGGCGCCCGAAGATGACGTCAATGACGGCCCGGACGCCGCGGCCGAGCCGTGGCTGATCCCCCGTTCGGTCGCGAACCCCACTCGCCTGCGGCTCGGAGTACCGCGGCAGTCGGACGCGGTCAGCGTCTCCAGCGGCGCCTGAGCCCGCGGTGACTCCTGACGCCTGACGGCGCGGGAGGTGCGTGTCCGGCGGATCGTCTGGTTCCGGCGGGTTGCTCTGGTCCTGTCGTCTGATCTGGCCCGGGCCTGTCCGCCGCGGGACGACCGGCCCGTCATCACGCAGGACCAGATAGTTCTACGCAGGTCGTACCAGACAGGGTCGTACCAGGCAGCCAGGTACGAAGGCAGGCAGTCGTACGACACGTCAGGCTGTACGACATGGCGCGGGCCGTGGCACCGACCTGTTCGGTGCCACGGCCCGCGCCGTTGTCCGGGCAGTAGATGTCGTTATTCGGTGGATGTCGGGCCCTGCGGCCCGGCGGGCCGGCGTCCTGCCCGGCGGGGCTGGTCGGCGCCGCGATGGGGCGAGTTGCCGCGGGTGGCGGGCGCACCCCACTGCTGCCTGTCCGCGCCCCGGCGTGGGCCGGAGCCTGACGAGCGCGCCTGTGCCGGCACCCGGATCCCGGACGGCTGCCGGGCAGCGGCCGAGTGCGGTGGCGTGCTGCGCGGCTGCGGGG
>NZ_CAKKTM010000324.1 GCF_920888515.1 Protofrankia sp. CiP1_Cm_nod1 | reverse complement strand
GTGCTGCGCGGCTGCGGGGGGATCCGGGGGGCGGGCGGCCCGGCGAGGCGCGCCACCACCTCGTCGTCGGCGTCCGCCGGTTCGGGCTGGGCGTCGCTGCCGGCGGCGCGCAGGAGCGCGCGCACCAGCCCGCGCTCCTCGGGGAGCGAGACAAGCACGTCGGCGCCATGAGCCCCCGCCCGCGCGGTACGGCCGCCACGGTGCTGGTAGGTCTTGGGGTCGCTTGGCAGCCCCGCGTGCACGACGATGTCGACCCCGTCGACGTGGATGCCGCGGGCGGCCACGTCCGTGGCGACGAGAACACGGTGCGTGCCTTCGGAGAACCCGGCGAGCGCGCGGCTGCGGGCGTTCTGCGCCATGCCGCCGTGCAGCGGCTGGGCCGGCACCCCGGAGCGGGTGAGCTGTTCGGCGAGCCGGTCGGCGCCGCGCTGGGTGCGGGCGAACACCAGAGTCCGCCCGGAGCCGCCGGCCAGGGCGGTCACCAGCCGGGTGTGGGCGGCGGGGTCGGCGGCCTCAAGCGCGTGCCGGGACAGGGTGGAGACCTGCGCGGTCTCCGAGTCGATGGCGACGAGCACCGGCTCGGGCAGGTACTGGCGGACGAGCACCTCCACCTCACGGTCGAGGGTCGCGGAGAACAGCAGCCGCTGGCCGCCGGCGGGGGTGGCGTCCAGCAGCGCCCGCACAGCCGGCAGGAAGCCGAGGTCGCACATGTAGTCGGCCTCGTCCAACACGGTGATCGCGATCTCTTCGAGGGAGCAGGCGCCGCGTTCGATCAGGTCGGTGAGGCGGCCGGGGGTGGCGATGACGATATGCACGCCGCGCCGCAGCGAACTGATCTGCCGGGAGATCGACGTCCCGCCGTACACCGCGCGCAGGCGCAGGCCCAGCGGCCGGGACAGCGGGTCGAGGGCGTCGTGGACCTGCTGGGCGAGCTCCCTGGTGGGGACGAGGATCAGCCCGCGGGGGCGGCCCGGGGCGACCGCGCGGTTCTTCGCCAGCTCGGCGAGCATCGGCAGGCCGAACCCGAGGGTCTTGCCGGAGCCGGTGCTCGCCCGGCCGAGCATGTTCTCCCCGGCGAGGACGTCAGGCAGGGTCGCGGCCTGCACCGGGAACGGGGCGGTGATCCCCTGCCGGGCGAGAGCGGAGACAAGGGCGGCGGGCAGGCCCGCGTCCGCGAAGGAACTGGCCGGTGGCCGCGGCTCGCGGGTCGGCAGCGGTGGCCGCGCGGGTGCGGCGAACCGGTTCGGTCCGTTCTGCTTGCCACCTGAGCGGGGGCCGCCGCGGCCGCGATGGGCGGCGCCTCGAGCGGGCCGGGGGCGGCGGCGGGCAGGGGAGGGCTGAGTGTCACCGTGCTGAGACAGGGTTCTTCCGTCCGTCGTTGTCGAGGTCGCCGGGGGAACCACGGCGATCGTGTGGCAGCAGTCGTGTGTCCGCTTCGGGCCGCGTCACCAGAGCATGAGCGGGTGCACCCGCTACCAGGGTGCACGCCGACCTGCTGTCACACGGACCTCTGACGTGTGGCTGGATAACCACATGTCATGGACGGCTCGTAGCCGCCAGCGGTCTCAGGGTACACCGATCACGACCGCCGGTGCTAAGGGCGGCGCGCCCACCAGGGGTGAGACGTCGCGCACCCCGGTGTGGCGGGGGACGGCGCCGTGCGTCACGGTCACCGTGGGCCGGCAGCGGCAGCGGGCAGGCGCGGGCCGGCTGCCGTGGCCGGTCACAGGGAGTCGCTGGTAGCGGGCTGGTGGAGGGGCCGCGGGAAGGGCAGCCGGGAGGTGGGAGGGAGGGCGGGAGGGCGACGAGGGCCACCGCGGGGGACGTCAAAGCAGCAGCTCGGTCAGCAGGTGGATGACCAGGCCGGCGAGCGCCCCCACCACCGTGCCGTTGATGCGGATGTACTGCAGGTCACGGCCCACGTGCAGCTCGACCTTGACCGCGGTCTCGGTCGGCTCCCAGTTCGCGACCGTATCGGAGATCACCGTGGAGATGTCGGAGCGGTACCGCCGGACGAGCCACGCGACGGCCTCGGTGGCGGCGGTGTCGACACCCGCCCGCAGGTGGGGGTCGGTGACCAGCCGCCCGCCGAGCGCCTGCAGCTCGTCGGTGATCCTGGTCCGCAGCGCGCTGTCGGGATCGCCGGCGACGTCGGTCAGGATGGACCGGGTGGCGTTCCACATCGCCGCGGCCGCCTGGTGGATCTCGGGATGGTCGCGGACGCGCTCCTTGAGCTTCTCCACCCGTTCGGCGGTGTCCGGGTCGGTGCGCAGCTGCTCGCCGAACCGGGCGAGGAAGTCGTCCAGGGCCCTGCGCAGCAGGTGCTCGGGATTGGCGCGGACCTCGGCGGCGAACCGCAGCGCCTCCTCGTACGCGCGGGCGGCGATCACATCGTCCAGGAACCTCGGCGACCACGACGGCGCCTGGTCGGCGACGATCCGCATCACCGTGTCGGGGTTGTTGCGCAGCCAGGTCTCCGCCTGGACGGCGATCACGTCGACGAGCCGGTGGTGCAGGCCGCCGGCGGCGATCCGGCCGAGCGCCGTGCCCGCGGCCGGCGCCCAGGGACGGTCCATCACCCTGGCGAGGATGGTTTTCTCCATCACCTCCAGCGTCACCTCGTCCCGGATGTTCGAGACCGCCTCGACCAGCCGGCTGGACGCCTCCGCGGTGATCCTCTCGGCGTTGCCGCGCTCGCTGAGCCAGGTGCCGATCTGGACGGCCGCGCCCATGCTCGCGACCTTCTCCCGGATCACCGCGTCGGCCAGGAAGTTCTCGGAGACGAACCGCTCCAGGCTGCGGCCGAGGTCGTCCTTGCGGTTGGGGATGATCGCCGTGTGGGGGATGGGCAGGCCCAGCGGCCGGCGGAACAGCGCGGTCACCGCGAACCAGTCGGCGAGCGCTCCCACCGCGCCCGCCTCCGCCGCGGCCCGGACATAGCCCGCCCAGCCCGGCCCACCACCGGACTCCCAGCGCCAGAACACGACATAGACGACCACCACGAAGACCAGCAGGCCGGTCGCGATCGTCCGCATCCGGCGCAGCCCCCGCTGCAGCTCCGCGTCGCTGACCTGGCCGTCGCGGCCGGGCCCACCACCGCCGCGGCCGGCGGCGGCGCGAGGCCGGCCGGGATGTTGCCCGGGTGGCGCGTCCTCAGGCTGTGCTGTGTTGTCCGGCTGCGCCGGGGGTGGCGTCGTGGGCATCGTCCTCCACCCAGAGGTGTGTCGCGCCGATGGGAACCGGCGTTGGTCGAATGATCCCGGTCATGACCGCGCGGTTCCGGGCTGTCGGGGCGGCCGGGGCTGGTGATCGTGACCACCTGCCCACAGCGCGGCCGGCGGCCCCGGCCGTCGCCGCAGCGACCAGCCCAGAACGGCGAGGACGCCCAGCAGGGCACAGTAGGCACCGATCACCCGCCGCGGGTTCCCGTAAGCGGTCGCGAGCAGTTCTACCCCGAAGCCGGCGCCGACGACAGCCGCGACGACGGCGACAGCGATGACAGCGACGACGGCCGCCCTCGGCACGGGAGGCGGCAGCGGGCTCGATCCGGGGCCCGGCGCGACGCGGTCGCGGCGGGTGAGGGCCTTCAGGGCATGCCCGGCCGCGGGCGCGGCAAGCACGCCGATGATCGTGATGCCGGTGAGGAGGCCGACCGGGCCCGTCCGATGGGGGGTGACGACGAACCAGCTCCCGGCGGTGAAGACGATCAGGGATATCCGTGGCCTCGGTGCGCTGACCAGGATCGGCGCGAGCAGAAGCAGCAGGTAATGGCTCCATACGATGGGCGAGGCCACGAGCGCGGCGGCGAGCGTGCCAGCGAAGAGTATCCGCTCGTTCCCGCCGTGTCGTGGACGCGGCCAGCCGCCGGCCAGCACGGCCACGGCGGCCACGGCGGCCACGGCGGCCACGCGTGCGCACCAGGTGGCCACGCCCATGCCGAGACCGGTGTTGACCAGCAGGCCGGTGAGGCTGAGCCCCAGCGGCGCCTCCTCGCGGGCGAGCACCCCCAGCATCCCCAGGTAGGTGCGGGTGTCCACCGGGCTGGTCAGCTCCGTGACGGCCAGCAGCGCCCCGAGGCAGACAGCCGCCACCGCGCCCGCCTTCGTCCGGCGGGCCAGCACCAGCCACAGCCACACCGGTGCCAGGAACAGCTTGGCGTAGATGACACCGGCCGCAAGCATACCGGCGGTGACCGGACGGTCGCGAAAGCGCCACAGCGCGGCGAGGCCGAGGAACAGGACGGCGTTGAGCGTGCCCATCTGCAGGCCGGTGAGAGCACAGGAGGACATCAGCACCAGCGCGTACGCACGCCGGCCGCGGACGCCGAGCAGCCGGGCGCCGAGGAACAGCGCGCCCACCGACAGCGCGATGAAAACGGTCGCGCCGTTTTCGCCCAGCCACGACAGCGGGACGAAGGCGAAGGCGACGAGGTAGGGATACACATAGGC
>NZ_CAKKTM010000323.1 GCF_920888515.1 Protofrankia sp. CiP1_Cm_nod1 | reverse complement strand
ACCACCGACGGCGCCACCGATGGTGGCGGGAGCGGCACCGAGGGCGCTGGCGGCAGGCGCGCCGGCCCGGCCGCTGGTGCCGTGCGTCGCCGCCGGCCGGGCCGGCTGTCGGGGCGTACCTGTGAAAGCCGTCAACACGCACGCTCCGCCAACGCCGTACTCGTTTCGCCACCCGTCTCGCCGGCGGTCGGGCGACGCCGGCAGCCGGGCCGCGCCGGCGACGTCGGCGCGGCCGGCCCGTCCCCCGCGCGCTCCATCCCACCGGCCGTCGTGTTACCGGCCGTCGTGTCACCATGCTGACGCGTCCTGTCATGTCGAGGTGGCCCGCCGTATCGATGTAACACATCGCATCGGTACGGCACTGGTCGACGGCGCGGCACGTGTCCATCATGGCCTGTCGCACGCTGACGGCACGTCTCCCCGCCGCGCCGCGGGGAGCGGTCGGCCAGGCGGTGGGGCGCCAGCCGGTCGAGCGGGAGCCGGTCGTGGACGGGTGTCAGCCGGCCGGCGTCCGGGCGCGGCTCGCGGGGCCGTGCGCATCGCCAGGGCTGCGGACGTCGGCGGCGAGCAGGCACAGGTCATCCTCCCGGCCGCTGGGGCCGGCGACCTCTGTCAGCAGCCGGTCGCAGAACGCGTCCAGGCGGAGAGCGTCGGACTGTGCCGCGACCGCTGACAGGACGGCGAGCCGGTCGGTGATGGAGACGTCCCGGCGCTCCACCAGACCGTCGCTGTAGAGCAGCAGCCGGGCCCGGACCGGCAGCGTGACGGTGTCCTGCCGGTAGGCGAGGTTGTCCACGGCACCGAGGATCGGGCCGTGGACGACCTCCAGGAAGGCCGGGCGGCCACCGTCGAGGAGCAGCGGCGGCGGGTGGCCCGCGCACGACCAGGTCAGCGTTTTCCCGGCCATGTCGAGGCAGGCGACCACCGCGGTGGCATAGACCGCCGAGTCGCTGGCGGCGAGGTTGGACGACAGCTGGCTGGTGATCCTGGCGGGGGGATGGCTGAGCAGCGCGTAGGCGCGCGCCGCGTGCCGCAGTTCGGCCATGACCGTGGCCGCCCGCAGCCCGTGGCCGCCGACGTCCCCCACGATCAGGGTGAGCTCGCCGGTCGGGAGCACCAGCGCGTCGTACCAGTCACCGCCGACGTCGACGTCCCGGCCGGCGGGCAGGTAGCGGGCGGCCAGTTCCACGCCGGCCAGCTCCGGCAGGCGCTGGGGGAGGATCGCCCGTTGGAACGCTTCTGATACCGACAGTTGTTTCTCGTACAGGCGTACCCGTTCGAGGGCGTGCGCGCAGTGCCCGGCGAGCGTGGTCAGGAAGGCCCGCTCGTCGGGGTCGAAGAGCCGTTCGCTCTCCCAGAGCAGCACGATCACCCCGATCGGCCGCCCGGAGACGATCAGCGGGATGTGGGCTATCCACGCGGCGGCGGCCGCCTCGAGCAGGGGCCTGGCGTGCGGATAGTCGGCCAGGTGCTCCGCCCGGGAGTCGAAGCGGGCCCGGGCCGTGCGCAGGACGTCCGGGGTGGCCGCGGTTCCCCGCCCGGAGATCAGTTCCAGGAGCCGGCTGACCCGCTGGGACTGGACGGTCGGGGTGACCACCCGTACCCGTCCCTCGTCGCCGACCATCATGATGATGGCGCAGTCCGCGCCGAGGTCGTCCCAGGCCGATCGGACGATCACGTCCGCGACGTCCGGGACGGTCAGGGCCTGGCCGAGCGCGGCGGTCACGTCGAACAGCTGGCGGGCGCGGCTGAGTGCCGACGACAACGACGTGATCAGTGCCGCGCGGTGCGCCTCCGCGCGGTGGCGCTCGTCGACGTTGCGGAAATAGGCGGTTATCCCCTCCGGGGAGGGGAACAGCCGGACCTCGAAATGCCCGCCGAAGGCCGCGTAGTCGGCCTCGGACTCCACCGGCAGCTGGGTGTCCAGCGCCTGCAGGTACAGCTTCTCGAACGCTGGCCCCATGAGCGACGGCGCAAGATTCCACAACTGTTCGCCCACCAGCTCGCAGGTATCACAACCGAGCAGTCGGCTCATGACCGTGTTGACGAACACGAACCGGCTGTCGTCATCGAACACCACTACGCCGTCACTGACCTGTTGCAGAGCACGTCCAGCCTGCTCGCGGCCGACGCGCAGCGCGGTGGCGCCGGTACAGATCCCGGCCACGCGCACCACCCTGCCGGCGTCGTCGCCGACTATCCCGCCACGGACCTGGAGCCAGACGGGCGCACCGTCGGGGCGCACGACCCGGAACTCCTCGAGAAAGGGCTCGCCGGTCGCCAGCACCTCGTCCATCCGGGTCCGCAGGAGCGGCACGTCGCTCGGGTGCACACAGGAGAAGAAGGCCTCGACCGGCCCGGTGAAGGATCCCAGCTCGACACCGTGCAGGTTGGCAGCGCGCTGATCCCAGCGCAGCCGGTCGGCAGCGACGTCCCACTCCCAGATGCCCACGCCGGCCCTGTCCAGCGCGAGCAGCGCGTGTGCCGGCAGACCGTTCGCATGTCGGTGAAGCCGGGGTCTGTCGTCACCACCCGATCCCACGTCACGCTCCCCACTGGCTGTCGGCGTTCCCGTCTGCCGGCGTCGCTGGCCCGGGACACACCCTGAATGACCGGCGGCGGCAGCTCAGGTGGGGGGAGCTGATGGATCGCGACTGGTCCGTGGGGTCTTACGGGTAGGCATCGGCCCGGCTCGACAAGTCAACCACGAGGCATCGTGCCTCGTTGCCCGATAGGACAGAACAGTCCATTATCTCGCCGGATTACCGCCGGCGGCGATCACGGTCATGTGGGCATGCTCACGGCTGGCCGGCGTCCCGCCGGCCGTGGATCACCGGCAGGTCACCGCTCGCGGATGCCGACGCGGTCGTGCAGGGCGCGCAGGGGGCGGGGCGCCCACCAGTTCCAGTCGCCGGCAAGGCGCATGAACGCCGGGACGAGGACGGGGCGGACGATCAGGGCGTCGAGGAGGATGGCGAGCCCGGTGCCGAGGCCGAAGAACTTGATGAACGACACCCCCGAGACCAGGGTCGAGAAGAAGGACACGGCGAGGATGAACGCGGCGGCGCTGATGATCCGTCCACTGCGGGACAGGCCGATGATGACGGCCTGCCGCAGCGTGGTGCCGTTGTCGTGCTGTTCACGGATACGGGCCAGGACGAAGACGGCGTAGTCCATGGACAGCCCGTAGGTGATGCAGAACAGCAGGACGGGGATGGCGACCGGGAGGGGGGCGGGGGTGATGCCGAGCGGGCCGGCGAGATGGCCGTCCTGGAAGATCCAGACCATGCTGCCGAAGACGGCGCTCAGGCTGAGCAGGTTGAACACGAGGGCTTTGAGCGGGAGGACGACGCTGCCGGTGAGCAGGAACAGCACGGTGAAGGTGATGACGGCGATGAGGACGAGGGCCAGCGGGAGATGGCGGCCGATGGAGCCGGTGATGTCGAGGAGCTGGGCCGCCTGGCCGGTGACGAGAACCCGGTGGTGCTGGGGGACGGGGGTGGCGCGCACGGCGTGGGCGAGCCGGGCACCGGCGGGGGAGTAGGGCTCGGTGCGGCTGAGGACGGAGAACCAGGTGGCGGTGCCGTCCGTGAAGCGGGCGGCGGTGGCCGGGGTGGCCGGGGTGCTCAGGGTGCCGGCGGTGTAGGAGCCGGCGACGCTGTCGACGCGGTCGACACCCGGGATGGCGGACAGCCGGCCGGCGTAGCCGGCGGCGTCGGTGACGGCGGCGGCGCCGGTGCTCCAGCTGGTGGAGACGACGGCGAGAGCGCCGGTGGCGGGAGCGGCGAAGTCGGTACGCAGCCGGTCCGCGGTCTGGCGGCTTTCGGCGCTGGTGGGCAGCACGCGGTCATCGGGGACGCCGAAGGCGACGTGCAGGAAGGGCGCGCCGAGCAGGAGCAGGACGGCGAGGGTGGGGATGGCGGTGCGGGCGGGGTACCGCCAGGCCACGGCGGCGACCCGGCCGACCGCGCTCAGGCCCCTCGCCCGCCTCGCCCGCCTCGGGCGGCGCCGCCGGGGCAGCGGCCAGCGTTCGATCCGGCCCCGCAGCAGGAACAGCAGAGCCGGTAGGACGATCAGCGCCCCGACCAGGGTGATCGCCACGACCGCGACGCCGGCGAAGGCGAACGACCGCAGGAAGTACTGCGGGAAGACCAGCAGGCAGCACAGGGCCGCGGCGACGGTGGCGGCGCTGAACACGATCGTCCGGCCGGCGGTGCGCATGGTCGCGTCCAGGGCGGCGACGGTGCCGTAGCTGCGTCTGCGTTCCTCGCGGTAGCGGGAGATGAACAGCAGACAGTAGTCGATGGCGAGCCCGAGCCCGAGCGCGGTGGTGAGGTTGACCGCGAACACCGAGACCTCGGTGAGGGTGGCCAGGACCGCGAGCGCGCCGAGCGTCCCGATGATCGACAGAATGCCGATGACCAGTGGGATGCCCGCCGCGACCACGGTGCCGAAAACCACCAGCAGCAGGGCGAGGGTGACCGGGACGGCGATGGACTCGGCTCTGGCCAGATCCTTGGTGACCTGTGTGTTGATGTCGTTGTTGATCTGGGTGAGCCCGCCGAGGGAGACGGTGACGCCGGCGGCGTGGCCATCCGCCCGGGTGAGCAGGTCGTGCAGCCGTCCGGTGTGCTCGGCGCTTTCGTCCTGGTCACCGTCGACGTGGGCGACGATCAGGCCGGCGTCACCGGAGCGGCCGCGCAGTTCGGCCACGGGCGTCTCCCAGTAGGAGGCGACCACCAGCAGGCCCGGCTCGCGCCGCAGCATGGCGGTGACGTCCTGTCCCTTCGCCCGGACCGCCGGCGTCTCGACACCGGCGCTGGAGCCGATCAGGACGACCAGGTTCGGGTCGGCCGAGCCGAACCTGTCCAGGAGGACCTGCGTGCCGCGGACCGAGTCCGAGCCCGGATCGTCGAAGCCGCCGGTCTTGAGCTGGCTGACCGCCCCGACGCCGACGATGGCGGCGAGGACCGTGAGCGCCGTCGTGACGAGCAGGACCATGCGGGGACGGGTCACGATGACGCGCAGCAGCCGGCTGCGTATCCGTGGGCGTACCCGCGGGTGGACGGCGGGGCCGTGCCCCACGCCGCGGGGCATGGGGACACGGGGCCGGTGCCGTCCGGTGGCGTGAGGCCGGTGGAGCCGGGACTCCGGCGGTGGCGATGTCTTCATCGCGGCGAACCGTCCTTCCGGCCAGGGCGGAGCGTGTCCTCGTCCCGGCCGGCCGCGGCCGTGCCGCCCGCCAGGCCGCCCGGCGCACTGTTCGGCGTCCTGCCCGGCGCACTGCCCGGCGTCCTGCCCGGCACGATGTCGCCGGGGTGGGGAATCCGGCCGGTACCGGCGTCACGCGGGTGCTTCCGGCTGTTCCGGTGGTGCCGGCTCCCGAGCGGGGAACGGCTCCGCACGGTGTCGTCGGACCGCTCTCCCGGCTTTCGCGGCGGGCAGCGGAAAAGATCTCTGCCGGCCGCTTCCGGAAAACAGGAGGCAAGCTCGACGATCGCGACTTCGTTCACCAGGATTTTCCCCGACCATTGGTTTCTGCTGAGTGCTCGCGCCGATGGTAGGGCAAAACATCGGCGTGACGTCGGTGCGGACCTCACCGTCGATTCGTCGCCATCGCCCACGCCGGTGGGCAGCGGCCGTTTTTCGGTACCGGGTGCTGCTACCCGTCCAGATATGGGCAAACTATTCATATCAGTTGTGCGATTTGTCTCCGATGCTGTCCCGAAGATTCCGCTGGCGGGCTTCCGGCCTGTTCGGCCGTGATCGTGTCACGGCCGTGGCCCGGCCGTTGGCCGTTCGGCGGACGGGATTCGTACCGGCTCCGGATCCGATGCCCCACAAGGTGGTCCGGTGTGTTCTACCGGACACCGGTCACGGGTGTTTGTGGCCGCCCGGTATGGTTGGTGGCCGAAGCACCGAAAAGGCCGGCGGCGAACGGATCACGTTCCTCCGCGCCCAGGGATTCGGGAGGCCCGGCCTTCCGGTCATACGAGGAGGGATCATGACGACCCGGTCCACCCTCACGGCTGGCGGATCCGGGCGGCAGCTTGCGACGGTCTTTCTGCTGATGCTCGTCGTCGGGGCTGTTCTCGGCGGGACAGCCAGCTATCTGACCACGGAAAGCGTTCAGAACGGCAATTCGAATGACATCGCCCTCGATGCCGCCCCTGAATCACCGCCAAGCACGACGGCGCGGGTGCCGGCAGCCCCTGCCGGCGGAGGCGTCGTCCCGGTCGCCGGTGCGTCCCCGAACAGCGCGCCGGCCGCCCCGGCCGTCCCGGCCCCGTCGGCCGCCAGTACGCCGGGCTCGGGCGCACCGCCCGATGGCCAGCCCGCGGACCAGGGCATTGCCGCTGCCGTTGGCAGCCGTTCGACCGGTGGCCCAGAGGCGCCGGGGCCCGCCTCGGAGTCCCCGACGCCCGTTCCCGCGAGGCGGCAGCCGACGCCGGGCCCGGCGACCACCGCGCCCGAGCCGGCCAGCACCACCATGGCGCCCCGCCCGGTGCCGTCGCCCGCGGCACCGACGTCGGCCCCTCCGGCGGCCGGCCGGTGACATGTTCTGACGGTCCGGGGCTGTTCCCGCCGGTCCGGAATCATTCCCGGCGGCCGGCGGCCGGGGCCGTTCGATATCGTCCAGATTTTCTGGCGAAGTAAAATCGTAAACAAAAGCGATGTGACGACGACCGGACCAGGCCGATACCCCGACCGGTCGGGCAGACAGCCCGGATATGCCGTGCCGGCGTCGGCACGCGGTATGCTGCGGCTCGCGGCCGGGCTGCCGCATCCGTCGCCGCATCCGGCAGAGGGGCACAGATTTTCTTGGAGCACGTCGACGGCAGCTGCCTGGGCGAGCCGGACGGGAATGTCCGCGACATGCCGACGGCCCGGGCCGCCGGTCCCGCGGCGGCCGGCGGGGCAGCCGCCGATGGCGGGCCTCACGGGTTTCACGAGCTCTTCGGCCCCGGCGCCCGCCCGGCCCTCGGCCGGGCGGGCGGGACGCCCGGGAACGGCCTTTTTCCGGGAACAACGTGAGATATGACGGAACGCCCCCGCCGGTTTACCGCAGATGTGCCGCCGCTTCTTCTCGTCGGCCTGGGCAGCGGTGTTCTGCTGCTCGTTGTCCTTGCTTTTGCCGAGTCGCTGGACCTGCTTGCGTTCGCCGCGGTCCTGAGCTATCTGGCAATCTACCTGTTTTCGTTCGTTCTGCTGCGCCCGCATCCGGAGCGCTCCGTGGAGCCGGCGCCGACCAGCACCCGCCAGCGGTCCGCCGACAATCATGACCAGCCGTCCTGAGGAGCGCCCAGGGCGCCTGGCCATGGTATGTGTCCGGCTGGCAGCACTGAACCGGTTGACCGGGTCAGGCCGTCTCGTTGGCCAGTCGCACGAGCGCTCCACCGGCGCGCATGAGGTCCGCCAGGTCCTGCTGATCCAGTTGTCGCAGCCGCCGGAAATACCAGCCGTCGACGATGTCGCGTGAACGGGCGACCGCGGTGAGGCCTTCGGCGGAGATCCGCACGATGAACTGCCGGCCGTCGTACTCGTCGTGTTCCCTGATCACCAGGCCGCGTTCGGTAAGGGCCGCCAGCGCCCGGGTCATCGATGGTTTGCGCACGCCTTCCAGATGCGCGAGCTGCGTTGGGGTCAGCGGGCCCAGCCGCTGCAGTGCGGACAGGGCCGATATCAGGCTGACCGGCAGCGCCTGCGGATCTCGTTGTCGTTCGGCCCGCTGCGCGCGCGCAAGCCTGGTTATCGACGTTCGCAGCGCGGTCACGAATGCCGGGTCGATACGGCTGTTCTCGTCGTTCTCGGGCAGGCCTGAATCCTCGTTGGCGGCCGGGGGCCGCCGGCGTCCCACGGATGGCGGACTGTTGGTCGACTGCACGGGCACGGTCATTGCCCCATGGTAACGACGGTCCCGTCCGCCGGCGGCCCGAGCGCGCCTCCCGGCGGAACGGCCGTGACATTCCCGGATCCGGGATTTTTCGTGCCGACGGTGCCCCGGATCGTGGCAGCAGGCCAGGCGATATGGCGACAGCGGTATGCAGCGAAGATTCCATGGCTGCTGGTTGCCGTGAACCACTGGAATTCATCGGTATCCGTCGGTAGCGGTGCTCTTCACCGGACCGCGTATGGTCCGGTCACCACCGTTCCAGCAGCCGGGCCGATGACCGGGACGGCCCGGGGCGCCTTCTCGGCCGCTGCCGGTCCACGGAGTGCGCCGGTCCACGGAGTGCGCCGGATCACGGAGTGTGCTGGATCACGGAGTACCGCCGTGATCCGCGGTGGGCAGGGTCCGCCGCCGGTCGTGGCGGTCCCGGACCCGCTGGTAGATCTCCAGGGAGAGGCTGAGCACGAGGCGCCCCTCGTGGGCCGAGCGGCGGAACGTGTCGGACTGGATGCCGAAAAGGCGGGCGGCCCGTTCCCGTCTCTGGTCGAGGGTCAGGCCGAGGGTGCCCGGCCACAGGCACAGCATGATTCCGATTGCTTCGCTGTGCGGCTGTTCCATGGCGGCGACGGCGGCGGTGAGCATCCGGTGGGCGCGCAGCGCCCGGTCGTGGATGGCCTGCCGGGGCATGCCCGCCTCGGCGGGCCAGACCAGGTCGACGAATTCCGGGGTGTACGTGATCAGCTCGGTGGGACGGCCGCCGCGACGGAGCATCCGGATGAGCTGGTTGTGAATTTGTTGTGCTGTTGATGTTTCCATCGTGTGATTTTGTCGTTCCTTTCCGCGTGGCTGGTCTGGCACCCACCAGTTTTCTGTACCAGCTCGCCACGCGGCAGGAGTTCGGAAGGACTGCGCCGGTCTCCCGGCTACCAGTTTGATGCCATTCTCGTGTCGGTTTCCGCCCAGACGATCGGCTTGGGATCCGCCAGACGCAGGCGCTGCATTCTGCCACGGCGCTGATGTTCACTGTTCGGTGACGGGCGAATCCCGCCCCAGCGGATGTCACCGGTGACACCGTCGAGTGGTGCTGTCGAGCTGGGCATCGCTCGTCATGGCAGCCGCCTCGAACGGGAAACGGTCCCAGGAAGTGATCTCAGGCAGCGATCTGAAGGGCTGGCGATGACAAACCGTGACGATGCCAGATCCGGGTGCTCGCGGCGGCGGGGCAGGCCCATCCGCTCTGTGGACGCTGCGGACACGGTGGATACCGCAGACGCCGCACCCTGGCCGGAAGGAGCCGACATGACAGCCGTACCGCCGCCGCGGCAGCCGGCGCGGCGACTGCCCCGTGGGCCCGCGGCGGAATCGACGCCGTCGCTGTACGCGGTGGTCCTCTTCGACGGGAACGACCGGTCCGCTGTCACAGAGGTGGTGATTCTTTTTGAAAGCGTTGCCGCTGCCGACGGTTATGCGGCGGAACGCGGCTGGGGCGACTACGCCGTCGGCGCCGTCCGTTTCCACCTTCCGCCGCTGGTTCGCAGTGTCCGGTGGGTGGCGTGAAAAATCCGGTGGACCAGTCGTGTCGGTGATCAACAGGCACGACTGGTGTGAAACGGGCCCGCGCTGGCAGGCTCACGCCGACAAATCTACCCGGGGGTGCGGCAGGCGGAGATGAACTGGGTCAACGCCTCCACCCGGTCCGACGGCGCGTCGACAGCGCGCCTGATGACCCGGATCAGATGTTCGTAGGAGTCGGTATGGTCGTATCGCGCGGTGTCCGCGATCCGCAGCGCCCATCGCCAGTAGCCCTTGATGGTGTCCGCCAGCGGCATCCGGAAGTTCGCTATCACGTCCCGGATCGGTTCCACGACGGTGTCGCCGTACCGGATCAGGTATCGCTCCACCATGTCCGCCATGAACGAGAAGTGACGGGCCTCGTCCCGGCTGAGCCGGTTCAGGATCTCCGCGAGAACCGGCTCATCGATCACGGCGCGAAGCTGCTGATAGTAGAGCTGCGTCGCTTTCTCCTGCACGAGGGTGTAGGTGAACAGCGAGACCGGGCTGTCGAAGGGCAGGGTGAACCTCCGCCGGCCCTCCTCGGCGAGCTCGAGGCGCAGCCGTTCGGGCTCGGCGAGCCCGGAGGCCACCTGATAGCGGAAGAGAGCGCGGGCATGGGTGTCCTCCTCCTGCGCCCAGCGGACCGTGAAGTGGTACAGCTCCCGGTTACGGACGAAGTCCGCCGGGCCGACATCGCCATCGAGGGGGAAGAACCGGTTGTAGAGAGCGAAGTAGCCGGGAAGGTGATCCTCGATCAGGGTGATGAAACGGACCGCGGACCGTTGCCCCTCGGTCAGCCTCCCGCAGTCCGCGCTGTTCCAGTCGAAGTCGCTTTCCACGTCGAAGCGGCGTGTCGACGGCGAGGCAGCCATGAACGAGGTGACCGCATGCTCGATGTCGGCGGCCGGCAGGAGCCGGCGCGCATCCTGTTCCGACGGTGGTGCAGCCAGGGTTTCCCCTGCCGGGCTGCCGTCCACGACGGTCATCGGTCCTCCTGCCGTTTTTTCACCGTGCCTGCCGCTCCGGCACGCGGCCGCCGGGCCGCAGCAACGGCAACAGGGCCGGGTCCTGGAGCGGTGGGCTGGTCATCGTGCCTTCCGGCACGTCAGGGCGTAGTGCTTGGTGGTGTAGCCCCATCCGGCGTTGGCGATCTCCAGGTAGCGCTCGAGCTCGCCGGCGAGACCTGGCCGGATCCGCTCGATGGCGCCGGTGGCGGAGCGGACGTTCGCCAGCCAGTCGTCGATCGTGCGACGGTAGTCCGCGGTGAGGTCGTCCAGGCCGACGATGGAGAAGCCGGCGTCCTCGGCGCCACGGACCAGGTCGGACAGCGGGCGCATGTCACCCCAGCCGAAGATTGTCTCGCCGACGAACCGGGTACCGGCGCGACGGTGGAACGTCTCGTGCGCGGACGCGTTGCGAAAGCAGCTTTCCGACACGTAAAGGGCGCCACCGCGGCGCAGCAGCGCTCGGGCCCTGGCGAACACGGCGGCCAGATCGGGCATGTGCACGATGGATCCGAGCATGGTCACCGCGTCGAAGCCGCCGGCGGGCAGGTCGATCTCCTCGAAATGCCCCTGCCAGGTGCTGACCCGGTCGGCCACACCGAGTTCACGGGCCCGGCCGCTTATGTAGGCGTGCTGGCGGGCCGCCGGGCTGATGCCGGTTGCCCGGCAGGCGTGTTCCCGTGCCATGAACAGTAACAGGGATCCCCAGCCGCAGCCCACGTCGAGCAGGCGCTCGCCGCCTCGCAGGCCCAGGCGTTCGGCGACGAAGCGCAGCTTGTTGATCTGCGCGTCCGCCAGGGTGTCCGTCTCGGACCTGTACAGCCCGCAGCTGTACTTGCGCGACGGATCGAGGAAGAGGCCGAAGACCTCCGGGTCGAGGTCGTAGTGCTGATTGGTGTCGGCGACGGCGGTGTCCGTCCTCGGGTCCGTGATCGTCGTCATGACGGGTCCGGGATGAGGGCCTTCGCCACGACCAGCGCGATGTCATGGACGGAGGAGACACCGAAGACGTCTTCGTCCTCCAGCTCGACGTCGAAACGCTGCTCGATTCTGGAGATCATCCGGAGTACCTTGACCGAGTCGGCCCCCTCGATCGAGCGGAGGTCGGTGGACGGAGTCACACTGCCGGTGGCGAGGCCGAGCTCGCCGGTCACGATGTCGGTGACGACAGCGACGATCTGCTCGTGGGTGGCGGACAATTTCTCTCCAAAACGTGTCGTGTTTCACGGCATCGGGCTGCTGACGATACGAAAAAGACGGCCACCGGATTGCCGGCCGAAGCTGTCCACCCGCTCGGGCCGGATCCGGCGGGTGTCATACCAGTGCTTCGGCCAGCGCGCGCCGGATACGCGCGTTGCTGGCGAGGTCCAGGCCGGTCAGGGCACCGAAGGCCCGGCGGATCTTCACCTGGAGGCGGTCGAGCTCGCAGGCCCCGCCGGCCCTGGTAAGGAAGAACTCGAAGCCGGTGTCTATCGTCTCGTGCTCGCGCAGTTCCGGCAGTTCGCTTTTGAAAACACTCACCGGATGCCTGATCCGTGTGCCGGAGGTGTACACATAGAGCGTTTCGAGGACGGATGGCAGCTCCCGCGGATGCGCGGCCAGGCGCCTGCGGGCGAAGTAGATGAACTCGCGGGCGTGGGCTGCCTCGTCCCGGCTGGCGTCCCGCATGATTGTCCGCAGCACCGGCTCGGCCACCCAGTCCGAGACGGCCCGGTAGACGTGGTTCACCGTCAGTTCCGAAATGATGTTCGTCGCGAGGGTTGCGGCCGGTGTCGTGCCGGGCGCGTACGGTTCCCGCATCGCTTCGACGGGAGCCGCCTCGACGTGGACGCCCAGTGCTTCCAGCCAGGCCCGGAACGCGTAGTGGTGCTGAAGTTCCTGAAAGCCCCAGATCGCCACGAAAGCGGAGAAGTCGTAGTCATCGACGAACTCGTTGAAAAAGCCGTGCTGGGCGGCTATCGAGTTCGACTCGCCCATCACCGCGCTTTTCGCCAGTGTGACGTAGTCGGGGTCGACCAGGTCGCGATCGATCTTGTCGAACGGCAGGTCGGCGAGTTGCCACTGATGACGTTCGTACTGGCGGAAGACATCGTAACTGTGCATCGGCTTCCTTCGCGGACTTCGCGTGCGGGCTGCTGCGGGCTTCGGGGCCGGTCCGGGCGGCCCGGGCGGCCCGGGCGAGGGTCACAGTGCGCGATCTTCGTGGCAGGACCACGCCGGGCTGTTACGTCGGGCCCTGTGACATCGGGCCCTGTGACATCAAGCTCTGTGACGTCGAACTCTGTTGTGCCGGTGAACCGGGCGTCGGTGAACTGGGCGGCGGGCCCGCGGTGTCAGAGCGGAGGCTTCCATGATCGTTCACGGATGGCCAGGCGTTGGAACTTGCCGCTGGACGTGCGGGGGAGCGTGCTCGGGGGCACCAGGCATACCGCCAGGTCGGACAGGCCAAGCGTTCCGGTGATCTGGGCACGCAGATCACCGGCGAGCCGGTCACGTGCGGCCGGGTCGTCGAGGCTCGTCTCCGCGAGCAGAGTGATCACTTCTGTGCCGTCGCTCCCGTGCGGGCCGGCATCCCAGCCGTGCCCGCCGCGGCCGTCGTCACGGTCGCTGTCATGGGCGCGGCCGGCGACAGCCACGCAGCGGCGCTTGAACACCCCGGGGACGTCACGGGCGATGCCCTCGACGTCCTCGGGGTAGAAGTTCGTCCCATGAATGATGATCATTTCCTTTGTTCGTCCCGTGACGAACACGTCGTCACCCAGATGGAAACCCAGGTCTCCGGTACGGAGCCAACCGTCCGCGGTGAAGGTGTCGTCGTCGGTTCCCTCCGCCAGCAGATAGCCGGACGTCACCGGATCCCCGTGGATCTCGATCTCGCCGACCCGTTGGGCGTCGGCAGGCAGCTCGCCGGCGTCGGGGCTGGAGATTCGCAGGTCGACCCCGCGCACCGGGCGGCCCACGGCGATGACAGCCCGCGCGCGTGGATGCTCGGGTGGCACCCGCTGGACGCGCCCGGCATTGGCCAGCAGGTCCCGGTCAACCCAGACCGACACCGGCGGCCGGCCCAGCGGGGGAAAGGTGACCGCCAGCGTCGCCTCGGCCATCCCGTACACCGGGAACATCGCCTCAGGGGCGAAACCGGCCGGCGCGAAGTGTTCCAGGAACCGCTCGACCGAAGCCAGCGCGATGGGCTCGGCACCATTGAAGGCGACCCGCCAGTGACGCATGTCCAGCTCCGCCACCTCCCCCGGGGGCACGGCGGCGACCAGCTGGTCGTAGCCGAAGTTGGGAGCGGGGGAGATCGTCGCCCCGGACGCCAGGAACTGGCGCAGCCATCGTGCCGGGTCCTTGACGAAGGAGGCGGGTGACCACACTGTCATGGGGACGTTACGCATGATCGCGGACAGGGTCGCGAACAGTCCCATGTCGTGGAAGAGAGGCAGCCAGCTGCCGCCTCCGTCGCCGTCCCGGCCGAGGTCGATCCCCTCGCTGATCGCCTCGATGCCCGCGAGCGTGTTGGCGTGGGTGAGCCGGACCCCCTTGGGGGCGGCGGTGCTTCCCGAGGTGAACTGGACGATGGCCGTCTGGGCCGCGTCGACCAGGGGCAGTCGCCCGGGCGGAGGCGCGGCCGCCAGCAGATCGGCGGCGCGGACGAAGGCCACGTCACCCACGGCACCGTTGAAACGGCTGGCCAGCCCCCGGAAGCGGGAGGAGACAACCACGTCGCGGATGCCTGCGACCGACACGATCCGCGCCAGCCGGTGCGCGTGCCCCGCCAGATCCCAGGCCGCCGTGGGCAGCGGCAACGGGCAGGCCGCCGCGCCGGTCCTGGTGATGGCGAACAGCGCCTGGAGGAACTCGGGTGCGTTCTGGCTGAAGATCCCGACCAGGCTGCCCGGTCCCACGCCTGCCGCGGCCAGCGAGCGCGCCATCACCCGGGTGGAATCAGCGAGATCACCGAGGGTGATGGAAGCCGGCTCGGACGGGAAGTCGACCCGGGTGTCCCGGCCGTGGGCTGCAGCCCGGTCAAGCGCATCGTGCAACGTGCCGGTGACCATGCGGCCTCCCCCTGTCCACGAAGAGCCGGCCGTCGCCTTCCTCACGCCGTCCTCTTCTTTGCGCCGCCGTTTCTTCGTGTCGCCGTTTCTTCGAGCCGTAGTTTCTTCGTGTCGCCGTCTCCGGGGACCACCGGTCGGGGCGTCCGTACCGGCCGGCCAATGGGCGAATCGCGCCCGGTGCGCCGTGAACGCCGCCACCGGAAAAATTGTCCGGCGGCGCACCGAGGACCGTCAACGGTTGTTTCCCGATCGTATAGATCCATTCGGGAAAGCTATTGGACAGCTATTGAGCGAGGCCGGATCCGGTGGGTCGCAGGCAGGATTCCCGCATCATTTGTCGTCGCTTCGCGTTTCGTTCACCACCAGGCCGTGACGGGCTGGGCGAAAACTGGAGAAAGCGGCCGGTGGGCACTTTTCCGCGTAATACGTCGAGCGCTGACCGGGCGTCGCCGGCCGCTGCCGGCCCGACCCGGTACGAAGGCCGGGCCACGCTGGGCCGTACCGGGCCGTACCGGGCCGTACCGGGCCGCGCCGGCTCCCGGACGACCGCCGACAGACAGCGCCGGTGGACCTGCCGGGCCGTCCCGGCACGTCCCGGCCGGGAGTCATGCCGGCTGGGAGTCATGCCGGCCGGGCATGGCATCCCGGCGGCACGGCCAGCCTGGTGAGCGGCGGCGAGGGCAGTGAACAGCGGTGATAAGCGTTCGTAATCGTATGGCTGGAAGTTGCTCGTTGCCAGGGCCACAAGCTGCTAGCAACATCGCTGGAACCGGGGGAACCGTGCACCCCCGGTTCCCAGGACCCAAAATTCTCCGGCGGCATCACAAAGATCCACACGTTACGCCGTCGGGGCGCCTCGGCATACCACATCACACCAGTGCTCCGGAGTCCCCGGATTCCGGTATTTCAGAAGATCGGACATTTCGCAGATGCATCTCACCGTCCTCGGCTGCCGTTCGGGAATGCCTTCCGGTGGCCAGGGCAGTTCGGGTTATCTCGTGAGCACCGACAGCACCAGGATCCTGCTCGACTGCGGTCCCGGTGTGGCGCTGGCGCTCAGCATGATAGGGCATCCAAAAATGCTGGACGCGGTGGTGATCAGTCATTTCCACCTGGATCACTGCTATGATCTGCTGCCGGTCGGAAAAACTCTCCTGAGCCGGCACGCGCGGTATGGCGCGTCCTTCCCCACCCTGCCGGAGATCTTGGAGGCGGCCGGCACCACCCGGCTCACGCCGATTCCGCTCTATGTCCCGGCCGGCGGGCGCGCGACCCTGCGGAAGCTCGCGGAGCTCTTTCCGGTGGCGACCATCCCGTTGCTGGACAGGGCGTTCGACCTCGCCTTCGACGTACGGGAGTACGTCCCGGGCGAGAGTTTCACGGTGGGTGACTGCACGATCAGTATGCACGCGCTGCGTCACGCCATCCCCAACTGCGGTGTCCGGCTGGACAGCCCGGCGGGCAGCCTCGCCTACACCGGCGACACCGGCTGGACAGACGCGCTGATCCCCCTGGCCCGCGACGTGGACCTGCTGCTGGCCGAAGCCACCCTGGAGATCGCCGACAACGGGCCGCACGGTCATCTGTGCGCCACCGACGCCGGTACCGCCGCGGCCGAGGCGGACGCCGGGCAGCTCGTCCTGACCCATTTCATCTCCGCCGACCCGCGGTGGCTGGCGGCCCGGCAGGCCGACGCCCGCCAGGTCTTCACCGGCCCGGTGCACATTGCCGCGCCAGCCGCCCAGTTCGACACGTGGATTCCCGGGGGCTTTCCCGGATGACCCCCGGAATCGCCCACGCGGCTCCCGGGGCCGCCCGCGGCCGATCCTGCCCGGGCCGGCCCGTCCCACCGGCCGCCGTCCCACCGGCCGCCGTCCCACCGGCCGATGTCCCGGGGGGCGGATGTGGCTGACGGCACCCGGGACATCGGCCGGCGCCCGTCGTCGGCGGAGGTCTCGGTGGTGTGGTGTGACTTCGGCGGCGTGCTGACCTCCCCCATCCCGGAGGCGTTCGACCGGTTCGTGGCCGCGGCGGGGGTGCCGGCCGCGGCCCTGCGGTCGGCCATCGAGACGGTCGCCGGCGAGCGCGGCATGCGGATGCTCGAGCCGCTGGAACGCGGGCTGATGACGCAGCACGACTGGGGACTGCGGGTCACCGCGGCGCTCGCCCCGCGGTGGACGCCACGAGTCGACCTGACCCGCTTCGGCGACCACTGGTACGAGGGACGGCGGATGAACAGCGCACTGCTCGGCTGTCTGGCCGACTGCCGGCGCCGGGGGCTGCGGGTGGGGCTGCTGACGAACAGCGTGGCCGAGTGGGAGCCGCATCGCGCGGCGCTGATGCCCGACGCGGGCGTGTTCGAGGTGACCATCAACTCCCACGAGACCGGGATCCGCAAGCCCGACCCGGAGATCTACCAGCTGGCCGAGGACGCCTTCGGCGCGACGCCCCGACAGTGCCTGCTCATCGACGACACGCCGGTCAACTGCGTCGCCGCGCGGGCCCGTGGCTGGCGGACGATCCTGCACAGCTCGCCGGAACAGACCCTGGAGCACCTGATGCAGCTGTGACGGTGGGTATTCCACACGGACCGGAGACCACCCACGCGATATCCGGCACCGCCCCGCTGTCTCAGACGGCCCTTCCGTGGCCACGGCTGTGGCGGAGTGGCCGTGGCCACGGGGCCGGCCGTGCCGGGTACGGGCAGGACGGCCGGCTACGCGCTCCGGGTCGTGTCCACGGGCTGTAGCAGGCAGGTGCTCGTCCCGTGGGCAATCAGCTTGCCGGTAGGGTCGGTGACACGCGCTTCCGCGAGCGCGGTCCGTCTGCCGACGTGGATGGCCAGGCCCTCACAGGTGAGCCGGTCCGCGTCCAGTTTCACCGACCGGATGAAATTGACCTTCAGCTCGAGCGTGGTGTAAAGAACCCCGTCGGGGAGACTGGTGAAGACCGCGCTCCCCATGGCGGTGTCCATGAGGGTCGCCAGAACTCCGCCATGCACGGTGTACATCGCGTTGGCCGTGGCCGGTGAGGGCGCCAGCGTGTAGACCGTCCGGCCCTCGTCCACCGACTCGACGGTGATACCCAGCGAGTGGCCGACCCCGATCCCGGCCTGCAGGCCGTATTCCAACAACTGCTGTAGTTCCCGGATGCGGCTCTGTGCGGCGGACTCCTCCCGCGTTCCGTTCACCTGCACGGACTCGCCTCCTTTGTCTCTCGCCACGCTCTTGTCTCCCGGCGGCTCCAGCTGCCGCGTTGCCGGCCGCGATATTCTGCATGTCATCCGCATGCGGCCTCGGCTCGTCCCGCACCCGGGACGCTCGTCACCGGACGATACGCCGACATCCACTGGAACAGGACCGCGGAACGGTGGACCGCCGGTGAACGTTCTGTTACCCCACGGTGGATGAACGGTTTTTCCATTTTCCCGGCTTTTCATTTCCGAGAACGGAACTGTCCGGAAAGCGGCGTGGACGGCTGTTCGGTCGACGGACATTCCTGGCTGTGCCGGGTAGTGCCGGCCACCGATCCGGCCGGCACTACCCGGATGTGTCGCCTCTGGTCAGAGCCCGGGCATCCTTCATCAGAAGGAACAGATGGAGCGGGTGGGTGGGAGACGGTTCGAACCCAAAATGCAGGTAGGACTCCCGAGCCTGGTCGTGCAGCGCGTGTACGAGCAGGGCTCGCACGCCGACGATCTCCGCTGCCGCGATGGTACGGGTGATCGCGTCGCGTAACAGATGGGCGCCCAGACCCCGGCCCTGTTCCTTGACGCCGACGGCGAGACGCCCCAGCAGAATGACCGGGACGGGATCGGGCATGCCCTGGCCGATGCGTCGGCTGGTATCCAGCCGCTGTACGGCCCCGGTAGCCAGGGCGTAGTAGCCGACGACACGTGCGTCACGGCACGTGACAAAACAGCGGGAGGCTCCCGCTGTCCGGTTACCTAACGCCCGTCGGCGCGACCAGTCGTCCAGTGCGGACTCGCCGCTGTCAAAGGTCGACAGGTCATCAGCCGCGGCGATCGGCCTGGGAGCGGAGCAGCCACTCATTCAAAGATCGGCTCCTCGGTGAGCAGGCGTTCCAGGCGCGGTTTACGAGTAACCGGACGATCCAGAATGGTGAGGAACTCCGTCCATGCCTCGCTCCCCAGCGTGAACAGGCGCTGCTCTGCCAGGACGTCCTTGGCCCTGGCTACGGCCGCGTTCACGGTGAACTCGGTGACGGTCGAGCCTTCGACCTCGGCTGCCACGCGGATCAGCGCATCCTGCTCTTCAGGCAGGCGTACAGCGATGCGGGAACTTTTGATCATCGTCATGTCCTGAGTGTGCGCCTGGTAGGCGTACGAGCCGAGGAGGTGTGGCTTACAGCTGGAACGGAAATCCCCGACGGCAGGCCGGTGACGGCGGGTCGGTCGAGGTCACGCGACGCTTGGCTGCTGCGGCTCCACCGTGGGTACGGGCCGGCCGGCGTGGTCGTTCCGCGCGCGTAGCACGACCGCCGTCACGACGGCACCGGCCAGGGCGCCGGTCGCGGCGACGATGAAGGTGACGTTCATCGAGGTGACGGCCTCGCCCCGCTGCGGGGAGAGGACGCCCGCGAGTGCCACTCCGAAGACGGCCCCGAACTGCCGGAACGTGTTCATCGCGCCGGACGCGGTACCGGCGAGATCGGCTGGTACCGCGCTCATCATCGCCTGGATCGCGACCACACCGCTGGACAGCGGTATGCCGGCACCGAGCAGCACCAGGGCCCATCCGTAGGTGAAATAGCCGCCGGCGTCCTCGACGAGGGTGAGCCCGCCGAGCCCGGCCGCCACGAGGAGCAGGCCCAGGAGCATGGTCGTGCGGGTCCCGAGCCGGGCCACCACGGCGGCCGCGCCCATCGAGGCCACGCCGAGAAACCCGGTGAGCGCGAGGAAACGCACCCCGGTTCCCACCGGTGACAGGTGCCGGGTCTCCTGGAGGTACACGGTCAGCAGGAACAGCACCGCGTACATGCCGAACAGGCCGAGGAAGTTCACGACGCAGGCCACAGCGACCGCGGGAACGCGCAGCAGGCGCGGCGGGAGCATCGGGTGCGGGCAGCGGATCTCCCAGCGCACGAAGAGCGCCAGGACGACGGCGCTGCCGAGCAGGAGCCCGAGGATGACCGGCGAGGACCAGCCGAAACGGCCGCTTTCGATCATCGCGAACGTCAGCGGCCCGCTACCGAGCACGAACAGCGCCTGCCCCACGACGTCCGGCCGGCCGGCGGCTTCCCGGCTCCCCCGGAGGCCATCGGCCGGTGGCGCGTCGGGCGCGTCGGGCGCGTCGGGCATGCCGTCGCGGCCCTCGCCGGCGGCCCGGCCGTTTCGGGACGGCCGGCGGGGAGGGGACGGGGGCAGGGCCCAGGACAGGCCGGCGAGCGCCACCGCGCCGATCGGCAGGTTGATCCAGAACATGCTCTCCCAGCCGGCCGTCTGGACGAGCAGCCCGCCGATGATCGGTCCGAGTGCCACCGCCGTACCGGCGACGCCACCCCACACGCCGATGGCACGGGTCCGTCGCCTCGGATCTGCGAACAGCTCGGTGGTGACCGCGAGTGACAGCGGTACGACCGCCGCCGCGAACACGCCCTGGCCGCCGCGCGCGGCGATCAGCACTCCCGCGCCCGGGGCGAGCGCGCAGGCCACCGAGCAGGCCGTGAAACCGCCGGCGCCGGTCAGCAGGGCGGCCTTGCGGCCGAAACGGTCGCCGAGTGATCCCGCGGTCAGCAGCAGGCAGGCAAAGCCCAGGGTGTAGGCGTCCAGGAGCCACTGGGCGGCGGTGACGTCGGCATGGAGATCGGCGCGGATCGCCGGCACGGCGACCGGGGTGATGCTGGCGTCCAGGTAGACCAGGAAGGTCGCCACGCAGACGAGCGCGAGCCGGATCGCGGGACTGGCGCGGCGCGACGTCGAAGTGGGCGTTTCGTCCGGTCTCATGGAAACATCCCTCTGCCGGTGGTCATCTCATGATGTGTGGCATGCGGAATCCGCGGTGGGATCCGGAGGCCGTCGTACGGCCCGGCATTCTTCGTGGGTGACCGTACGTATGTGAATCCGTGCCGCCAGTGTAATATCCGGATACGCGCGGACGACTCGAGACCGTCGGGTGGTAAACGTCACAGCGGCGTCCTGGCAGGGTGTCCTGGCGAGTGCTGGCGAAGCGGTCGGCCGGGAGAATCCGCCGTCGTCGGCCGTTGCCGGTCGTCGTTATTCTCGATCGTCCCCGCCGATCGGGCGATTGGGCCCGCCGAACCCACGTTGACACCATCCCGACAGGTTCACACACTATGAGACGCCCACCGGCGCCCGGTCCCGGGTGCCCGAATCCGTCATCCCACCGGCCAGTCCACGGGAGTGTTGCGAACGGATGAATTCTTCGTGGTGGCCTTCGTGGTGGCTGTTCGTCGGGAATTCTTTTGGTATTCATATTCGACCGGCCCCGACGCCGCCGCCGAGCTCCTGTTTCCCGACATCGGAAATCGTCGCCGCGAGTAGGTGGTTCACATGCAGCAGTACAGGTCCGGGGACGGTGTCGTTCTTCCCGCGGATCGGGGGCTGTCCCTCATCCTGGACGAGGGTGTCCGGCTGGCCCCGGACCGCCCGGTGCTGAGCTGGCAGGACGCCGCCGGCTGGCGGGACGTCAGCTACCGGCAGTTCGCCGGCCACGTCCGGGCCGTCGCCAAGGTGCTGCTGGCGCACGGGGTCGCGCACGGCGACCGGGTGGCCGTGCTGGGACGGACCAGCTACGAGTGGGCCGTGGTGGACTTCGCGGTGCTCAGCATCGGCGCGGTCACGGTCCCGATCTACCCGACGGCGTCCGAGCAGCAGGTGCGCCACCTGCTCGTCGACTCCGCGGCGAACTGGTGCTTCACCGAGACCGAGGAACAGCGGGCCCAGCTCGACCGGATCGGCGGGGCGGCCCTGCGCGTCGGCTCCTGGCCGCTGGCGGCGGTCTGGGCCTGGCGCGACGCGGACCAGGACGGGCCCGAAGACGCCGAGTTCGACGAGCGCCGCGCCAAGGTACGCGCCGACGACCTCGCGACGATCGTCTACACCAGCGGTACCACCGGCATGCCCAAGGGGTGCATGCTCACCCACCGCAACCTGTACGCGTCCTCCGCCAACACCGTCGAACACACCGGTGACCTCTTCCGCACCGCCGCCGGGGAGCAGGCCGCGACCCTGCTGGGCCTGCCGCTGTCGCACGTCTTCGGCCGGACCATCCTCATCGCCTGCCTGTACGGGGGCACCCGGACCGGGCTGGTGGCGGGCATCCCGGAGCTGATCGGGCAGTTCCCGGTGTTCCGGCCGAGCTTCCTCGCGCTTGTGCCGTACGCGCTGGAGAAGATCCGCAAGCGGGTGCGGGTGCCCGCGGCCGGCGGGGCCGGGGTGGTCGACGCCGAGGCGGAGCGGGCCGCGATCGAGTTCGGGCTCGCCAGCGCGCGCGGGCTGCCGGTCGACGACGGCCTGCGCGCCGCGCACGCCGCGTTCGACGAGCAGGTCTACAGCCGGGTACGGGCCTCCTTCGGCGGCCGCTTCCAGGACGTGATCTGCGGCGGCGCGTCGCTCGACGACTCGACCGCGGCCTTCTACGGCGGCATCGGGGTACGGATCCTCAACTGCTACGGGCTGACCGAGGCCGCGACGGCGGTGACGGTGAACGTCCCGGCCACCAACCGGCTGGGCAGCACCGGGCGCCCGATCCCGGGCACCACGGTGGCGATCGCGGACGACGGCGAGCTGCTCATCCGCGGCCTCAACGTCTCGCCGGGGTACTGGCAGGGAAGTCCGCAGCCCACCGACCGGGACGCGACACAGGGCGGTGAGGGCCCGTGGCTGCACACCGGCGACCTCGCCCGGCTGGACGACGACGGCTTCCTCCACATCACGGGCCGCCGCAAGGAGATCCTGGTCACCAGCGGTGGCAAGAACGTCGCACCCGCCCCGCTGGAGGACCGGGTCCGGCTGCATCCGCTGGTGAGCAACTGCATCGTGGTGGGTGACGGGCGGCCCTTCGTCAGCGCGCTGGTGACGATCGACCCCGCCGCGCTCGCCGGCTGGCAGGCCAGCCGGGGGCTCGCCGCCGGCGACGGGTCCTTCAGCCATGACCCCGAGCTGCTCGCGGAGATCCAGACCGCCGTGGACGACGCGAACAGCCTGGTCTCGCGCGCCGAGTCGATCCGGGCGTTCCGGGTGCTCGTGACCGATTTCACCGTGGCCGCCGGGCAGCTGACGCCCTCGATGAAGCTGCGCCGTAACGTCATCGAGGCCGACTTCGCCGCGGACATCGCCGCGGTGTACGGCTAACCTCCTCCTTCCTTCTCCTTCCTCTTCCTTCGGTTCCCTCCTCCCAACGCCCGGTGAACCTGTGGAGAATTCTCCGGATATCTTTCCGGTGTTCTTCCGGGCCCTTCCCGGGTTGTGGGTCAATTGTGCCGCCCAATTGGGCGATGTATCTCGGCGGTAGTTGTTGACTCTCGTTCCGGCAGCTGTGGAAAATCGACCCGTACCACTGCCGTGTGTAATACCACCGCGGGCTTCGCCGGGTTCACGACAGGAGCACATTCTCATGTACGACGTCATCGTTGTCGGTGCGCGCTGCGCCGGTTCACCACTGGCGCTGCTGCTCGCCAGGCGAGGCCACCGGGTCCTTGTCGTCGATCGGTCTACCTTCCCGAGTGACACCGTCTCGACGCACTATGTTCACCAGACCGGCCTTGCCCGGCTGCGGGACTGGGGCCTGCTCGACCGCCTCGTGGCGTCGGGCGTCCCGCCGATAAGAAACCTGATCATGTCCTACACCGGCATCCACATCGAGGGCTTCGCCGACCCGATCGAGGGCATCACCGAGGTCTACTCCCCGCGGCGCACCGTCCTGGACGGCATTCTCGTCGACGCGGCGCGCGCGGCCGGAGTGGAGATCCTCGAGGGCTTCACCGTCCAGGACGTGATCTTCGAGGACGGCCGTGCGGCCGGTATCCGGGGCCAGTTCGGCGACGGGCCGGAGCAGGAGTTCCGCGGCTCGTTCGTCGTCGGCGCGGACGGCCGGAACTCGACGGTCGCGGACAAGGTCGGGGCCGACTTCTACCGGGTGGTCCCGGCGAGCTGCTTCGTCTACTACTCGTATTTCAGCGGCCTGGACTGGAGTTTCCACCACCGGACCGGCTTCAACGAGCAGCAGATAGGAACGTGGCCGACCAACGACGGCCTGAACCTGCTGTCCCTGCTGCGCCGGCGGGAGCACTTCAGCGCGTTCCGCACCGACGTGGAGAACAACTTCCACGCGGTGTACGACGAGGTCGTCCCCGAGCTCGGTGAGGAACTGCGGGCGAAGGGGAAGCGGGAGGAGAACTTCCGGGTGATGCGTTACCCGGACAACTACTACCGCCGCTCCAACGGGCCGGGCTGGGCGCTGGTGGGGGACGCCGGATACCACAAGGACCCGTTCACCGGCTGGGGAATCACCGACGCCCTCGTGTACGCCGAGCTCCTGGCGAACCATCTGCACGAAGGACTGGCCGGCGAGCGCCCGATCGACGACGCGGTGGCGGAGTACGCCAGGCTCCGCGACGAGCGGAGCAAGAGCACCTTCGAGTTCACCTGCATGATCTCCGAACTCCTCCCGCTGCCCCCCTTCTTCGACTCGGTGCTGCGCGCCACGAGCCAGAGCCCGGAATACACGAAGAAGTTCTACGCGATGATAGGCGGGGGCATCCACGGTGAGGAGTTCTTCGCTCCGGAGCACCTGGAGAAGCTCTACGAAGCGGTCGGGACACCGCGGGACAAGCGGCTGCTCACGGCCGCCTGACCGTTTCTCGCCCACATCTGCCCGTATAAGCCTGTATCAGACAATACCTGCTGGTATAGGACGATATCGCTTCTCGCCTGTACCGCTCCTCGGTCATCAGGTGCCCTGGTGTACCGGGGAGCCAGGGGAGCGGGGAGCCGGTGAACCAGGCGGCGCGGCAGGAGGAACGGACGCGCCGCCCGCCGCCCCCGCGCGGCGGCGGCGCCGACACAGACCAGGAGCGTGCCCAGCCGTGAACGCCGTACCCACCGCACTCACCGCACTCACCGCGTCCAGCGCGTCCAGCGCGGGCAGCGCGGGCGCCAGCCCGCAGCGGATCGCCGAACGCACGAGGGCGTTCGTCCAGGAACATGTCTTCCCGGTCGAGCGGGAGATCATCGTCGACGGGCGTCCGATGGACGACGCGCTGCGGGTGCGGCTGCAGGAGGCGGCACGCCAGGCGGGGGTCTTCGGCCCGCTGTCGCCGGTGGCCTACGGCGGGCTCGGCCTCGACACCCGTGCCCTGGCGCACGTGCTGGAGGCCGCCGGCGCGAGCCTGATCGGCCCGATCGCGGTGAACGCGTCCGCCCCGGACGACGGCAACATCCACCTGCTCGCCCACCTCGCCACCGCCGAGCAGGCGCGGCGGTACCTGGAGCCGCTGGCGCGCGGTGAGGTCCGCTCGTCCCTCGCGGTGTCCGAACCGTCCCCGGGGGCGGGGTCGGATCTCGCGATGCTGCGCACGACCGCCGAGAAGGCCCCCGGCGGCTGGAAGATCAACGGTGCGAAGCACTTCGTCACCGGAGCCGACGGGGCGGCGTTCAGCATCTGCATGGCCGCGACCACCGGTGGCTCGACCATCTTCGTGGTGGACCAGGACAACCCGGGGCTCACCGTCGGCCGCCGCATGCCGACGCTGGACCACAGCGCCCCGGGCGGCCACTGCGAGGTGACGTTCGACGACTGCTTCGTGCCCGACGACGCCGTGCTCGGCGAGGCCGGGAAGGGCTTCGAGCAGATCCAGGCACGGCTGGCCCCCTCCCGCATCATGTTCTCGATGAGCTGGCTGGGGGTGGCCGTCCGGGCGCACGAGATGGCGGCCGCGCGGATCGTCGGGCGCGAGGCGTTCGGGACAGCGGTCGCCGGCCACGGGATGGCCCAGGCGCACGTCGCCGACAACGAGATCGACATCGCGGCCGCCCGGGCGCTCGTCCACTCGACAGCCGCCGTGATCGACGAGCGTGGCGCGCTCAGCGGCGCCGCGCGCCACGCGTCCGCGATCACCAAGACCTTCGTGTCGGAGGCGGTCTGGCGGGTGCTCGACCGCGTGGTGCAGCTCTACGGCGGGCTCGGTGTGTGCGAGGACGAACTGGTCGCCCGCTTTCTTGTCGAGGCGCGGGGTTTCCGGATCTACGAGGGCCCGTCCGAGGTGCTGCGCTGGTCCATCGCCCGCCGGGTGCTGCGCGCTCACCGGTGAGGCGCACCGGCGAACTCCGCTGGCGAACTCCGCTGGCGAACTCCGCTGATGGGCTCCGCTGGGCGCCGCCGCGGTGCGGACCGTCTTCGTGCCCGTTTTCCCCCGCCCCGCGCGCTCCTGCCCGCATGGCGCTTCACCTCTTTTTCCGCCGCCTCCGGTGACCGGTTCGACACCTGTTCACGGTCCGGTAGGAAAACAGTGTTGGGATGGTAGACGTGACCAGTGACACGCGGGTTCCGCCCGCCCAGGCCGGGTATGCGATATTCAGCGAGGCCACCGGCGGAGTCGTCGACTACGAACGGATTCGTGAGATCACGAACTCGCTCGTGCCCTTCGGTCGTTTCGTCGGGGCCGATATCACCGAGGTTGGGCCGGACCGCGCGGTGGTCGAGATTCCGGCGGACAGGAACCTCACCAATCATCTGGGGACGGTGCACGCCGGCGCGCTCTTCCTGGCCGCGGATATCGCCGGTGCCGCCGCGCTGGCCGGCGCGCTGGCGCCGCGCCTGGCCCGGGTCGAGTACACGGTGGTCCGGGACGCGCGGTCGATTTTCCGGAAGCCGGCCGTCGGCCGGGTCCGCGCGATCGCCACCGTGGACGAGCGAGAGGCGCGGCGAATCCTGGCCAGCACGGCCGCGGAGCAGTTCGACCTGGACGGCAGGGCGCTGCTCTACGACGACGCCGACGTGCTGCTGGCCAAGTTCCACTTCGACTATGCCTGCAGCATCGCGGCGGGCTGAACGGGTTCCGCCGGCACTGTGGACGAACTGGTGCAAAACCTGTGTAATGCTGTAAAATGTATCGGTCGCACAAGTTTCCCGAAGAGTGCGTGACGATGTCCGGGCACGCCCGGCGGCCTCCCGCGACAGTGGCAGCGGGCCGGTGATGTATGGCGGGCCCCACGGGACAGTGAACTCTGCCGAAATTTGTCGAGAATTCTGGAGCGGGCATCCTGTTTTCCCGTGGATAGCGTCGATAGCCCGCCCTGATCAGGCAATAGGTATCCGGGATTGGCGTTGACCGTTCTTTCGGATGCTTCGCACAATTGAGAGGAAACTTGCTGGCGAATGCCCGTGCCAAGACCTGCCGGATAACATGACAGGGGTGTGAACAATGCGTGACGACCGCACGGACGGGTGGGCTGGCATCCAACTTGTGGAATCTTTTCGCGGGCAGCTCGGGACGAAGCGGGGAACATGATGGCGAAAGCGCGGATGACGGTCGTCGGTGACAGTTTCGTCGAGGGCCGGGGCGACCCCGCACCGGACGGGGCGTACCGCGGCTGGGTGCCCCGGTTCGCCGAGATGTTCGGGATCGCGGGCAGCGGCTGCCTCAACCTGGGGACCTTCGACGCGACCACCCAGGATGTGATCGACCGGCAGCTTCGGGTCGCGCTGGTGAACAAGGCCCCGCTGATCGGGTTCGTGGCCGGGGTCAATGACCTGATCCGGGACTACGACGCGGCCCGCTTCCGGCGGAATCTCGAGGCGATCTTCGCGACGCTGTCCGGCCCGGACACGGTGATGTTCACCGCGACCTACGCGGACATTCCCGGCAACCTCCCGTTGCCGGCGTCCTTCCAGGAGCTCCTGCGGGGCCGTTTCGCCGAGGCGAACGAGTACCTGCGGGAGATCTCCGCACGTACCGGCGCGCTCTGCCTGGACGTCGTCGACAGCCGGGAATGGGCGGACCCGGCCATGTGGTCGGCCGACGGCCTGCACCCCAGCCCCATCGGTCACCAGCACTTCGCCGAAGCCATGGCGGACCTCGTCGGCCTGGCCACCGGAATGGTGCCGCTGTCCACGGCCTCCCCGTTCGCCGGCGTCGGTGCCGGACCACTGTCGTACTAGACCAGCCCGAACATCGGACCAGCCCGAACATCGGACCAGCCGAGACAACAGACCAGCCGATATGCCAGATCACTCGGAACACCAGATCACCTGAAATGCCAGGACGGCCGGCGTGGCAGGACGGCCGGACAGGCACGGTCATGGTTTTTCTCGCGCCGGCCGGCAGCCGGCCGCGGATGTCCGCACGCCGATCCAGAAGGTCCCACCGGCCCGGCTTCACCGGGCCGCCGCACGGCACGGCCGAGTGGGGAACCAGCGCCGCTGGCTCCCCGTCCCGGCTCTTTCGTGTGCCCGCGGGCACCGGGCGAGCCGGCGGAACATGCCGGATCCGAGGCGCCCGCCGGCGGCCGGCCCAGGAACGGGAACCCGGGAGAGAAGTTTCCGGGAAAGCAGTATCCGGGAAAGCGGGGCGCGGAAACGCGGAGCCTCGCGGGCACCGCACCCGAAAACGCGGGCCCGGGCCACGGAAAAGGCCGGGACCATCCGCTGCGACAAGGCTCAAGGAAAGCTCAGGAGAGGAAAACGGTGAGCGGCGACACGCTGGCGCAACGGCGCCTGGCCGACAATCCGATCGCGATAGTCGGTATGGCCGGTCTCTTCCCGAACGCTTACAACTACCGGGAGTACTGGCAGAACATCGTCGACGCGACGGACTGCACACAGGACGTCCCGGCGGACCGGTGGAACCTGGACGACTACTACGACCCCGATCCGACCGTCCCGGACATGACCTACTCGCGCCGCGGCGGCTTCATCCCCGACGTCGACTTCGACCCGCTGGAGTTCGGCATCCCGCCGAACCAGCTCGAGGTCACCAGCGTCATGCAGACCCTGAGCCTGATCGTGGCCCGGGACCTGCTGCGCGACGCGGGCGCGACCGGCTCCGACTGGTACGACGCCACCCGCACCGGGGTGGTCCTGGGGGTCACCGGGCCGGTCCCGCTGATGCATCCGCTGGCCGCCCGGCTGTCGACCCCCGTCCTGAAGGAAGTGGTCCGTAGCTGCGGGCTCAGCGCGTCCGACGCCGAGGCCATCGCCGCCAAGTACGTCCAGGCGTTCGCGCCGTGGGAGGAGAACTCCTTCCCCGGCCTGCTGGCCAACGTGGTCTCCGGCCGGGTCGCCAACCGCCTGGGGCTGGGCGGGATGAACTGCACGGTGGACGCGGCCTGCGCGGCGTCGCTGTCAGCCCTGCGGATGGCCGTGGCCGAGCTGGTCGACGGCCGGGCCGAGATGATGATCGCCGGTGGCGCCGACACCGAGAACTCGATCTTCGGGTACATGTGCTTCAGCAAGACCCAGGCCCTGTCGAAGAGCGGGCGGATCCGGCCGTTCGACGACGCCGCCGACGGCACCCTCATCGGCGAGGGCATCGGCATGATCGCGCTGAAGCGGCTCGCCGACGCCGAGCGGGACGGCAACCGTGTCTACGCGGTCATCCGCGGCATCGGCTCGTCCAGCGACGGCCGGTCCAAGAGCATCTACGCGCCCCGTGCCGAAGGGCAGCGGCTGGCGCTGGCCCGCGCCTACGCCGACGCCGACTGCTCGCCCGCGTCCGTCGAGCTGTTCGAGGCACACGCCACCGGCACCGCGGTGGGGGACAGGACCGAGCTGTCCGCGCTGACCGAGGCGCTGGCCGAGGCGGGCGGCGAGCGGCACTTCGCCGCGGTCGGCAGCGTGAAGTCGCAGATCGGCCACACCAAGGGCGCCGCGGGCACGGCGAGCCTGATAAAGCTCGCGCTCGCCCTGCACCACCGGACGCTGCCGCCGACGATCAACGTGGAGCATCCCAACAGCGCGATCGACTTCACCGGCGGGCCGTTGTACGTCAACACCCGGACCCGGCCGTGGATCCGCGACCCGGCCCGGCCGGTCCGCCGGGCCGCCGCCTCGGCGATGGGCTTCGGCGGGACGAACTTCCACGTCGTTCTTGAGGAACACACGGCCTCCGAGGAGCACACCGGCGAGCGCCGCGCCACCACGACACTGCACCGCACCGCCCGCGCCCACCTCTGGCACGCGGCCGACACCGCCAGCCTGCTGGAGCTGCTGCGCTCCGGCGCCGAGCCGGGCGACAGCACGCCGATCCCGGCGGAGCACGCCCGGGTCGGCTTCGTCGCCGTGGACGACGAGACCGCCCAGCGCCTGCTCGCCCTGGCGGTCGAGCAGCTCGCCGCCGCCCCGGACGCGGCGCAGTGGACGCATCCGGCGGGGGTGTTCTTCCGCGCCCGGGCGCTGGCCGGCCTGAAGGTGGGCGCGCTGTTCGCCGGGCAGGGCAGCCAGTACCTGGACATGGGCCTGGAGGCGGTGCTCAACATCCCGGCCGTGGCCGGGGCCGTCGACGACGCGAACGAGGCGTTCGCCGGAGCCGACCGCCGGCTGGGCGCGATCATCTACCCGCCGCCCGTCTTCGACGCGGAACTACGCCAGAAGCAGGAGAGCACCCTGCGCCGGACCGAGTACGCCCAGCCCGCGATCGGGGCGCTCTCGGCCGGCCAGTTCCGCTACCTCGCCGAGCTGGGCCTGCGCTGCGCGGGATTCCTCGGGCACAGCTTCGGGGAGCTCACCGCGCTGTGGGCCGCGGGCGCCCTCGACGACGCGGACTTCTTCCGCCTCGCCCGCGCCCGCGGCGAGGCGATGGCCCCGCCCGCCGAGGACCCCGACCACGACCCGGGCACCATGGCCGCCGTCCAGGCCACCCGGGAGCAGGTCGACGACATCCTCCGCGCCTTCCCCGGCGTGGTGATCTGCAATCACAACGCGCCGGACCAGGTGGTCGTCGGCGGGGAGACCCAGGCGGTCGGCGAGGTCGTCCAGGAATGCAAGCAGCGGCAGCTGGGCGCCCGGCCGCTGCCCGTCTCCGCGGCCTTCCACACCTCCCATGTGGCGCATGCCGTCGAGGCGTTCGGGCACGCCGTCTCGACGGCGCGGATCGGCGAGCCGCGGCAGCCGGTCTACGCCAACACCGCGGGCGTCCGGTACGGGCCGGACACCGAGGCGAACCGGCGCGCGCTGACCGAGCAGCTGCTCCAGCCGGTCGAGTTCGTCCAGGCCCTGGCGGCTATCCGTGCGGACGGCTGCAACGTGTTCGTCGAGTTCGGCCCCAAGCAGGTGCTGACCGCGCTGGCCAGGCGGACCCTCGAGGAGTCCGGCATCGTCGCCGTTCCCACCGACGCCGGCCCGCTCGGCGACAGCGACGTCGCGTTGAAGCAGGCCGCCGTCCAGCTCGCGGTTCTCGGCGCGCCGATCAGCGGGATCAACCGGTACGACGCCCCCGCGTGGGTGGCGCCGAAGTCCCGGGGCATGGCCGTGACCCTGAACGGAGCCGACTACGTGCCGGAGTCCCGCCGCGCCGCCTATCGGGCCGCGCTCGACGACGGTTTCCGGGCGTCGGTCGTCACTCTGGCCGCCAGCGGCGCCAGCGGCGCCAGCGGCGCCAGCGGGACAGGCGGCAACGGGACAGGCGGCGACAACGGTTTCGGGCTCGGCCTCGGCCTCGGGGCTGGTAACGGGATCGACGCGGATGTCGCGGACGCCCACCGGGCCGCTCGTCAGGACGGCCACCAGGTGCCGGCGGACGCGGCGGCGCCGGGCGGCCCGTCGGTACCCGGCCCGTCGGTCCTCTCCGCCGGCCATGCCGCCGCATCATCGACGGCCGCATCCTCGACGGCCGCGCCAGCGCCGACCACGTCGGCGGCCCCACAGCCGGCGGCAGCGTGGCCGCCGGCCGTCGCTATCGCCGCACCACCGGCGGCGGCCCACTCCCACAGCGCCGACGCGGTGGGCAGCGGCCGTGTCGATGATGCCGGGGACGGCAGCGGCCTCGACGACGTGGTCGCGCAGCATGTGGCGCTGCACTCCCGGTATCTGGAAAGCCAGCTGCAGGTCGCCGAAGGGCTGGTGGAGATCCTGCACCAGCGGCAGCCCGGCGTGGACGAGGCCGGCGGGGCCTGGCTCGCGCGGGCGGTCGAGAGCGTGAAGGACCAGAGCCTGGCGATCGGGCAGGCGCACATCCGCGCCAACGAGATCCTCTCGTCGCTGGCCGAGATCGAACGCGGCGGACAGCGTCCCCCGGCGATCAACGGCTACCTTGCACCAGCACCAGCACCAGCACCAGCCGCCTTCGCCCCGTCCGCCCCGCCGCCGCCGGCTCTGCCGGAGCAGCCGCGCCGGACAGAGATCGCCGCGGCTCCGCCCCCACCCCCGCCCCTGGCCCCGGCCTCCGTGCCGAGGCCGGTCCCGGCTTCTGTCCCGACGTCGGCTCCCGCACCAGCTCCGGCGCCGTCGGCCGCGGCTGCCGCAGCCGAGGCTGCCC
>NZ_CAKKTM010000322.1 GCF_920888515.1 Protofrankia sp. CiP1_Cm_nod1 | reverse complement strand
GAAACCCTCACCAGCACCAGCACCAGCACCAGCACCAGCACCAGCACCAGCACCAGCACCAGCGACGAAACCACCGGCGACAGCACCGGCAGCCGCACCGCCCCCGTCGCCGTCCCCCTGCTGCGCCGCAACCGGCCCGAAGCGGCCACCCTGCTCACCGCGCTCGCCACCGCACACACCCATGGCGTCCGCCTGGACTGGCCCGCCCTCTTCACCGGCCCCGACACGACCGGCCCCGACGCGGCGATCGCCCTGCCACACACCGTCCCCCTGCCCAACTACGCCTTCCAGCGCCAGCGCTTCTGGCTGCGCCCCGCCACCACCAGCGGCGACCCCACGACCCTGGGCCTCGCAGCCACCCAGCACCCGCTCCTGCGCGCCGCCCTCACCCCCGCCGACACCGACCAGACCATCCTCACCGGCCGGCTCTCCCTGCACACCCACCCCTGGCTCGCCGACCACGCCGTGCTGGGCTCCGTGATCGTCCCGGGCACGGTGTTCATCGAGCTCGCCCTGCACGCCGGCGAGATCACCGGGTACGACACCGTCGACGAGCTGATCGCCGAGGCGCCGCTGGTGCTGCCCGGCCGGCGCGGCGTCCAGGTACAGGTCGTCGTCGGCACACCGGACGAGACGGGACGCCGGCCGATCGCGGTCCACTCGCGGCCGGACGGCGAGCAGCCCCGCGCCGACGGCTGGACCCGCCACGTCAGCGGCTACCTGACCGCCGACGACACCCCCGGCGCGGACGCGGCGGCGGCCGAGGCGGCCGCCGCGCAGGCCCTGGCGACCTGGCCGCCTCCGGGCGCCGAGGCCATCAGCACCGACGGTGACGACAGCGACGGCGACGGCGGTCCCGGCAGCGGCAGCGCGTACGTCGACAGCGTCTACGAAGCCCTGGCCGGCGCGGGGCTGGTGTACGGGCCGACGTTCCGCGGGCTGCGCGCCGCCTGGCGGCGGCAGTCCGAACGGGGCGAGGAGCTGTTCGCCGAGATCGAGCTGCCCGAGCAGGTACGTGCGGACGCCGGCGACTTCGGCCTGCACCCCGCCCTGCTCGACGCGGCCGTGCACGTCAGCGCCCACCGGGGGCTGCTCGACGCCCCGCCAGGCCAGGTGCAGCTCCCGTTCGCCTGGTCGGGCCTGCGGCTGCACTCCGCCGGCGCGTCCGCGCTGCGGGTGCGGCTGGCGGTGACCGGGCCGGACCGGCTGTCCCTGCACACCGCCGACGGCACCGGCGCGCTCGTGCTGTCGATCGCCTCGCTCACCGGCCGGCTGGTGTCCTCGGCGCAGATCAACGCCGCGCGGGCCGCCGCCGGCGGGGCGACGGACGACGACACCCTGTTCGCGGTGGACTGGAAACCGCTGCCGACGTCGACGGCCACCGACCGGCGGACCTGGTCCGTGCTCGGCACCGAGGAGCACCTGCGCGACCTGCTGCGGCAGGTCCGCGCGGACACCCGCGCGTTCGCCGACCTCACCGACCTCACCGCCGCCCTCGACCTCGGCGAGCCCACCCCCGGCCTGGTCTTCGCCAGCGGCCTGCCGGCCACCGGCGTCGACGGCAGCGGCCCGAACGACAGCGCCGGCGCCGGCGACGGCGGCACCGGCGGCACTGGCGGTGACGTCCTGGCCGCCGCGCACGCAACGGCGCGCGGCGTCCTGGCCCAGGTGCAGGCGTGGACCGCCGAACGTCGGGTCGACGGCACCCAGCTCGTCATCGTCACCCGGCACGCGGTCGCCGTGGACGGCATCCCCGCCGACGCCCAGGGCACAGCCGACCCCCAGGGCACAGCCGACGCGCACACGACAACCGCTCAGGAGACGGACGCCAGCGGGACCGCCGGCGGCGGAACTGTCGGCAGCGGGGCCGTTGGCAGTGAAGTTGTTGACGAAGCTGTCGATGTCGCGTCCGCCGCCGTGTGGGGGCTGGTGCGTTCGGCGCAGGCCGAGCATCCCGGCCGGATCGTCCTGCTCGACGTCGACGACGATCCCGCCTCGGCCGCGGCGTTGCCGGCGGCGCTCGCCGTCGCGGACGCCGGCGGCGAGCCGCAGCTCGCGATCCGCGCGGGCAGCGTCACCGTCCCCCGCCTGGTCCGGGTTCCGGCGGCCGACCCGGCCGACGAGGCCGACCCGGCCGGCACGGCAGGCCCAGGCACGGATGTGGCCGCGGGCAGCTCAGCGTCCACCACGGACACCGCGCTGGACGCGCCGGACACCACGTCGGACACCACAGCGGCGGACACCACAGCGGCCGGCACAGCGGCCGGCACAGCGGCCGGCACAGCGGCCGGGACGCCGTTCGCCGCCGGCGGCACTGTTCTGGTCACAGGTGGTACCGGCGCGATCGGCGCGCTGGTCGCCCGCCACCTGGTCGCCGCCCACGGCGTCCGCCACCTCGTCCTGACCTCCCGCAGCGGTCCCGACGCCGCCGGCGCGGTGGCGCTGCGGGACGAGCTCGCCGAGCTCGGCGCGACCGCCACCGTCGTGGCCGCGGACGCCGCCGACCGTGGCGCGCTCGCCGGCGTCCTCGCCGCTATCCCGGCCGAGCATCCGCTGGCCGGGGTCGTGCACGCCGCCGGCATCGCCGACGACGGCCTGCTCGCCGGCCTCACCGGTGACCGGCTCGACGCGGTGCTGCGTCCCAAGCTGGACGGCGCCTGGCACCTGCACGAGCTCACCCGCGGGCACGACCTGGCCGCGTTCGTGCTGTTCTCGTCCCTATCGGGGCTCACCGGCGGGACGGGGCAGGCCCCGTACACGGCGGCGAACGCCGCGCTGGACGCGCTCGCGGCGTACCGCCGGGCGCACGGCCTGCCGGCGCTGTCGCTGGCGTGGGGCCAGTGGGCGCTCGCCAGCGGCGTCACCGCCCGCCTCACCGACGCCGACCGGGAGCGCATCACCCGCTCCGGGCTGCGGCCGCTGTCGGACGAGGCGGGCGTGGCGCTGTTCGACACCGCGCTGGCGGCCGGCGCCCGCACCGCCCGCGCGCTG
>NZ_CAKKTM010000321.1 GCF_920888515.1 Protofrankia sp. CiP1_Cm_nod1 | reverse complement strand
CGCGGCCGGCACGGGCGGTGCGGTGCCGTCGGTGCCCACGGTCGGCGCTGGCGACGTGTTCGTGGTGACGGGCGGGGCGCGAGGGGTCACGGCGTCCTGTGTGCGGGCGCTCGGTGAGCACGGCCAGGTGGAGTTCCTGCTGCTCGGGCGCACGGCGCTCACCGCGGAGCCGGACTGGGCCGTGGGCGTGGCCGACGACGGCCTCAAGCGCGCGGCGATCGCCGCCCTGGGGGCCGGTGGCGGCAGGCCGCCGACGCCGCGGCAGGTCGACGCCGTCCTGCGCGACATCCAGGCCCAGCGTGAGATCCGCGCGACGCTCGACGCCCTGGCCGGGAGCGGATCCGTCCCGGCGGCCAGCTACCTGCAGGTGGACGTCGGCGACGCCGCCGCCGTGCAGGACGCGCTCGCGGCGCACCGCGACCGGGTCACGGGCGTGGTGCACGGCGCGGGAACCCTCGCGGACGGGCTCGTGCGCACCAAGACGCCCGACGACGTCCGCCGGGTCTTCACCCCGAAGCTCGCCGGCCTGCGCAACGTCCTGGACGCGCTCGACGGCGCGCCGGTCCGCCACGTCGTCCTGTTCACCTCGGTGGCCGGGCTGTTCGGCAACGCCGGCCAGGCCGACTACGCCGCCGCGAACGAGGCGCTGTGCCGGGTCGCGGCCAGCCTGAAGCGGGAGCGTCCCGAGCGTCACGTCACCGCCATCGACTGGGGCGCCTGGGACGGCGGGATGGTCGCCGCCGATCTGCGGGAGCTCTTCCACGCCCGCGGCGTCGAGCTGCTGGCACCCGAGACGGGCGCGCGGCTGTTCGTGGAGCAGTTCGGCCCCGAGCGCGTCGACGACGTGTGCGTGCTGGTCGGCCAGCGCAAGGCGCTCACCGACGGTAGTGGCCCGCGTCCCGGCCGGGCCTTCACGGCCGGGCGCGAGCTGACCGGCATCGAGGACACCGAGGTGCTCCAGGCGCACCGCATCGACGCCTTCCCCGTCCTGCCCGCCACGTTCGGGCTCGGCTGGCTGGTCAACGTGCTCGAACGCGCCCACCCAGGGCTCCAGGTGATCGAGGCCAGCGGCTTCGAGGTGCACAAGGGGATCGTGTTCGACGGCGCGCACAGCCGCGCGTACCAGGTCGAGGTGCCGCTGGCCGAGGCCCGGGACGGCCGGCTGACGGTGCGGGCCGCCGTCCGCTCCGCGAGCGCCGGCGCCGGCGGCAGCGGCAGCGGCAGCGGCGGCGGAGCTGGCAACAGCCGGCCTGTCTCGCACTATGTCGGCACGTTCGTGCTGGCCGAGGCTCCGCCCGCCGCGCCGGTCGCCCCGCCGGCGGAGGCGGTGGGCAGCGGCCCCGAGGACGGTGTGGAGATCTACACCGGGGGCACCCTGTTCCACGGCCCGGCCCTGCAGGGCATCCGCCGCATCCTGCGGCGCCGGGACGACCGGGTCGTGCTGGAGTGCCGGCTGGCCGACCAGGCCATCGCCGACGGGGCGTTCGCCGGCGCACTGCACAGCCCGGTGCTCGCCGACATCCTGCTGCACGGCCCGTCGGTGCTGGGCCGGTGGCTGACGGGCCTGGCCTGCCTGCCGCTGGCCGTCGAGCGCTGGGAGTACTTCGCCCCGCTGCCGGACGGGGAGCCGTTCGTCGTCGTCCTGGACGACGTCCGGCGGGCCGCGTCCTCCATCACGGTCACGGTGACCGCCAGTGGCCCCGGCGGGCGTGTGCTCCAGCGCCTGCGCGACGTGTCGATGATCGGGACTCCCGACATGGCCGCGAAGTTCGCCGCGGCCGTGCGGTGGTGGCTGCCGGGGGAGGGGGCGTGACCGTACGGCCGCTGACGCACCCCGGCCCCGTCCGTCCCGCACGAGCCGGTTCGACCAGACCGACGGAGGACAGGCGATGACAGCGGAGCAGGTGGCGTCCCAGGTGGTGGACGTCGACGCCCTGGAGATCGACGCCCTGGAGTTCGACGGTGAGCCCTTCGACCCCACCCGGTGGTCGGCTGGCACCGCCCGGGATGGCGGGGCTGGCGCGGCTGGCCCGACCGGCGCACCCGGTCTTTCGCCCGGCCCGGCCGGCGGGGACGCTGGCGGAGGCGGCCCTGCCGGCCCGGCCCAGCCGTCCCCGGAGCCGGCTGCGGTGACTGTGGGTGAGAGCGGTCTCGGCGGCCCGCCCGGGCCTTCGCCGCTGTCGGCCGGCGGGAGCACGGACGGGACCGGCTTCACCCGCCGGCCACCCGTCCCCGGCGGTTCTCCCGTGGTGCCCGTCGGCGAGCGGGAACCGGCCGAGCATGCGGCCTCGATCGCCCGGCAGGTGCGGGCTGTCGTGGTGGCCGCGCACGCCAGCGCCCTGCGCGCCCAGGCGAGCGTGCAGAACCGGGTGCTCGCGGCGCTCGCGGCGTCCGGGCAGCCGGTGAACTCGGCATACCAGGCGGACTCGGCATACCAGGCGGACTCGGCGAGCCCGGCGGACCCGGCGAGCCCGGCGCCCGCTCCGGCGGTGTCCGGCGGCCAGGCGGGCCCGGCCCGGCCAGCCCTGCCCGCTGCCCGGGAGAGTGTTCTCCCGCGGGGCGCGCAGGGGGGTCCCCACCAGGATGACGCGGCCTCGGCCCCGGCCCCGGCTCCGGTCGCCGCCGAGGTGTTCGAGGTGGCCGGCGGGCGGCCGAGCGTGTTGTCGCGGCCGTCCGTGGCACCCGCGCCCATCCGGGTGTCCGCGGAGGCGGCGTTCAAACCGCTCGCGCGCAGCGACCGGCGCCGGCTGGACGCCGACGATCTCGCCCGTCTCACCGAGGGGGCGATTGCGAGCGTGTTCGGTGCCGCCTACGACCAGGACGGCGCCAACCCGGCGGTCCGCCTGGCGCTGCCGCGGACCGGGGCCCCCGGGCCGCTGCTGAGCTGGGTGGACGGCCTGGACGTGCGCGGCGGCGCCTGGGGC
>NZ_CAKKTM010000320.1 GCF_920888515.1 Protofrankia sp. CiP1_Cm_nod1 | reverse complement strand
GCGCCCAGCCGGCCGGCGGACGCCGGCCACGGCGTCACCGGCCGTGCCGCCGACCGCGAGACCGACCGCGCGCCCGGTCTCGCGCGCGGCGCGGACGAGATCTACGACGTGCTCGCCACCCTGGAGCGGCCGGCCTTCGTCGTCCGGGACGCCCGGGGGATCGCGGCCACCAACGACGAGCGGCTGCTCGGCCCCGGCATACAGGTGCTCGCGGCGGTGCCGCCGGCGCCGCCCGAGCGGCTGGGATCGCCGGACTTCCCCCGCGACCACGGCGTCCGCCACCCGTACATGGCCGGGGCGATGGCCAACGGGATCGCGTCGGCGGAGCTGGTCGTGGCGCTGGCCGGGGCGGGTTTCCTGGCCTCCTTCGGCGCGGCCGGGGTGCTGCCGGCCCGCGTCGACGAGGCGCTGGCGACGATCGGCCGGCGGGTGCCCGCCGGCGCGGGGTTCGCCTGCAACCTCATCCACAGCCCGAACGAGCTGGCCATGGAACGCGACGTGGTCGACCTGTGCCTGCGCCACCAGGTGCGCTGCGTGGAGGCGTCGGCGTTCCTCGACCTGACTCCGCAGGTGGTGCGCTACCGGCTGGCCGGGCTGTCCCGGGCGGCCTCCGGCCGGGTGCGGGCCGGCAACCGGCTGGTCGCCAAGATCTCCCGGGCCGAGGTCGCCGAGCGCTTCCTGCGTCCGGCGCCCGAGCCGGTCGTCCGCGGGCTGCTTCAGGCCGGTCTGGTCACCGCCGAGCAGGCCGAGCTCGCCCGGGGGGTGCCGGTGGCGGACGACGTCACCGTCGAGGCGGACTCCGGCGGCCACACCGACCGCCGGCCACTGACCGTCCTGCTCCCCGAGATCATCGCCCTGCGTGACCGGCTGCGGCGTGAGCTGGCCGGGCCGGGCCAGCCCTGGCAGGTCCGGGTCGGCGCGGCCGGCGGGATCGGGACGCCGGCCGCCGCCGCGGCGGCGTTCGCCCTCGGCGCGGCCTACGTGGTGACCGGGTCGGTCAACCAGGCGTCGGTGGAGGCGTCCCAGTCGCCGGCGACGAAGCGGCTGCTGGCCGGCGCGGGCACGGCCGACTGCGCCATGGCCCCGTCCGCGGACATGTTCGAGATGGGCGTCGAGGTCCAGGTCCTGCGACGCGGGACGATGTTCGCGAGCCGGGCCCGGCGGCTGTACGAGGTCTACCGGGCCCACGACGGCATCGAGGCGATCCCGGCCGCCGAGCGGGACGCCCTGGAAAGCAAGATCTTCCAGCGGCCGTTGGACGACGTCTGGGCGGACACCGTGCGGTTCTTCACCGAGCGTGACCCCGACCAGATCGCCCGCGCC
Organism: Protofrankia sp. CiP1_Cm_nod1; assembly: GCF_920888515.1. Lineage (GTDB taxonomy): Bacteria > Actinomycetota > Actinomycetes > Frankiales > Frankiaceae > Protofrankia. The sequence goes on along the minus strand of NZ_CAKKTM010000320.1, from coordinate 1,295 downwards.
GCCGACAGCCCGAAGCGGCGGATGGCGCTGGTCTTCCGCTGGTACCTCGGCCTGTCCTCGGGCTGGAGCATCGCGGGGGAGCCGGGCCGGGCCACGGACTACCAGATCTGGTGCGGGCCGGCGATGGGCGCGTTCAACACCTGGGCCGCCGGCACCTACCTGGCCCCGGTGGAGAACCGGCGGGTGGCCGACATCGCCGCGCAGATCATGCGCGGCGCCGCCTTCACCAGCCGGGTCGGCCACCTGCGGTCCGCGGGGGTGCGCCTGCCCGCGCGCTGCGCCACATACATCCCGTCCCCGCCGCGGACCGACGCGGCAGCGGGACTCTGACCGGTGGGAGCAATCATGACAGTCACCCTGCCCAGGCAGGCGGACGGCACGAGTGACAGGGACGGCAGGGACGGCACGGCGGCCCGGGAGACCTCCTGGCTGGTCTGTGGCGGATGCCGGGCGATCATCTACGCGAAGAGGTTCGTCCGGTCCCTGCGGGTCTGCCCGGAGTGCGGCTGGCATGCCCCGCTGACCGCCGTCGAACGGCTCACGACACTGCTGGATCCCGGGTCCGTGGCGCTGGTGGACACCGTCGTCGCCGACAGTGACCCGCTGGGGTTCGTCGACAGCCGCCCCTACGCCGACCGGCTGCGCGACGCGCGGGCCGCCACCGGCCTGGCCGAGGCGGTCGTCAGCGCCCGCGGCCGCATCGACGGCAACCCGGTGGTCGTGGCGGCCATGGACTTCCGGTTCATGGGGGGCAGCCTCGGCGCCGCGGTCGGCGAGGCCGTCACCCGGACGGCCGAGACCGCGCTGCGGGAACGCACACCGCTGCTGCTGGTGACCGCCTCCGGTGGGGCGCGCATGCAGGAGGGCGTGCTGTCCCTGATGCAGATGGCCAAGACCAGCCAGGCCCTCGGGCAGCTCGACGAGGCGGGGATCCTCACCCTGGCGCTGATCACCGACCCGACCTTCGGCGGGGTGGCCGCGTCCTTCGCGACGCTGCCGGACATCATCATCGCCGAGCCGGGCGCGCGGCTGGGGTTCGCCGGCCCGCGGGTGATCCAGCAGACCATCCGGCAGACCCTGCCGGCGGGGTTCCAGACCGCGGAGTTCCTGCTGCGGCACGGCGTCGTCGACATGATCCGGCCGCGGGCCGAGCTGCGCGCCACCCTGGCCCGGCTGCTGACCGTGGGCAGCCGCCGGGCGGCGCGCACGGCCGTGCCCGCGCCGCGGCCCGCACCGTCCCGGCCGTCGGTGTCTCGCCCGTCGGCGTCCCAGCTGTCGGCGTCCCAGCCGTCGGC
>NZ_CAKKTM010000319.1 GCF_920888515.1 Protofrankia sp. CiP1_Cm_nod1 | reverse complement strand
CGGCCGTGCCCGCGCCGCGGCCCGCACCGTCCCGGCCGTCGGTGTCTCGCCCGTCGGCGTCCCAGCTGTCGGCGTCCCAGCCGTCGGCCGCGCGGCCGCCCGTGCCGCGGCCCTCGGAGGGCGACACGCTGATCGTCGACCCGGAGCGGCTGCCCGCGCGGGAGCAGTGGGAGTCGGTGCGGCTGGCCCGCCGGCTCGGCCGGCCGACGACCCTGGACTACATCGCCCTGATGATCGAGGATTGGGCGGAGCTGCACGGTGACCGCATGTCGGAGGACTGCCCGGCGATGGTCTGCGGGCTCGGCCGCCTCGAGGGCACACCGGTCGTCGTGATCGGCACGCAGAAGGGGCACAGCGCGGCCGAGCTGTCCGCGCGCAACTATGGGATGCCGTCGCCGGCCGGCTACCGCAAGGCCGCCCGGGCGATGCGGCTGGCCGCCAAGCTTGGGCTGCCGGTGATCACCCTGATCGACACCGCGGGCGCCTTCCCCGGCATCGACGCCGAGCGCAACGGGCAGTCGGTCGCGATCGCCGAGAACCTGCGGCTGATGGCGGGCCTGCCCGTCCCGGTGGTGGCGGTGGTGACCGGCGAGGGCGGCAGCGGCGGCGCGCTCGCGCTCGCGATCGCCGACCGCGTCCTGATGTGCGCCAACGCCGTCTACTCGGTGATCAGTCCGGAAGGGTGCGCCGCAATCCTGTGGAAGGACGCCGCCGCCGGGCCGAAGGCCGCGGCGGCACTGCGGGTGGACGCCCGCGAGCTGCTGCGCGGCGGGATCGTCGACGGTGTGGTGCCCGAGCCCGAGGGGGGCGCCGACAGCGACCACCTGCTCGCGGCGCACGCCCTGCGCGACGCGCTGACCAGCACGTTGGCGCGGCTGCTGCCGCGGGACCAGATGACCCTCGTCACCGGCCGCCGGGCGCGGTTCCGCCGTTTCGGCGCCGACACGCTCACCGCACTCGACGACGACCGCGAGCTCGACCATGAGCTTGATCGGGATCTCGACCGTGACCTCGACCGTGACCTCGACCGGGCCGGTGTCGGCGGCCACGGTGCCGATGACGACCGGGACGGCCGTGACCAGCGCGGCCGCGACCGGGACGGTCTTGACGAGAAGGAAAGCGCCTGATGAGCCCGGTCCAGGTCAACGGGGTCCCGCCGGTGCGGACGGCGGTGCCCGGCGCCGGCGAGCTCGACGAGATCATGACAGTACTCCGCGATCATCTGCTCGCCCTGAGCGCGCAGACGTCCCGGGTGCCCAGCCGGGTGCGGGCGGCGGCCGGCGAGGTCTTCATCGAGATCGCCTGGCCGGACGCGGCGCCGCCGGCGTCCACCGAGCTGGTCGCACCGGCAGCGCCGCCGGTGCCGGTGCGACCGGTGCCGGGGGCCAGCACCGGGCCTGTCCAACAGCAGGCCGGGCCGGCATCGCCGGTGGCCGGGTCGGCCGCGGCGGACGCCGACGCGCACATCCTGCGTGCCGCCACCGTGGGCGTGTTCTACCAGGCTCCCGAGCCCGGGGCCAAGCCGTTCGTCACCGTGGGTGATCTGATCACCCGCGGCCAGCAGGTGGCGATCATCGAGGCGATGAAGCTGATGATCCCGGTGGAGGCGGACGCGTCCGGCCGGGTGCTGGAGATCCTGGTGGCCGACGGCACCCCGGTCGAGCACGGCCAGCCCCTGCTGACGGTGGCCACCGGCGACGCCGACCGGGCGGGCCCGGGCCGATGATCAAAAAGGTGCTGATCGCCAACCGTGGCGAGATCGCGCTGCGGGTCGCCCGCACCTGCCGCGAGCTCGGGCTGGCCACGCTGGCGGTCCACTCCGCAGCCGACCGTGACTCGGCGGTCGTCCGGTTCGCCGACGAGTCGGTGCAGATCGGCCCCGGCCCGGCCAAGGCCAGCTACCTCAACATCCCCGCCGTCATCGAGGCGGCACGCGGCTGGGGCGCCGACGCCATCCACCCCGGCTACGGATTTCTCTCGGAGAACCCGGACTTCGCCGAGGTGTGCGAGGAGGAGGGCATCACCTTCGTCGGCCCACCGGCATCGGTGATGAGCCGTCTCGGCGACAAGGCGAGCGCCCGTTCGATCATGTCGGACGCGGGGCTGCCGCTCCTGCCGGGCAGCCGGGACGCGCTCGAGCACGCCGACGAGGCCGCGGAGTTCGCCGCCGGGATCGGCTACCCGGTCATCATCAAGGCGGTGGCCGGCGGCGGCGGGCGCGGGATGAGCGTGGTGCACGAGCCCGACGCGTTCC
>NZ_CAKKTM010000318.1:24621-29896 GCF_920888515.1 Protofrankia sp. CiP1_Cm_nod1 | reverse complement strand
CCTACGGCCAGACCCGCGCCAGCGCCCAGACGGTGTTCCGCGACGGCCGGCTGTACGTGGAGCGCTACCTGGCCTCCGCGCGGCACGTCGAGGTGCAGATCCTTGCCGACGCCCACGGCAACGTCGTCCACCTGGGCGCGCGCGACTGCTCGTTGCAGCGCCGGCACCAGAAGCTCGTGGAGGAGACCCCCGCGCCGCGGCTGCCCGCGCGGACCGTGGAGCGGATGTGCGAGGCGGCCGTCCAGGGGGCGCGGGCGGCCGGGTACGTGGGAGCGGGCACGTTCGAGTTCCTGGTGGACGGCGACGGCCGGTTCTACTTCATGGAGGTCAACTGCCGCCTCCAGGTGGAGCACCCGGTCACCGAGATGGTCACCGGGACGGACCTGGTCCGCGAGCAGCTGCGGGTCGCCGCCGGTGAGCCGCTCGGCTTCGGGCAGGCCGACGTCGTCCCGCGCGGGGTGGCGATCGAGTGCCGGATCAACGCCGAGGACCCGGCGGCCGGCTTCGTGCCCACCCCGGGGGTGGTCAGCGAGTTCGCGCTGCCCGGTGGCCCGTTCGTCCGCGTCGACACCCACGTCTTCGCCGGCTACCAGGTCCCCGCGCTGTACGACTCGCTGCTGGCCAAGCTCGTCGTCTGGGCGCCCGACCGGGAGCAGGCACTGGCGCGGATGGACCGGGCGCTCGACGAGCTGCGGCTGCGTGGCCCGCACGTGGTGACCACCGCCGCGTTCCTGCGCGGTGTCCTCGACCACCCCCGCTTCCGCCGGGCCGAGCACGACACCTCGCTCATCAACGAGCTGACGGGCTGAGGCCGGCCATGACCCCTGACCCCCACGGCGGCTGCCCACGGCGGCTCGTGGACGCATCCAGGGAGGAGACCCGGTGAACGCGCTCTGGGCCGCGGTGAGCACCAACGCCCGTCCTCGGACGGCGCTGCACCTGCCGTCCGAGGGACGGTCCGTACCCGTCACGCGCCTGCTGGCCGACGCCGAGCGGACGGCGACGCTGATCGCCGGCCAGCGGCGCGTCGGCATCCTGATGGCCAACGGCGAGCCCTGGCTGCGCGGGCTGCTCGCCTGCTTCCGGACCGGGGCCGCCGCGGTGCCCGTCGCGCTGCCCGTGGCGTTCGGGGGCGGCGAGGGCTACCAGCGGCACCTGCGCCGCGTCGTCGAGGACGCCGGGCTGACGGCCCTGCTGGTGGACGAGCAGAGCGCGCGCCTGCTCAGCCGGCTCGCGGCACCGCCGGGCGCCCGGCTGGTCGACATCACGCGGGTGCCCGACCCGGCCGGGCCGGCTGAGACGGCTGATGAGAACTCCGTCGACGAGAACCCGGCCGACGAGTTCGCGGTGATCCAGTACACGTCCGGGAGCACCTCGGCACCCAAGGGTGTCGCGCTGACCGCCGACAACGTCCTGGCCGGCCTGGCCGCCATCGACGGCGGCCTGGGCCTGACCGACGCCGACGAGATCGGCATCTGGTCGCCGCTGTTCCACGACATGAGCCTGTTCGGCACGCTCGCGCACCTGGCCAGGGGGTGCTCGGTCCATCTCTGGCGCACCACCGACTTCATCCGCGACACCCGTGGCTGGCTGGCCGCCGCGGCGGCGTCCGGCGCCACCGTGCTGCCCATGCCCAACTTCGCCTACCAGCGCCTGGTCGACACGGTCGAGGCCGACGGGGTTCCCGACGGGCTCGACCTGTCCGGCTGGCGGCTGGCCTGCAACGGCTCCGAGCCCGTGCAGTGGTCGACGCTGGAGGCGTTCAACCGGGTGTTCGGCCCCTGCGGGTTCCGGCCCGAGGCGATGCTGCCGTCCTACGGCATGGCCGAGGCCACGCTCGTCATCAGCCTGGCGGCGCTGGCGGAGCGGCCGTGGCACCTCAGCGTCGACCGGTTCGCCCTCGCGCCGGGCGACCGGGCCGTCCATGTCACCCCGGGTGCCGCGTGCGCCCGCCAGGTCGTCTCCTGCGGCACGGCGGCGCCGGGCATCGCCGTCCGGGTCGACGCCCCGGCCCCCGGGCGGGTCGGCGAGATACAGGTCCGCGGCGCGGCCGTGATGGGCGGCTACCTCGGGCTGCCCGCCGAGCGGCAGCCCTTCACCGCCGACGGCTGGCTGCGTACCGGCGACCTCGGCTTCGAGGCCGAGGACGAGCTGTTCGTGGTCGGACGCCTGAAGGACATGGCGGTCATCCGCGGCCAGAACTACTACGCCGAGGACGTCGAACAGATCGCGCGTCGCGTCCAGGGCTTCGACGTCCGGGTCTGCGCCGCCCTGCAGGCCGGGGACGGCGACGTCGAGCACATCGCGGTGTTGGTCGAGACGCCGCTCGCAGGCGCGGCGGCCACCGTCCTGGTGAACGCCGTCGAGGCGGCCATCGCCGCCGAGCTCGGCCCCGCGGTGGCGTCCGTGCATCCCGTGCCCGTCCGCTCCATCCCGCGCACCAGCTCCGGCAAGGTGCGCCGCCACGCCGCCAGGGCCCTCTACCGGAGCACGGCAGAGGCCACCGGAAAGCCGTAAGGGCTACCAGAAGACCCGTGAAGGACGCCTCATGAGTACGCGGACCGTCGAGGACGCGGTGGCCACCGCCCTGGCCAACCGGCTGCAGATGGACAAGGCCGACATCGACCTCGATCTCCCCATGCACCTGCTGCCGAGGATCGAGTCGGTGGTGATCCTCAGCGTGGTGGTGGATCTTGAGGATGTTCTGGGGGTGACGATCCCCGACGACGTCCCGTTCGAGGCGGTCACCGCACGTGACCTCGCCGCGCTCGTCCAGGAGCTCATGTGACTCGTCAGGGGCCTCGGGTGAGCCGCCGCTTCGAGCCGACCCCGCCGGATCTGGCGGTCTTCGACACCACCCTCGCCGACGCGGCCACCGTGCTGCGCACCGACGAGGCCGGGGTCGCCGCCCTCGGCCTGCGGCAGGTCGACGGCCTGCTCGACTACACCGACGTCGCCAACGCGGGGCTGCACTCGGGCACCGGCGCCACCGTGCCCGAGCTGGCCAGGCGGCTGCTCATGCGGTTCGTGGCGGCCGAGCCCGACGACTGGTTCGCCCCCGCGGACTGGACGGTCGCGGTACACCGGGCGGCCAGCGACGAGACCTTCCATGTGGCGGTCCCGGACCTGGGCGCCGAGGGCGTCGAACTCCTGGCCGACGGCCCGACCGGCAGCCCGACCGGCAGCCCGACCGGCAGCCCGACCGGCAGCTCGGCCGACAGCTCGGCCGACAGCCCGACCGACAGCCCGACCGACGGCCCGGCCGACGGCCCGACCAGCAGCTCGGCCGACGGCCCGACCGGCGGCTCGACCGGTGGCCCGGCCGGTGGCCTGCCGCTGCCGATCGTCACCGAAGGTCATCAGAGCAGTCCGTACCAGGTGCGCGTCCGGCTCACCGGCGAGTACTACGACGTCACCGACCGCCGGATCCGCGCGGCGTTCGACGACGTCCTCGACGCCCTGGACACCGGCGCGGTGCGTTACCAGGCGATCGCCGAACCGCTGCGCGCCGACCACCGGCGGTCCTGGGAGCTGGGCGTCGCCGACTGCGTCGTGGCGGGGCGGGTCCTCGCCGACCGGCTGCGGGCCGAGGGGTTCCGGGCGCGGGCCCGCCGCGGCTTCCTGCTCGGTCTCGTCGGCAACGACCACGGCTGGTGCGAGGTCCACCTCGACGGCCGGTGGCGCGCACTGGACCCGGTGTTCGCCCACCTCGCGGCCGAGCACGGCCGTGACGGCGGGGGGCAGTTCCGGGCGGCCTGCCGGGGCAGCCGGTTCAACCGTCTGCTGCCGTGCGCCGTGGCCGAGTCCGCCGCGCTGTTCCTGCGGCCGGCCGGCACGCCCGCCCCGGCGTGGGCCTTCGGCGCCGTGTCCGCACGCCTGCACCAGCTTCACCGGTTGCGTCGGCGCGCCGCCGTCACCTGAGCCCCGAAGAGCCCCGAAGAGCCCTGGAAAGAGCTGAAGAGAGCGGTCATGAAGTCAGACGCGACGGCGGAGTCAGCCGGCAACCGGGCGCCGGCCGGCAACCGGGCGCCGGCCGGCAGCTGGGCCGTCCCGCTCGGCGGGGACGCGCTGTTCACCTGGGACTACGACGCCGGCGCCGAGCAGATGCTGAGCCTGTACTCCCGTGGCAAGCAGCGCCAGTGGGACGCCGAGACGCGGCTGGACTGGGACCATGACGTCGACCCGGACAACCCGCTCGGCCTGCCCGACACGTTCATCTGGATCGCCGGCACGCCGCTGTGGGAGCGTCTGCCGGAGGCGGAGCGGATCACCGTCCGCCGGCACCTGGCGGGCTGGCTCTACTCCCAGTTCCTGCACGGCGAGCAGGGCGCGCTGGTGTGCGCGGCGAAGGTCGTCCAGACCGTGCCGGACATCGCCTCGAAGTTCTACGCCGCCACCCAGGTGATGGACGAGGCCAGGCACGTCGAGGCGTACCAGCGCATGCTGCATGACAAGATCAAGGTGCACTACCCGATCTCCGCCGGGCTGCGCGGCCTGCTTGAGACGACCATCGGTGACAGCCGCTGGGACATCACCTACCTCGGCATGCAGGTGATGATCGAGGGTCTGGCGCTGGCGTCGTTCAGCATCCAGCGGGACCGGATGCGCGACCCGCTGGCGCGGGCGCTCAACGCCTACGTGCTGCAGGACGAGGCGCGCCACGTCGCGTTCGGGCGGCTGGCCCTGCGTGACTACTACAGCCAGCTCAGCACCGCAGAGCTGCGTGAACGCGAGGATTTCGCGGTCGAGGCGTGCTGGGTGCTCAGGAACCGGTTCGCCGGCGAGGACATGTGGCGCAACCTCGACTACGGCGCCGACGAGTGCGTCGCGCTGGCCAACCGCTCACCCGGCCAGCGCGAGTTCCGCCGCCGGCTGTTCACCCGGATCGTCCCGACGTTGAAGGACATCAACCTGTTCGGGCCCAGGATGCGGGAAGCCCTGCGCGAGCTGGGCGTTCTCGGGTTCAGCCGGGTCGACGGAGCCGAGACCTCCGCCGAGGACGAGCGGATCGCCGACGACATCGCCGCGCTGGAGCTTGCCGTCCGGCAGCGGGAGGTGTCCGCGGCCGTGGCCCGCGGCGCCGGATCCGACGACGCCGGCAAGGACGACGCCGGCAAGGACGAGGAACGACCGAAATGACAGAACACACCGAACCGGCCGCGTCCACCGAACTGGCTGAACCAGCCGAAACAAGTAAGACAGCCAAAAAATATGATCCAGTCAAAACACATGAGCCAGCCGAAATGAGCGGACCAGCAGAAACAGGCGCGCAGGT
>NZ_CAKKTM010000318.1:0-23977 GCF_920888515.1 Protofrankia sp. CiP1_Cm_nod1 | reverse complement strand
CGAAACAGGCGCATTGGCCAGAACAGGTGAACCGGGCGAAATGACGGAGGCCACCGACCCGTACGTCCTGTCCACCGAAGCCGGCGCGCGGCTGTTGGCGGGCACGCCGTGGCGGCGGATCGCGGTGCTTGGCGACAGCATCTCGGCCGGCATCCGCGAGGCCGTTCCCGGTTACCAGGACCTGTCCTGGGTGGACCGGATCAGCGCCGTGCTGCGCCGCGTCCACCCCGACCTCGACGAGATCCGGCTGGCCAGGCGCGATCTGACGCTCACCGAGATCCGCCGGACGCAGCTGCGGCCGGCCCTGGACTTCCGGCCCGACCTGCTGTTCCTCTCCGGCGGCGGCAACGACTTCATCAGGCCGGGGTTCGACCCGGCCACCGTGCGCGCCGAGCTGACCGAGATCGTCTCCAGGGTCCGGGCGACCGGCGCCGACGTCCTCACCGTCGGGATGCTCGACATCGGCCAGGCGGGCATCGTCCCCGCGAAACAGGCGATGATGATCAGCAGGGCGACCAGGATCGTCGCCCGGATCACGCGGGAGGTCGCCCAGGAACACGGCGCGATCTTCGTCTCGCTCACCGACCATCCGCTCCGCGCCGACCCCGGCATCTACTGCGGCGACGGGCTGCACCTCAACTGCCGCGGCCAGGCGTTCGAGGCCGCCGAGAAGACGCGCGCGCTCGCCGCCCACCTGGCCGCGAGGAGCGAAGCCGCATGACGGACCTGACGACGTCGCTGCCGCGGGGCCCGTTCGAGTGCGGCCCGGCCGCGTTCGCCGAGGCGGCCGCGGCGGTGGCCGGGCCGCCGGCCGCGCTGTACCGCCGGCTGCTGGTCGAGCAGGAGTCCGAGGCGACGCTGGTAGCCGCCCGCCGGGTGCTCGCAGCCTTCCTGCCGGACGGCACCGGCCCGGACGAGGGCGCGGATCCGGCCGGACGCCCGGACAGCCAGCCGGACAGGAGCCGGGCCGGGCAGCCGGACGAGCGCGCGGCGGCCAGGCGTCCGGACGGGTGGGCGGACGGGCCACTGGACGAGGAGCTGCTGTTCGCCGAGCTGGCCGATGCCCGGGCCGCGATCGTGCGGACCGCCGCGCGGCTGCGCGCCGGCCCGGCCGGGACCGTGGCCACCGTGCTGCGGCAGCGTGCCCCGCTCGCGCTGATCGAGGGCTGCTGGCTCGACACCGTGTCGCAGCCGGCTACCCAGCCCGCCGTGATCGTCAACCGGCTGGGCGCCGAGCGGCTGGAGCTGCTCGGGGACGGCGTGGCCGAGCGCACCCTGGCCGCCCGGCGCCGCCAGCTGCTGGCGGAGCACGGCGTGGAGCTCCCCGACCCGCTGGCCACCGACTTCCTGACCGCGGCACAGGCCCGGCCGCTCACCGTGATGACGGCCGTCTTCTATCTGGCGCTGTCCCGGCTGCCGGCCAGTTTCCTGCCCGAGGTGGTCGGCGCGCACTGCGCCTTCCGGGCGCTGGGCACCGACGCCGCGCTGCTCGGGCCGTCCGGCCCGGCCGGACTCGCTGGGCCGGCCGGACTCGCCGGGCCACCCGGCCCGTCCGGCTCACCCGGCCCGGACGGTGCGGACGGTGCGGACGGTGCGGACGGCCGCGGGTACGACCCGGTGCCGCTGCTGGCGGAGTACCTGGCGCTCACCGCGTTCTCACCCACCGGGCCGGCCGACCGGGCGCGGCTGCTTGCGGCGGTCCGGCTCGTCGTGCGGCTGGAGAGCGCGCATGTGGCGATGCTCGACGAGCTCGCACGCTGGCACCAGAGCCTGTCGCCGGACGCCGAGGTGGCACTGATCGTCGCCAGGCACGCGCCGTACGCCGGCCGCCAGCACCACCGGGTGCGGATCTCCGGCGTCCCCCTGGACGGCCTGCTCGCCGGCCCGGCGTTCGACGCCGCCGTGTTCGTCCGCCAGCTCCGATCCTCCAGCTACCTCAGGCCACTGCCGACCGGCAGCTGCCCCCTGACCAGGGCGATCAGGTTCGGCGGGCCAATGTTCGGGATCTTCGACGCCGCCGAGGCGCGCACGCTCGAGCGGTGGGCGGCCGCCGTCGCCGCGGGTGAGCCGCCCGGCGCCGACCTGGCCGCCTGCACCGCCGGCGACGATGACGCCGCCGCCTGGCAGCGCGCGCTCGCGTCCGCCGATCCCGGCGACATCGTCGTCGCCGTGCCTCCGGCGCTCGACGAACGCCAGTTCCTGTACCGGCTGGTCAACGTCGAGCGGTTCCCTGGCGTGCTGGCCGCCGCCCACACCCGCGTCGAGCAGGTGCTCGCCCAGGCCGAGGGGATGTTCGAGCTGGGAGCCGCCGGCCGCCACACCGACGCCACCTGGTTCGACTACAGCCCCGCCGCGCTGCGGGAGCGGGTGGAGAGCATCTACTGGACGAAGCTCGTCGGACCCTACCGGCCGCTGGTCGACATCCCGCCCCGGGCAGAGGTGATCAACGGCCAGAAGCGGTTCGCGCTGGGCAACCTCGTCGACGGAGCCTGCACGCACCGGGTCGGCAACACCGGCCGCTTCCACCGCCCCAGCGATGGGCCGCTGTTCGCCCTCTACGCCGACGAGATGGGCCGCGGCGACGTCGCCCGCAACCACCTCACGCTGATCAACCAGGCCCTGGCCAGCATGGGCATCCACCTGCCGCACCTGCGCTCGGAGGAGTTCCGCACCCAGACCGAGCTGCCCGGCCCGACCTACCCGTACGCGACCTACCAGCTCGGCCTGGCGCTGCTCCCGGACTCCCGCTACGAGGAGATCCTCGGCTACCACCTGGGTGTCGAGATGTTCGGCCTCGGCGAGCTGCGGCTGCACGAGACGCAGAAGATGCGCCGTCACGGCTTCGACACCGCCTACGAGGACGTGCACCTGTCCATCGACAACATCTCGGCCGGCCACACCCGCCAGGCGACCGACCTGATCGTCGCCTACCTCGACCACGTCGGACGCACCGGCGGCCCGGCCGCCGTCGAACGGGCCTGGCGCCGGGTGTGGCGCGGCTACGCCTCGTTCGCGTTCTTCGTCGAGCCGCACCTGGCCAGACGCCTGCTGGCGCGGCGGGCCGCCGCATGAGCTCCGACACGAGGATGGCGCGCCGGTGAGCACCCTGGACCCGCGGCTGCTGGCACTGCCGTTCTACGAGCGGCCGCACCGCGAGCTGGCCGAGGCGCTCGGCCGGTTCTGCGACACCCACGCCGGGCTGGCGGCGGCGGCCCGCACCGGCGCGCCGGAGAAGTACGCCGCCCGCGTGCTGCGCGCGCTGGGGGACGCGGGCCTGCTGACACCCGTCGACCTGCGCGCCCTGTGCCTGACCAGGGAGGCCCTGGCCTACACCGAGGACCTGCTCGACTTCGCGTTCTCGATCCAGGAGCTGGCCGCCTGGCCGATCCGGCGCCACGGCACCGACGAGCAGAAGCGGCGCTGGCTGCCCGGCATGGCCCGCGGCGAGCTGGCCGGCGCGTTCGCGCTCTCGGAGGAGCAGGCCGGCTCGGACGTCGCCGCGCTCGCCCTGCGCGCCGTCCCGGACGGGGACGGCGCGGGGTACGTCCTGGACGGGCACAAGACGTGGATCGCCGGCGCCGCGGGCGCCGACGTCTTCTGCGTGGTGGCCCGCACCGGCGACGGCCCGGCCGCGCTGGGCCTGACCGCGCTGCTCGTCCCGACCGGCACACCGGGCCTGCGGATCGAACCGATCGACATGCTGGCCGAACGCGATATCGCCCGGCTGGAGTTCGACGGCTGCCGGGTCGCGGCCGACGCCGTCCTGGGCGGCCGCGGCGGCGGGTTCGTCGTGGCCATGGAGCTGCTCGAACGCTTCCGCCTCACCGTCGGCGCGGCGGCGCTCGGCTTCGCCCGCCGGGCCGCCGACGCCGCCCTGGCCAGGGCCCGGGGGCGGGCCGCGTACGGCGGGCGGCTGTTCGACCTGCCGACGGTGAAGGCCGGCCTCGCCGACGTCGAGGTGCGGCTGAACGCCGCCGCGCTGCTGGTGGCCAGGGCCGCCTGGGAGGCCGACCGCGGCACCCCGCCGGCCCGGCACGCCAGCATCGCGAAGCTGTACGCCACCGAGGCCGCCCAGCAGGTCGTGGACGCGGCCGTGCAGGTGTTCGGCGCCGCCGGGCTGGTGCGCGACAGCCTGCCGGAGCGGCTGTACCGGCAGATCCGGTCGCTGCGGATCTACGAGGGCGCCTCCGAGGTGCAGCGGCTCGCCATCGCCGACGCCCTGCCGCCGGCCCCGTCGCATGTTCCCCGGGCGGACGCGGGCCCGTCCGCCGAAGACGCCGAAGACGCTGAAAGCGAGTTCTGCTCATGAGGAGTGAGTCCGCGGCGCGGTACCGCTGTGTCGGGATCGGGGCCGGACCGGCCAACCTGAGCCTGGCGGCCCTGCTGCACGGCGACCCGGAGACACCGAACCTGGTCATCGACAGGAAGGCCGCGTTCAGCTGGCACGACGACCAGCTCATCCCCGGGGCGGCCCTGCAGGTGTCGCTGTTCAAGGACCTGGTCAGCCTGTCCGACCCGACCAGTCCGTTCTCGTTCATGGCGTATCTGCACGACCGCGGGCGGATCTACCACTACCTCAACGCGCAGTTCGACAGCGTCCCCCGCGAGGAGTTCCGCAACTACCTGGGCTGGGCCAGCAGCCGCAACGAGAACGTCGTGTTCGGCGAGGAGGCGCGGTCCGTCGACTTCGCCGGCGACACGTTCGCCGTGCGGACCGACCGGCGCACCCTGCTCGCCGACAACGTGGTGGTCGGCGTCGGCACCGCCCCGTGGGTGCCGGCGTTCGCCCGTCCGCACCTGGGCGGCACCCAGTTCCATGTCAGCGAGTTCCGGTCGAGGGCCGTCGGCCTGCGCGACCGGCGGGTGGCGGTGATCGGCGGCGGCCAGTCCGGCGCCGAGGCGTTCCTCGACCTGATCTCCCGGCCGGACGGCGAGCTGCCGCACCGGGTGTCGTGGCTGTCCCGCCGGCGCAACTACTTCCCGCTCGACGACTCGCCGTTCACCAACGAGTTCTACATGCCCTGCCACTCCGACTACTTCGCCGAGCTTGGCCCGAGCGTGCGGGCCGAGGTCAACAGCCAGCAGGTGCTGACCAGCGACGGCATCTCCGAGGCCACCGCCCGGGAGATCTACCAGCGGATCTACGTCCACCGGTTCATCACCGGCGCCCCGCAGCTGACCGGGCTCTACCCCAACCGTGAGGTGGTCAGCGTCGAGCCGTGCTCGCCGGAGGGCTGGAGCATCTCCGTCCGGCACAACGACCCGGCCAGCTGCCTGGAGATCTTCGAAGCGGACATGATCATCTGGGCGACCGGCTTCCGGCCGGCCCGGATGGACTTCCTGGCACCTCTTCAGCCGCGCCTGGAGCGGGAGGACGACGAGTACCGGGTGGACGCCGACTTCGCCGCCCGCTGGGACGGCCCACCCGACCGGAACCTGTTCCTGCAGAACGCCGCCCGCGGGCAGCGCGGTCTGGCCGACCCCAACCTCAGCCTCAACGCCTGGCGCAGCCAGCGCATCGCCGACCGGATCCGCGGCGTCCGCGGCAGGGAGCAGCACCCGGCGTTCATCGAATGGTCGCCCAAGACAGGAGCCCCCTGATGGGCCGAAGGGCGTGCGATCATGGCGAAGCCGCGCGCCCGGAGGCTGCTCTTCCAGAGATGCTGACCATGGACGCCGGGGCCGGGGCCGGGGCCGGGGCCGGGGCTGAGGCTGGGGACGCTGACGCCGACGTTGTCGTGGTCGGGGCCGGCGTGGTCGGCTGCCTGGTGGCCACCGAGGTGCTGGCCCGCGCGCCGCGGCGGCGGGTTGTGGTGGTCGACAGGGGGCTGGCCGGCGGGGGAGCGTCCCGGTTCTCCGCCGGGCTGCACTTCCCGCGCGGGGCCACCCCGCGGGTGCGGGCGATGGCCGCCTACAGCCAGCGCTGGTACGCCGGCCTGCGCCAACGCGACCCTCGGGTGCCGATCCACCCGGTGGGCATGACCGTGATCAGCGCGGACGATGCCGCCGTCCGGGAGCACTACCTTCCCGAGGCGCGGCTGCGCCCGCTTCCCGGGCCGCTTCCCGAGGCGCTTCCCGAGGTTCGGCCGCGCCCGGCCGAGCGGGGCTGGGACGGCGACGGCGCCCACCACGCCGACGTCGCGGCGCTCACCGAACTGCTGGCCGCCCGGCTGCGCGGCCGCGCGGCGTTCCGGGAGGGCAGCGCGGTCACCGCCGTGCGGTCCGCCCCGGCCGGCGTCGTCCTCACGCTGGGCACCGGCGCCCGGCTCACCGCCGGCCGTGTCGTGCTGGCGCCGGGCCCCTGGCTGCCCTGGCCGGAGCTGCTCGCCCCGCTCGGCGTCCGGATCAAGAAGGTCGTCGCCCTGCACGTCGAACGCCCCGTCACCCCGCGTGACCGCGTGACCGTCTTCCACGACGAGGATGCCTTCCTGCTGCCGCTGGCGCACCGCGGCCACTGGCTGTTCAGCTACACCTCGCCCGACTGGGACGTCACCCCGGACGCGCTGACCGGCGGGCTGTCCGCCGACGACCTCGACCGCGGCCGGGCGGTCCTGGCGCGCCACGCCCCGGGGTTCGCCCCGTACTGCGTCTCCGGCCGTGTGTTCTGCGACGCCTACAGCCCCGACCGCGCGCCGATCGTGCGCCCGGTCACCGCCGACGGCCGGGTGCTGTTCGCCGGCGCGGCGGGCGGCTCCGGCTACCGGCTGGCCCCCGCGATCGCCGCCGCGGCCGCCGACCTGCTCGACGGGCTCGACGGGAAGGACACCATATGATCATCGACCGTTCTGCCGACGCCGTGTTCTCCGCGGCGTTCGGGATCGACATGAGCGCGGTCGACGGGCTGGGCACCGGCGCGGCCTGGGGCCGCATCGCGCCGGGCGGCGCCGCGGCGCACCAGCGGCACGACGAGACCGAGCTGCTGGTCATCGTCGCCGGCCGCGGCGAGCTCGTCGTGGGAGCCGCGCACCACCCGGTCGCCGCGGGCACCGTCGCCCTGCTCGAGCCGTTCGAGGACCACGTGGTGGCGAACACCGGGGAGCAGGACCTGGTCTTCCTCACCCAGTACTGGCGCGACGGCGCCCGCGCGGTCTCCTCGGCGGCCCCGGTGGCCAGCGAGCACGGCGACCGTCCGGTGTTCGTCTTCTCCACACCGCCCACCCCCAACGGCGACCTGCACCTCGGCCACCTCGCCGGCCCGTACCTGGGCGCCGACGCCTACGTCCGGTTCCAGCGGATGAACGGTGCCAGTGCCTGGCACCTGACCGGCAGCGACGACTTCCAGTCCTACGTGGCCGACCGCGCCCGCCGGGAGGGCCGGTCGAGCGCCGAGGTGGCCGCGCACTACAGCGCCGAGATCGCGGAAACCCTGCGGCTGATGGACATCCCGCTCGACCAGTACACCGTCACGAACGCCGACCCCGGCTACGTCCCCGCGCTGACGGACTTCTTCACCAGGCTGGTCGGCGCCGAGGCGGTCACCTCGACCGACGGGCCCGCGCTGTTCGACCCGGAGACCGGCCAGTACCTCTACGAGGCCGACGTCCACGGCGGCTGCCCGGGGTGCGGCGAGGCCACCGCCGGCAACATCTGCGAGCTGTGCGGCGAGCCGAACACCGTGGTCGACCTGGCCGGCCCCGTCGCCGGGCCCTCCGGCGGGGCGCCCGTCGCCGGTACGGCCCGCCGCTACGTGCTGCCGTTGCACGAGCACGCCGACGCGGTGCTCGACCACCAGCGCCGCGGCCGCGTCCCGGCCCGGCTGCGGGAGCTCGCCGCCCGGCTGTTCCGCCGGGAGCGGATCGACCTCCCGGTCAGCCATCCCAGTGACTGGGGTATCACCCCACGTGAGACGGACGGCGCCGGCCAGGTGATCTGGGCCTGGCCGGAGATGGCCTTCGGCTTCCTGCACGGCATCCAGCGGCTCGGCGAGCGCCTCGGCCGCGACTGGACGGCCGCCAGGCCGGCCGACGACTGGAAGATCGTCCACTTCTTCGGCTACGACAACAGCTTCTACCACGCGATCCTCTACCCGGCGCTCTACCGGCTCGCCCTGCCCGGCTGGACACCGGACATCGACTACCACGTCAACGAGTTCCTCCTCTACGACGGCCGGAAGTTCTCCACCAGCCGCCGGCACGCCGTCTGGGGCAAGCAGATCCTCGACGCCGACAGTGTGGACGCCGTGCGCTACTTCCTCGCCCGCAACCGTCCCGAGGTGGAGCGGACGAACTTCACGCTCGACGCCTACGAGCACACGCTCACCGCCACCCTGATCGGCACCTGGCAGGCCTGGCTGCACGACCTCGGCGAGCGCGTGGCCGACCACCACGGCGGGGTGGCCCCCGACGCCGGTAACTGGACGCCCGAGCACGCCGGGTTCCTCGGCCAGCTCGCCGCCCGGCTCGGCGCGCTGGCCGCCAGCCTGCGCCCCGGCGGGTTCTCGCTCAACCAGGCCACCGCCGAGCTGGACGCCCTGGTCACCGACACGGTCCGGTTCAGCCGTCGGGAACGCGCGCTGGCACAGGCCGGCGGCATGCCGGACGAGGTGCGCACGGCCACGGCGCTGGAGCTGGCCGCCGCCTGGCTGCTCGCGCACGCGGCCACGCCAGTGATGCCGCGTTTCGCCGCCCGGCTGGCCGAAGCCCTCGGCCAGCCGGCGCCGCGGCAGTGGCCCGCCACGGTCGAGCTGGTCCCGCCGGGTAGCAAGATCACACTTGCTCGGGTCACCTTCTTCCACCCGCCCCGGCCGCTCGGCCCGCTCGGCCCGCTCGGTGCGGCCCACGCGGCCGGACACCCGTCGGACGCCTCGCGGACCCAGCCCAGCGGGAGACCTGCATGATCAACGAACTTCTGGCGTCCACGCCGAACCGTGGGACGCTGCACGTCACCAGGCTGGCCGGCACCCGCGAGATCCCGCTCGCCGAGGTCTGGCGGCTGTCCGGCCTGGTCGCGGCCGGGCTGCGCGCCCGCGGCCTCGGCGCGGGCGACCGGATCGGCATCCTTGCCGCCAACAGCCTCGAGTGGGTGGTGCTCGACCTGGCGGCCCTGCGCCTGAAGGTCGTCACCGCCGGCCTGGAACCGGGCAAGTTCACCCCCACCGGCGAGCTGATGGAGCGCTACAGCCTCTCCCTGCTGTTCACCGACCGTCCGTGCGGCATCCCCGGCGTCGAACAGCTCACGACCCTGCTCGACGACCTGCCCGGCCTGCCCGGCACGGCTGGCGCGGCCCCGCCGCCACCGGTCAGGTACGCCCCCGACGAGATCACCACGATCAAGTTCACCTCGGGGAGCACCGGCACGCCCAAGGGCCTCGGCGCCACCGCCGGCAGCATCGACAGCTCGCTGGACGCCGTCCAGGACATGTTCGGCCACGGCCCCGGCGACAACCTGCTGGTGTTCCTGCCGCTGTCGCTGCTCCAGCAGCGTTACTGGGTGTACTCGGCGCTGCGGTACGGCCACGACGTCACGGTCTGCACCTACGAGTCGGCGTTCGTCGCGCTCACCCAGGTGCGGCCGACCGTCGTCATGGGCGTGCCCGGCTTCTTCGAAAGCGCCCGCGGCCAGATCGAACGCCACGCCCGGCGCACCGGCCGGGACCTCGCCGACGCCGCCCGCGACATCTTCGGCGGCCGCATCCGCTACCTGTGGACGGGCTCGGCGCCCGCCGACCCCGCCACCCTCGCGTTCCTCAACCGGCTCGACCTGCCGATCTACGAGGGCTACGGCCTCAACGAGACGTGCATCGTGGCCAAGAACCACCCGGGCGCGCACCGGGCGGGCAGCGTGGGCCAGGTGCTGCCGGGCAAACAGGTGATCATCGGCGACGGCGGGGTGATCAGCGTCCGCGCCGAGCACCCGGTGAACCGGCGGTACGCCTACTGCGAGCCCGGCGACAGCGAACGGGTCTTCGGCCCGGACGGCGTCGTGCGCACCGGCGACCTCGGGCACCTCGACGCCGACGGCTTCCTGTTCGTCCTCGGCCGCGCCGACGACACGATCGTGCTGGACAACGGCAGGAAGATCGTCGTCAGGCGGATCGAGGAGCATCTGAAGTCCAGCCCGGCGATCGCCGAGTGCGTGCTCTACTGCCCGGCCCAGACCGAGCTGGTGGCGGTCGTCTCACCGGCGTCGGTGCCGGTGGACACCGGCGCCATCGCCGCGCAGCTCACCGCCACCAACCGGGCGCTCGGCGGCGACCAGTACATCCACCGGGTGGTGGTGGCCGACGAGCCGTTCAGCATCGGCAACGGCCTGCTGACGTCCCAGTACAAGCCCAGGCGCAAGCAGATCCGGGCGGTGTACCAGCGCCAGCTCGGCGACCCGAGAAAGGGAATCCATGCGGCCTGACAGCACGCGGCCTGACAGCACGCGGCCTGACAGCACGCGGCCTGACGAATCCAGGCGGCCCGGCATCGAGACCGCCGCCCGGGAGAACCTGGCCGCGGTACTGGCCGTCGACATCGCCCCCGGGGAGATCCAGCCCGACGTCGGCCTCACCGGCACCTACGGGCTGACCTCGCTGAACAAGGTCCTGTTCCTGACCTCGCTGTGCCGGGACACCGGCGTCGACACCGCCTGCCTCACCGAGGACGACCTGGCCAGGATGCACACCCTGCGCGACTGCGTGGACATCCTGTCCAGGCACGTCCCGGCGGGGGCCTGACCGGTGGCCGGGGACCTGGCGGCCCAGCGGCCGGTGGCCCAGCACCGGGTGGACTGGCGCACGGCCGGCCCGGCCGTCCTGGGCAACGACCACGTCCGCCTCGCACCGATCACCGAGGGTGATCGGGAGCCGCTGCGGGCTATCGCCCTCGACCCGGACATCTGGCGTTACTTCGTCTCCCGGGTGGAGTCCGACGCCGACTTCGAGGCGTTCTTCGACGCCACCCTCGCCGACCACCTCGCCGGCCGGCGGCACGTCTTCGTCATCACCGACCGGCGCACCGGCCGGACCGCGGGCAGCATGAGCTACGGCAACCTCTCCGCGCCGGACGCCCGGCTGGAGATCGGCTGGTCGTGGCTCGGCCGCGACTTCCGCGGCACCGGGACCAACCGGTGGGCCAAGCTGCTGCTGCTGGAGCACGCCTTCGAACGCCTGGGCGCGCTGCGGGTGGAGTTCAAGACCGACGTGCGCAACACCCGGGCCCGCCGCGGCCTGCGCAACATCGGCGCGATCGAGGAGGGCGTGCTGCGCAGCTACAACCCCATGCCGGACGGCCGCCGCCGCGACGCCGTCTACTACAGCGTCCTGGCCGACGAATGGCCGCTCGTGAAGAAAACCCTCACCGAACACCCGAAAGTCCGCCCGTGAGCGTGTCGGGGGAGGCCGAGTGACCGTCCTGATCAGGGCGGACGGGCCACCGGCGGAGCTGGGCCGGGCCCACGGGGCGGCGCTGGCGGGGCGGCTGCGGTCGTTCGTGGACGACCACGTCTGCCGGCTCGGCCGGCTGCTGCCCGCCCCGGTGACGCTGGACGGCCTGCGCCCGACGATCGCCCGCCACCGCGCGGAGATCGAGCGGGCCGCCCCGCGGCTCGCGGCCGAGGTCGCCGGGCTCGCGTCCGGCGCCGGCCTGACCGAGGACGAGGCCTGGCTGCTCCAGCTGCGCCGCGAAATCCTCGGCTACACCCGAATCCCCACCGCCACCTTCGGCGTGGTTCCCAGCGCAGCCCCCGACGTGGTTTCCGGGGCCGCCTCCAGCGCGGTCCCGACCCGGATTCCCACCGTGCCCCCCGCCCCGGGCGGGATCTCCGCCGGGATCCCCCGCGACCCCCACAGCCGGGCCGGCGAGACGATTACCGCGGGTGACTGCACCACCTATGCGACCAGCTACCCGCCACCCACCGGCCCGTTGCTCGCCCAGACGGTCGACCTGAGCGGCGACCTCGACGACCAGATCGCCGTCCTCGACGTCGCCTCGCCGATCGGCCGCTCACTCGTGCTGAGCTTCGGCGGCCTGCTCGGCTACCTCGGCCTGAACAGCCGCGGCCTCGCGATCGGGATCAACCTCGTCCTGGGCGGCGACTGGCGGGCGGGCCTGCCCCCGTACCTGGCCGTCCGGCACCTGCTCGACACGGCGGCGAGCGTTGAGGAAGCGCTCGACGTCCTGCGCGGCCTGCGGCTGGCCAGCTCCCGCTCGCTGACTCTCCGTGACGCCACCCAGGCCGCCTGGTTAGAGATCGTCGGCGACGAGCTGCGGACCACGCGGGCGCCACGGACCGTCCACACCAACCACTTCCTCCACCCCGACCTCGCCCCCCACGACGAGATCAACGTCTTCGCCCGCAACTCCTCCGTCCGCCGCCTCCAGGCGGCCACGGCGGCGCTCACCACCCTCGGCCCGCACCCCGAGGAGCACTTCGCGCTGCTGTCCACCCCACCCATCCGGGTCGCCGACAACGGCGACATCCGCCGGGAACGCACGGTCGCCGCGACCGTCCTCCTCCCAGCCCGCGGAGAACTACACCTCCGCCCCGGCGACCCCGCCCTGTCCACCACCGAAACCTTCCGCCTGACGTAGCAGCGGTAACGGTCAGTCATTCAGCCATGCGCGTACCGTCCGGGCGAGGCCGGGGATCTCGACGGTTACCGCGATCCAGAGCAGATCGGCGTCAACCGCGAAGTATCCGTGTACGAGGTGGTTGCGCATGCCGGTGATCGCTGCCAGGGAATATCTGGATGGCTTTTCCGGAAGGCACCGGACAGCCGGGCGGTGGCTTCTCCGATGATCCCCACCCACCGGACGAGAGCTGCGGTGAGGACGACGTCGGCGTCCAGTTCGTCCCGCGACGCGGGCAGATGCGTACTGATCAGGTTGGCGTGCTCGACGATGTCACGCAGCCGCTCCTGATCAGATCTCACAGCGCAACGGCTTCGGCGAGCACCTGCTCGCGCAGCCGGGGCCGTAGGCCGGCCACAGTCGTCGCGTCGACGCGGACATCCAGGACCGCCTCGGCTCCGCTGATGAAACCACCAAGATCAAAAAGTCCTCGACCTGGAGAAAGGTCAACAAGGAGGTCGACGTCGCTGGCCTCGTCCGCCTCCGCGCGCGCGACCGAGCCGAACACGCGGATGTTGCCGACGCCGTAGCGCTGCGCGACCGCGTAGACGTCCGCACGGTGCTCGCGTAGTTCGCTCAAAGTAACACGACGACGACGAAATGCATCCATAGTCACAGCGACTTCCCTCCCGTCGGAAGGCCTGCCTGATATCAGGATGGCACAACGGCCACCGCTGGAATCGGCGGCCGTGGTCAACGGATCTGCGAGTACTGGGAGTATCCGTCAGGATGCGATTGGATATCGACCAACATCCACCAGGTAGGCTGTGGTCGGCGCCGTGGACCTCGGCCTCAGATCTTGATGATGGTGACTTCTCCCGTACTGCACAGCATCCTGAGATCTTCGGGATCCGAGGTGAGCACGGTAACCGGGCCAGGGGCGGCGAGCGCGGTCGCGCAGAGCACCGCATCGATCGCATATCTGTGGCCGTGCAGCCCCGCCTCCCCCAGCAGTTCGGCCGCGTGCCGGGCGACAGGCTCCGTGACGGGCTCCACGACGATCCGGGACACGGCCCACGCGAAGGCGGAACGCCTGATCCGCGGATGGATCACTTCGACCAGGGTCACCGCGCTGGTGATCACACGCATGTCGTCGGCGCGGGCCAGCGCGAGCCAGCCGGTGACGTCGCGGTCCCGCTGGACGGCCCTGGCGAGTCCTTCACTGTCGAGGACCAGTGTGCCCCCCGGCACGGCGACCGGGCGGGTCATGCCGCGTGTGGGTCCGAAGAGCGCTGCTGCTCGCGGGCCTGTAGCAGGGCATCCCGCCGGGATCGGATCTCCTCGTCGCCGATCGGCCCGTGCTCGGCCTCGGCGACCGCGATGAGCTCGTTGAGGTTGTCGCGTTCGATCTGGCGGGCGACGGCCGCGGCGACGTAGGCGGACAGGCCCGAGGGGCCGCTGCGGGCACGGGCGGCCTCGGCGATGTCCCGAGGCATTGTGATCGAGTACTTCTGAGTAGGCTCACTCATACCCCTTATCCTACCGTGGATGCCCCTCGATCTGACCCGTCGGTTACTCTCCGGGCGTCGGTTTTGTGCTCACAGTGGTTGCCGATTCGGTGGACAAGGCTGGGATCACCGCGTGGAAGACCCGTGGAGCCGATCTGCGGGACTGCCTGGGAGGGGATGTCGGCGGCCGAACGTGTTCCGGCGCTTCGGCATGACGTCGGGGCGCTACCGAGCCTCGGGCGCAGCCGCGGTGGTCAGGCAGAACGGATGGTCGGCAGGGTCGATGGGCACTCGCGGCTGTCGTCGGTTCTGGACGTGCCAGCTCGGGATGTGCCAGTTCTGGGCGGCGCTCACCGGCCGGGACCACCGGCCTGCCGGCGAGCGGGCTACGGCTGGGCCTCGTCGTCCGGGGGCAGGTCCCAGTCGAGGGCGCGGAGGCTGTCGGCGACCCGTCGGAGCACGGCCAGGTCGTAGAAGATCTCGATCGGTGTGGAAGTGCCGGAGGCCGCCGGCCGCAGGGGCAGGTGATCGACCGTCTCTCCGTCCATCGTCTCTCCATCCATCGGCGTGGACGGTGCTCCGGGCCGGGAAGCCGGCCCGGCCCGGAGCACCTATCTGGCAATGGTGGGAGCGGGATGGCGTCGAGTACCACTGTACGATCTGTGAGAAACACCCCTTATGGGTACGAAAAAATTAAGCGTTTCCTACAGACGTACTCCCTGAGTTCTGGTACTCGGTTTCAGGATCGTCCTATTTCAGGCCGGAGTGGACGAAGGCGTTGACGATGTGCCGCTGGAGTACCAGGTAGAGGCCGAAGATCGGTAGGCAGGCGAGCCCGGAGGCGGCCATGATCCCGCCCCAGTCGTTGCCCTCGGTCCCGCCGAGGAAGCCGCGCAGCCCGAGCTGGATCATGGAGTTCGCCTGCTGGAGCACCATCGACGGCCAGAAGTACTCGTTCCAGGCGTTGATGAACAGCACGATGCCCAGCGCCGCCAGCGCCGGCCGCAGGTTGGGCACGACGACGGTCCACAGCGTCGACCAGGACGACCGGCCGTCGATACGGGCCGCCTCCAGCACCTCCTTGGGGAAGCTCTCCATGTGCTGGCGCAGCAGCAGGACGCCGAGCGCCGTGCACAGCGTCGGGATGACCACCCCGGCGAGCGTGTTCAGCAGGCCGAGCCGGAACAGCAGCGTGTAGTTGGACACCATCGTCACCTGGAACGGCACCAGCCACGTCCCCACGAACAGCAGGTAGAGCAGCCGCTGCCCGCGGAAGCGCCAGGCGGTGAACGCGTACGCGGCGAGCAGGCCGGTCAGCAGCTGCCCGAGGGCGGTCAGCGACGCCACGACGAACGTGTTGACCAGCATCTGGCCGATGGGGATCACGTCCGCGGCGTGCCGGTAGCTGCCGATCGACAGCGGCCAGGGCAGCAGCGACGTGTCGTAGATGTCGCCGGGGCGGCGCAGCGACGTCGCGTACATCCAGCAGATCGGGAAGACGCAGGCGACGCTGAGAACGGCCAGGACGGCATGGCCGGCGAACGAGCTCAGCGGTGACCGGCCGCCGACCGGCCCGCCGGTCCCGCCGTGGCCGCGGTGGCCGTGCCGGCGCCAGCGGCGTCCGCCGCCGTGGTCCCCGTCACCATGATCCCCGCCGCCGTGCCGGCCACCGCCGCGGTTTCCGCCGTCGTCACGGTTCCTGCCGTCATGCTGCCCGCCGCTGTACTGCCCGGGCGGCGGCGCGCCAGCGTCGCCTGCCGCCGGTGCGTCCGGCGTGGAGACGGCCATGAATCACTCCTCGTAGTCCTCGCGGTGGTTCCCGCGATATCGCTTCCCCGCCCCACAGCCTCGCTCCCGCCCCGCGGCCGAATATCGTTGCTCATACACATGAGGGAACAAGTGGTCGCTGGGGCAGCCACTTTCGTACTCATTTCCCGGGACGTTGTTCCGCGGTTCGGGGGGCGGTTGCCGGGTTGTTCTGCGGTGGGGTGCTGGGCGGTGGGCCGCCGGGGGGACGGCCGCCGGGGGACGGCCGCCGGGTGGTCAGTTGTCGTGGAAGCTGAGTTTTTCGAAGAGCCAGACCAGGAGGAGGGCGACCAGGCCGAAGGTCAGGAAGAAGGCCAGGCCGGCGGCGGAGGCCAGGCCCGCGTTGAAGCTCTTGAAGCAGTACTCCCAGAGCAGGTAGTAGGCGTTGGTCGTCGCGTCGTCGGGGCCGCCCTGGGTGAGCGCGTCGATCAGCGGGAAGGTCAGCTGGCCGGAGAGCAGCACGGTCATGAGGGTCAGCAGGACCAGGGTCGGTGACAGCAGCGGCAGGATGATCCAGCGGGTGATCTGCCGCCGGGTCGCGCCGTCGAGCTGGGCCGCCGCCGAGTACTCGTCGTTGATGTTGGCCAGGCCGGCGGTGACGACGAGGACGGCGAACCCGAGCAGGTGCCAGCCGGTGATGCCGATGATGGCGAGCTGGGCCGGGCCGCGTTCGTGCAGCCAGTTGACCGGATGGCCGATCATGCGGTCCACCAGCCCGTGCCGCGGGTCCAGCAGCCACATCCACATCGCCGCGCTGGCCACCGGCGGGACCAGCACCGGCGCGAACACCAGCGCGCGGTAGGCGACGCCGGCCCGGCCGCGGATCCGGCGGGTGAGCAGGGAGATGATCGTGGGCAGCAGGACCGAGAAGGGCAGCAGGCACAGGATCGTCGCCACCGTCAGCCAGAGCGAGTGCCTGAGCTCGGGGAGCTGGACGACCTGCTGGTAGTTGTCCAGCCCGACCGGGATCTTCGGCCTGCTCGGCAGCAGGTTCCACCGGTAGAAGGAGAGCTGGACGGCCTCGACCAGGGGGCGGTAGGTCCACACGAGCAGGCAGGCCAGCCCCGGGGCGAGGTAGAGGAAGGGCGGCAGCGCCCGCAGCGCCCGGCGCGCCAGCGGTGGCCGGGCCGCCTCGACCGCCACGTGCTCGGCGGGGGCCACGAGGGGCGCGAGCTCTACGAACACGCTGCCCGCCCCTGCTCTGTCAGCCGCCCGTCGTCGGTGGCGGCCTGGTCGATGTGTCGTGCCATGTCGCTCTCGTCGTTGTCGAAGAGGATGTCCGCGGGGGCGAGCGTCACGACGCTGGCCACCACGGTGTGGGGGTAGATGTCGATGCGGCTGCAGGCCGCCGTGCGCAGCGCGCGGGCCCGGCCCGCGGGCGAGAGCAGGTCCGCGCCGAACGCGGTGGCCGGCGACACCCAGACCGGGATGCCGGCGAGCAGGCCGCAGCTGGCGTGATGGGCGTGGCCGCACAGAATGATCCGCACGTCGCTGCCCGCCACGGCCCGCGCGAGCCGGTCGGTCTCACGCAGCGTCATCAGTTCGACGACGAGCATCGGCGACGGCACCGGTGGGTGGTGCAGGACGAGCACCGTCCCGTCGGGGGCCGGGCGGGCGAGCTCGTCGCGCAGCCAGGCGAGCTGGGCGTCGGTGAGGTGGCCGCTGTCGTAGCCCGGCGTGGTGCTGTCGAGCACCACGATCCGCAGGCCCGCGATCCAGTGGACGCTGTCGCACGGGATCGTCGAGAGGCTGTCGGTCGCCGGCGCGGCGCCCAGCAGCTCGCGGCGGAACGCCGTCCGCTCGTCGTGGTTGCCCATCGCGTAGATGACCGGGGCGCCCAGGTGGCGCGCGAGCGGTTCGACCACCGCCCGCAGCCGCCGGTAGGCGGCGGGGGAGCCGCTGTCGGCGAGATCTCCGGTCAGTACCAGGCCCGCCACCGCGGTCCCGGAGCCCGCGACCGCGCGGGCCGCGGACTCCAGGTTCGCGTGTGTGTCCACCCCGCCGTGCGGCAGCTCCCCGTCGTCGACGAGGTGGACGTCGCTGAGCTGGATCAGGGTGTACCGCGGCACCCGGGCCGGCGGTGCCGCCGGCACCGGTGGCACCGGCAGCGCGGACGTCACCGATGTCACCGATGGCACGGTCGGCACCGACGGCACGGTGTCAGCCCTTCGGGAGGAGCTTGGTCGCCTGCTCCTGCGCCGCGGTCAGCGTCGAGAGCGGGTCGGCACCGCTGTAGACCACCTTCTCGACGGCCGCGAGCATGCCGTCCCTGATCTGGACGTAGTTGTCACCGGGGAACGACGCCGTCGGGTACAGCCGGGCGAGCTGGTCGATGTTCGGCTTGATCAGCGGGTTCTTGGCCGCCCAGTCCTTCAGCGCGCCCGGGTCGTCGAGCAGGCCCGTGCGCAGCGGCAGGTAGCCGATCCTGCTGGTGATCTGCGTGTACGCCTCGTCGCTGGTCAGGAACTTGATGAGCTCCCAGGCCGCCCGCTGCCGGGCCGGGTCCTTGGCGAACATCAGCAGGGCCGCCCCGGAGTTGGTCGGCTGCACCTTCTTGCCGTCGAAGCTCGGCTCGTAGCCGGCCCGCAGCTCCCACGGCGGGTTCGCGGTGGTGGCGCCCTTGCGGAAGACCGCCTCGGCGGCGCTGCTCTCCAGGATCATGCCTACCTCACCGCGGGCGAACGCGGGGTAGGCCTGCTCCTGGGAGAGCTTGGGGCTGGCGCCGGAGCTGACCAGGTCCTGGGCCACCCGGACGGCCTCGACCGCGGGGGCGTCGGCGAAGGTGAGCCGGGTCTGGTCGTCGGAGATCACGGTTCCGCCGTTGGAGGCGACCAGGGACTGATAGCACCAGTCACTGCTCTTCTTGGTCAGGCAGTCGATGTAGGCGCCGTCCTTGCCGGTCCTGCTCTTGATGGCCAGTGCGGCCGTCTTCACCTCCGCCCAGGTGGCCGGCGGCTTGTTCGGGTCGAGACCGGCCTGGGTGAACAGGCTCGCGTTGTAGTACAGGATCGGCGTGGAGAACACGAACGGCACGGCGAAGGTCTTGCCCTCGACGTCACCGAGGGTGCGCGCGGTCGGCGCGAACGGGTGGGCGCCGCCGAAGTTCGCCTGCACGGCGTCGCGGCCGACGACGTCGTCGAGCGGGGTGGCGCCCAGGCCCTTGACGGCGTACCGGATGTCGCCGAAGACCAGCTGGCCGACGTCGGGCGGGTTGCCCGCCGCGATCTGGCGCTGGATGCTGGCGGCCGAGGCCGACCCGTAGCCGCTCGCGGTCGCGGTCGCGGGCTTCTGGGCCGTCACCTTGATGTTGGGGTGGGCGGCCTGGAACCTGTTGATCAGATCGGTGAAGGTGTCCGTCCAGGCCCCTGCCTGGGACAGGTTGTAGCTCTCAAAGGTGATCGAGACCTGCTGGTCCGGCCGGAGTTCGGGAACCACGGTGCTCGGCTGGGCGGGCGTGCTCGAGCCACTGTCTCCGCAGGCGGCGGCGGTCAGTGCCAGGGTGAGCGCGGCCGCCAGCCCCCCGAGCTGGCGCAGTTTTTTCACGGGATGCTCCTTGAGCGAGAGGAACACGGCACCGGCGAGGACCGGGGCCGGGAAAGACGTCGGACGTTTCGACAGGCTCGAAAGACTCGACGGCGGGACGGTTCGGAAAGGGCGGGGACGCCGAAGGCTGGTGATCAGACGGTGGACGCGTCCAGAACCTGCCCGGGGGCGCCGGCGACGGCGGCTGCGGCGGAGTCATGGTCGTGATCGCGCTCGCGGGGGAGGCCGCCGCTGGCCGGCTGCCAGACCAGCCGGCGGCCGCTGGCCCGGTCGAACAGGTGCACCCGGTCCGCGGGGACGTCGAAGGCCACCGGTTCGCCGGGACGCAGGCCGAGCGGCCGCGGCCCCCGGGCCAGCAGCCGGGCGCCGCCCACCGCGCACTGGGCGACCTCCTCACCGCCGAGGTTCTCCACCGTCTCCACCACCCCCCGGAACACGGGGGACGCGGGCACGGGCACGGGCTGCGATGCGGGCTGCGATGCGGGCTGCGAAGCGGGGGAGCTGGACGCCGGCGGGAGCAGGACCAGGTGCTCCGGTCGGACGCCGAGGGTCACCTCGCGGGCGGGCTGGTCGCCCGCCGCCCACAGCGGCAGCTCGACGCCGGGGGCGAGCACCTGGACGCGTCCGGCCCGGCTCTCGATCCGCGCGGGGATCAGGTTCATCGCGGGTGAGCCCAGGAAGCCCGCCACGAACACCGACGCCGGCTCGTCGTAGACGTCGGTGGGGGTGCCGACCTGCTCCAGCCGGCCGGCGTTGAGCAGGGCCACCCTGGTGGCCATGGTCATGGCCTCGACCTGGTCGTGGGTGACGTAGACGATGGTCGAGCCGAGCGTGCGGTGCAGGGCCCGCAGCTGGCCGCGGGTTGCCGTGCGCAGCTTCGCGTCGAGGTTGGACAGCGGCTCGTCCATCAGGAAGGCGCCGGGGTCACGGACGAGTGCCCGCCCGACGGCGACCCGCTGCCGCTGCCCGCCGGAGAGCTCCCGCGGCCGGCGGCCGAGCAGCTCCGCGAGATCGAGCAGCTCGGCCACCTCGCGTACCTTCTGGCGTATCTCCGCCCGTGGCCGGCGACGGGACCGCAGCGGGAACCCGATGTTGCGTTCGACGGTCAGGTGGGGGTAAAGAGCGTAGCTCTGGAATACCATTGCCATGTCGCGTTCCCGGGGCGGGGCGAACGTGACGTCGCGGCCGTCCAGCAGAACCCGCCCGCCGCTCGGCTCGATCAGACCGGCGATCATCCGGAGCAGCGTCGATTTTCCGCATCCGCTCGGGCCGAGCAGGACGAGGAAGTCGCCGTGGCTGATGTCCAGGCTCACCCGGTCGATGGCGGCGACCTCGCCGAAACGCTTGGTCAGTCCTTCGACCTGGATCCGGCTCACAGCCTGGCTCTCCTTTCGTACCGGCCCGGCGGCGTGCCGGACCGGCCTGGTATTCCCGGCTCGCCGTGGGTGGGCCGGTGGGTTCGGAAGTCGGAAGTCGGATCCCCCGGTACGGGCCCGTGCCCGGTGCCGGCGGCCGTCCGGAAATTTTTCCAGTGCTTCTTATCGTCCGTGGACCGCTGAATTCAACGCCGGGTCCGTGTACGGGAAGGAAACATGCTGGAAATTTGCGGTGCGTCAAGTGGTGTGAAACGCCGCGCGCACGCCCGGTGGCCAGCACTGATTGAAATCACTGATTACCCGATAGAATTCATTGATGGCTGCCGGTGCCCACTGTCATGGCGCGCGGGCGGTACCGGCGGCGGAATCCGTCCCACGCCGGCCCGGCCGGCCCGGCCAGGCTGGCCGCGTCCAGGCTGGCCGCGTCCGGCCACGTGGCTGTCGCCACACCGCTCGGCGCCGTCGCGGGCCGGGCTGGCCGGCCCGGAACGCCTGCCCCGCACCAGCGCGGCCGACAGGCCGGGCTGGTGGCCCGAAGCCGGTCGGTGGTCTGGTCGCCGATCGGCGCGGGGCTCGTCTACATCCTCACTGCCAGCGGCCGGGACCGTCAGAGGTCGAGGACAAGCTGGTCGCCGCGGGCCCGGGAGACACAGATCATCATGGCGTCCCCGTCCCGCTGCTCCTGCGGGCTCAGCACGGAGTCGCGGTGGTCGACCTCGCCCTCGACGAACCGGGTCTCGCAGTTGCCGCAGGTCCCCTCGCGGCACGAGGAGGGCATGTCCAGGCCGGTGCGTTCGAGCGCCTCGAGGATGCTGCGGCCCGCGGCCACCCGCACCCGCTGCCCGGTGCTGGCGATCAGGACGTCGAAGGCGGTGTCCGCGGCGGCGTCGCCGGCCGGTTCCCGGGGGCGGAAGCGTTCGACGTGCAGGGCGCTGGGCGGCCAGCTGCCGCAGGCGGCCTCGACCGCGCCGAGCAGGCCCTCCGGGCCGCAGCAGTAGACGGCCGTGCCCTCCTCGGGCCGGGCGAGGACGGTGCCGAGCGGCAGCAGCCCGCGCTCCCGCTCGGGGTGGACGACGACCCGGTCGCCATAGGCGGACAGCGTGGGGAGGAACGCCATGCTCGTGCGTTGCCGGCCGCCGTAGAGCAGCGTCCAGTCGGCGCCGCGCCCGGTCAGCTCGGCGATCATCGGGAGGAGCGGGGTGATCCCTATCCCACCCGCGATCAGGACGTAACGCCCGGCGTCGACCAGGGGGAAGTTGTTGCGCGGCGCCCCCACCTCCAGCGTCGACCCGGCGTGGGCCTCATCGTGCAGGTACGCCGAGCCGCCCCGGCCGGCGGCCTCGCGCAGGACCGCGACACGCCAGGTCGCGTGGTCGGCCGGATCGCCGCACAGCGAGTACTGCCGGACGCGCCCGGGCCCGGTGACGACGTCGACGTGCGCGCCGGGAGCCCACGGGGCGAGCGGCCGCCCGCCGGGATCGGCGAGGGTCAGGGAAACGACGTCGTCCGCCTCGACGGTCCTGCTGACGACGGTCAGGAACGCGGTGGCGGACGGTGCGGGTACCGCGGTCGACTGATCATAGGATGCTGGCGCGGACATGACCGACCTCCGGCGGAGTTCTGGGCGTGTCGGAATGGGCGTACGGGTTCCCGGCGTTCCGTCGGATCCGCGTTCTGGGCGGCGAATCCGGCGTTCCGGCCGCTGGCCGGCACGCCGGTCGAAACAGTGAGCTGCCCGCGACGGCGACCGGTCTGCCGGCCGGGCGGGCCACCGTTGAATTCTATCGGCAGGGCCGCCCGTGACGCAGGGCCCGGCCACATCTTCGCAAGCGTTTTCCCGACTGGCCGGAGAAGTCGCCGACAGGAGGAAAATCCACTTGGGCGATTGGATTTTCCAATAACCCCGGCCCGGGTTCCCGCATGCCACGGAGGCCCTTTTCGGCGGCCTCGCCAAAGGCGGCGCCATGATTTTCCGGCGCTGCCGGCAACCGTCCATGGTCATTTTTCTGAAGGCAGTGCTATGATTTTCAGCGCTGCCGGAGGCCGTTCGCGGGCATTCGGCCGAAGGTAGCGCGCTGATTTTCAGCGCTGCCGGAGGCCGTTCGCGGGCATTCGGCTGGAGGCTGATTCTGGTGGCTGGTCAGAAGGGCCCGGCCTCGTCGAGGGCGTCCAGCAGGGCGTCGACGACCTTGCTTCGCTGCGGCCGCCACACCACGTGCACGGACAGCATCGGGATCGGGTCGACGAGGGGGATGGCGACCGGCCCTCTCGTCCGGCGGGCGCGTTCGACCGAGGCGAACCCCACCAGCGGGCGGGTGGTGACCACGAGGGCGGTCGCGCCCGGGTCGTCGACCTCGGCGGCGACCCGCAGGCTGATCCGGACCCGTTCGGCCGTGGTGACGATCGTGTCGTACATCGCCGGGGACTGGGTGCGGCTGAACAGGATGCAGGCCTGGTTCTGCAGCTCGCGGAACGGCACCTGCTCCCGGCAGGCCCAGTCGTGCTGTTCCCCGACCACGGCGACCAGCGGCAGCCGCAGCACCTCCCGGGAGTGCAGGTCGCTGGTGGGCGGCAGCCCGAAGACGAAGCCGATGTCGAGCTCGCCGCCGAGCAGGCCCTTGAGCTGGGGGCCGGTGCGTCTTTCCCACAGGTGGGCGGTCAGCCCGGGGTGAGTGCTGTTCAGCCGTAACAGGGTCGGCTGCAGGATGCGCTGGCCGGCCGGGAAGTTGTAGCCGATGTTGATCGCGCCGGCGCGGCCGGCCGCGGCGTCCCGCGCCGCCTGCACGGCCCGGCTCGCCTGGTCGAGGATCCGCTTCGCCTCGGCCTGGAACGCGACGCCTGCCGGGGTCAGCCGGACCTCGTGGGAGGTGCGGGCGACCAGCTTGACGCCGACCTCACGCTCCAGGCGCTGCAGGTGCTGGCTCAGCGAGGGCTGGGCCAGGTGGAGCTTGCCCGCGGCCCGTCCGAAGTGCAGCTCGTCCGCTATCGCCAGAAAAGACACCAGGTGCCGGAACTCCATCCCGCCTCCCTCCTGTAAGCCCAGCACAGCCTACGTGCGGTGACTAACCGGCGGTGACGGGTGAGTGTTGTCCGGAAGAACTGTCGGGCCGGTCGCCACGGGCACCAGCGGACACCAGCGTGACGGCGGCACACACATGATACCCGTGCAAACAGCGTGTATACGCGTGTGTACGGCGGGGTGTATTGCGGCGGTACGTATGACGGCGATGTATATCGCGGTGATGTGCAT
>NZ_CAKKTM010000317.1 GCF_920888515.1 Protofrankia sp. CiP1_Cm_nod1 | reverse complement strand
GCGAGGCCGCCGGCGAGGCTGCCGGGGCCGGCCGGCTGGCTGGTGAGGTGCGCGAGGCGCTGCGGGCGCTGGCCGCCGCCGACCCGCGTCCCAACGCGAGCCTGGCCGCGGTCGCCGAGGCGTTCCCGAGCGGTCCGGACACCTGGGCCGCGACGGCGGCCGCGGCGTTCTCCTCCGCCCGGAAGTGGAGCGGGGCGAGCTTCGGCCGGCACGGGCACTGGGTGCTCGGCGCGCCCGACGTCCTGCTGCCGCCCGGGCACGCCGCGGTCGCCGAGGCCGACCGGCTGGCCTCCCGGGGGCTGCGGGTGCTGCTGCTCGGCCGGGCCGGCATCCCGGTGGACGTGCCGGGCGCGCCCGGCACGGTGGTCCCACTGGCGCTGCTCGTCATCGAGCAGAAGATCCGCGACGACGCCGCCGACACCCTGCGCTACTTCGCGGCGGAGAACGTCGAACTGAAGATCATATCGGGGGACAGCGCGCTGTCCGTCGCGGCGGTCGCCAGCACGCTCGGGATCGCCGGTGCCGACCGGCCGGTGGACGCCCGGACGCTGCCCGACGACGACATCCCCGCGCTGGCCGAGCGGATGGCGACGGGGTCGATCTTCGGCCGGGTGGCGCCGGACCAGAAGCGCGCCATGGTCAGGGCCCTGCAGTCCGACGGCCACACCGTGGCCATGACCGGCGACGGGGTCAACGACGTGCTCGCGCTCAAGGACGCCGACATCGGCGTGGCCATGGGCTCGGGCAGCCCCGCGGCCCGGGCGGTCGCGCAGATCGTCCTGCTGGACAACACCTTCGCCGCTCTCCCGCACGTCGTGGCCGAGGGACGGCGGGTGATAGGCAACATCGAGCGGGTGTCCGTCCTGTTCCTGACCAAGACGGTCTACTCGGTGCTGCTGGCCATCCTGATCGGGGCGGCGCAGCTGAGGTTCCCGTTCCTGCCCCGGCACGTGACGCTCATCGGCTGGTTCACCATCGGCGTCCCGGCGTTCTTCCTGGCGCTCGCGCCCAACACCGAGCGGGCCCGGGCCGGGTTCGTGCCGCGGGTCATGCGCCGGGCGGTGCCGGCGGGTGCCGTGGTGGCGGTGGCGAGCTTCGTGACCTACCTGCTCGTCCGCTCCGGCGGCGAGGGCACGCCCGAGCAGGAGAGCACCGCCGTCGTGATCACGCTTGTCATGATCGCAACATGGGTGCTGGCAGTGGTGGCCCGGCCGTATGCCTGGTGGAAGGTCCTGCTGGTGGCTGCCATGGCCGGTGGCTTCCTGCTGTGCCTGCTGCTGCCGGTGGGGCAGCGCGTCTTCGAGTTCGACACGTCGGACGCCGGCGTCGTCGCCGTGGCGGCCACCTGCGGCGCGGCCGGCATGGCCCTGGTGGAGCTCGTCTGGCGGCTGGTGGGGCACTTCTGGCCCGTGAACGCCGAGGGCACGGCCCACGGCCGGCCGTCCAGGCCCTGAACCACCGGGCCGGGCCGGGCGTGGCTGCCCGGGCTGCCGGGCCGGGCGTGGCGGGCGTGGGTGCCCGGGCTGCCGGGCCGGGCGTGGCGGGTGGTGTGGCCGACCACGCACGTGTGGGGGTGGGAAAAGGCGTCGGTCTCCCCGCCGGGCGCCGGCCGGCGCTGGTTCGATAGGCGAAGTGATGGTGGGGGCCGTGGGGGTGCTGGCCTGTCCCGGAAGGAGCCGACGGTGGTCCTGTCCCGCCGGATCGTTGGTGGCGCAGACTGTTTCGACCCCCACGACCCCGGGCTCGTCCACGACCCGTACCCCGTCTTCGCCGAACTGCGGGCGGCCGGCCGCCCGCTGTGGAGCGAACAGCTCGGGATGTGGCTGGCCGCCAGGTACCGCGACGCCGACGCGGTGCTGCGCCATCGCGCGCTGGGCAGGATCCACCCGCCGCGACAGCCCGAGGGCCTGTGGGCGCTGTTCAACCAGCTCGAGCGCGACTCGGTCCTCGGCTGCGAGCCGCCCAAGCACACCCGGCTGCGGGGCCTGCTCGGCAAGGCGTTCGTCCGCGGCAACATCGAGCGGCTGCGCCCGCACATCGAGGAGCTGTGCGGGGGCCTCCTCGACGGGCTGGCGGAAAGGGCCCGCGACGGCGAGCCGTTCGACCTGATCACCGACTACGCCGAACCGCTGCCAGTGATGATCATAGCCGAGCTGCTCGGTATCCCGGACGGCGACCGGCACCTGCTGCGCCCCTGGTCGGCGGCCATGATGAAGATGAACGAGTACGGGCGGACGCCCGCCGCGGAGGCCGCCGCCCGCGCCGCCGCGGCCGAGTTCGACGCCTTCGTCCGGGACCTCGCGGTGCGCCGCCGGCGCGGCCCCCGGGACGATGTGATCACCCATCTGGTCCAGGCGGAGCAGGACGGTGAGCAGCTCAGCGAGGACGAGCTGGTCGCCACGGTCGTGGTGCTGCTCAACGCCGGGCACGAGGCCAGCGTCAACTGCCTCGGCAACGGGATGGTCGTCCTGCTGAACCATCCCGACCAGCAGCGGCGGCTGGCCGAGCGGCCGCTGGAGCTCGCCGCCACCGCGACCGAGGAGTTCCTGCGCTTCGACTCCCCGCTGCACCTGTTCGAACGGACCGCGATGGCGGACGTCGAGATCGGCGGGGCGGTCATCCGGGCGGGGGAGCGGATCGCCGCCCTGCTCGGCTCGGCCAACCGGGACGGCGAGATGTTCGAGCGGGCCGACGAGTTCGACATCGGCCGGGAGCCGAACCCGCACATCGCCTTCGGCGGCGGGGTCCACTTCTGCGTGGGCGCGCCGCTGGCCCGGGTGGAGGTGGCGATCGCCGTACGCTGCCTGATCGAACGCTTCCCGCGGCTGCGTCCGGCCGGCACACCGGTACGGCGTCCGGCATTCGTCCAACGCGGCTGGACCCGCGTGCCGGTGGCCGTCTGACGGCGCGGCGGTTTCCGTGAACCGTCGCGGGTGGGCGCGGCATGCGGGCAGGTGTATGCCGCGCCCGGGATCTCACGCCGGATGGCTGCCCGCGAGCCGGCTGAGGAAAGCGGTGTTGTCGTAGAAGTTCTCGACCTCGACCAGCCTGAGGTCGTCCGCGCAGCGGGCCACGGTGACACCGAAGATCTCGATGCGCTCACCGGTCGGGGGCGCCTCTTTGTACGGCCCGCTGAAGGTGCCCCAGTGCCGCCATTTGAACGCGATCACGGGCGGTGGTGAGTAGACGTCCAGCACCTCCCAGAAGAAGCCGCCGGGGAAGGCTTTGTGGAACACCTCGTGGGAGGACTCGAAGGTTTCGTTCCCCGCCGAGTAGTGGGGGTTCTCGCCGATGAGGATGTTGTAGCTGCCCTTTTCCGCGAGGTCGGCGGCGGTGGCCGCCGGGCCGCCGTTCACCTGGACCCGCAGCCGTTCGGTCACCATGCTGACCCACTGGGCTGGATCCTTCTTGTGCGAGAGCTCCATCTCGAATACCTGGACCACCTTCTCGACGATGTCCGCGAGCGAGCCCTCGGCATGCTGGCAGGTGCGTTCCCGGGGCATTGTCTCCCGGGAGTGGCGGTAGTCCGGTGGTGCCCCGTCGCGCCACCGGACGCCAGCGGAGCCGGCAATGACGGCGTCCCGGCCCTGAACATGCAGCGGCTGGTTCCCGGCGGTTCTGTCGCTCACCGCTATCCTCCTGTTCCTGCCGTCTGGCCAAGGTTTTCGGGGAGCGTTGTCCCGAAGCTTTTCCGTGTTCTTCCGGGCCACGTCGCGGCGTGGTTCCGGGCGGAAATCTCCCTGCTGGCTCGCGCTGTTGGATGGCACGGGATTCAGGGGTTCCGACAGAATACGGGAAGCGGTGTCGAGTGTATCGTCCTCCCGGTCCGGTTTCTTCCTGGGAACGCCGGACATGTTGCCGTTTCCCGCGGGTCCTTGGTACGCCGTGGCGGCAGCCGTCAGGCCCATTGCGGACGACGGTCCGGTAGCCGTTCGGGAGGTGCTCGCGCGATGCGGCGGCCGGCAGCCGTCCGCCGGCCTCCCGCGGTGGTGATCATTTATGTCCCGTGCGTCACTGGTTGCTCTCTGTATTTATATGAACGCCGAGCGCGTCGAACTCGAGAGGCGGGATCGAGTTCCACTTCGGATGAACAATTCGGACACAGCGGTAACAATGGACATCATGGAATGCTCACGGATGGCCCGCCGGTCGCCGGCGGGCCATCCGTGAGCCGAGCAGGCTTGACTGCGAGGTCGGCTGCTGCTTTTCTCAGACTGTTCGAGTCGGTGGAAGCCGGTGTGAATCCGGCACGGTCGCGCCACTGTCACCGGCGTCGCCCCCAGGGCGGCACCGGAAGTCAGACCCATCGTCGGACGAGCGTCACCGAACAAGCCCTGCCCGAGTGGAACGCGTGATTCCTGTGGAGGTTCCCGCCATGGCACACCCAGGCGTTCTGGACGCCCCTGCCGCCCCCGCGCCGCTGCCGACGATCCCGCTGAGCGAACTGGCCCCGTTCGCGCTCTTCGGGTCGCTGCTGGCGCTGGTCCTGCTCTACTTCGTCGGTGCGGAGCAGGGCGCGGTGTCGCTCGTGGCCGGCAGCAACGTCCACGAGTTCGTGCACGACGCGCGTCACCTGCTCGGCTTCCCCTGCCACTGAGCGGGGGCGCGACATGGTTCGCACGCTGCTGATCCGCGGGATGCTGGTCGGCGTGGCCGCCGCCGTCCTCGCCTTCGTCGTCGCGAAGGTCTTCGGGGAGAGCCAGGTCGGCCTCGCGATCGCGTTCGAGGCGGCGCACGAGGCGCCCGGGGCCCCCGCCGAGCCGGAGGTGGTGTCCCGCACGGTGCAGAGCACCATCGGCCTGTTCACCGGGCTGCTGGCGTTCGGGGTCGCCGTCGGCGGGCTGTTCTCCCTCGCCTACGCCGTCGCGCAGGGCCGGCTGGGAGCGCTGCGCGCCCGCACGACCGCGGGGCTGGTAGCCCTCGCCGGTTTCGCGGGGATGTACCTGCTGCCCAGCCTGAAGTACCCGGCCAACCCGCCGGCGGTCGGCAATCCGGACACGATCGCCGATCGCACCAGTCTGTACTTCGCCGCGATGCTGATCGCGCTGGCCGTGGTCGCCGGCGGTTTCGTGGCCGCCCGGCGGCTTGCCCCCCGGTTCGGCTCGTGGGACGCGGCACTGCTGGCGCTGGCCGGCGGTCTGGTCGTCATCGGCCTCGCCTACTACGCCCTGCCGGCGGCGGACGAGACACCGGAAGGCTTCCCGGCGGACGTGCTGTGGCGGTTCCGGGTCGATTCCCTGGCGATCCAGGCGACGTTGTGGGCCACCGTCGGGCTGCTCTTCGGGGCTCTGACGGAACGCGCCAACCGCCCCGCCCCGGTCCGGGCACCGGGTGCCACGCCGGTATCGACGCTGGTGGGGGAAGCTCCGACGGCCCCAGGCGGATCACCGGTCGCCACCGGGGCGTGAGTGCGGGCGGGCCGCTGCGGCTGACCCTGGTCAGCCACGCCCGGACCGCCGCCGTGCGAGCGGCGCGCTTCGGCGCCGACGACGACACCATCGACGACGCCGAAGCCCGCCGGGCCGCCGCCGCGGCCACAGCGCACACGACGCACATGCCCGAGCACACGTCCGAAATGTCACGCACCCCCTTCGGACGGGTGCTGCGCGGTGGGCGGGCCTGGTGCGACCGCTCCCTGCGCACCCGCCAGACAGCTCAGGCGCTGGGCCTGTCGGCCACGCCCGACCCGGCCCTGCGCGACCTCGACGTCGGGGCCTGGGCGGGCCGCTCGCTCGACGAGATCAGCCCCGCGGACCTGCGGCTGTGGACCGGGGATCCGGCCGCGGCGCCGCACGGCGGCGAATCCGTCGTGGACCTGCTCGACCGCGTCGCGGCCTGGCTGGCCGCCCGTGCCACCGACCCGGAGCACGTGATCGCCGTGACCCACCCGGCGGTCGTCCGGGCCGTGCTGGTCACGGCGCTGCGATCGCCACCGGAGGTGTTCTGGCGCGTCGACGTCCCACCACTGTCCGCGACCCTCCTGCACGGCCGCCTGCCAGCCACCCCCACCTCACTCGGGCACGCGGGCGGCAAAGCCGGCACGGGAAGCATGGTGTGGACCCTGCGACACGCCTGCATGCCACTGTAAGACCAGCAGTTCACGGCACAGTGCGCAAGCTGTCCTGTCTCTCCTGCGCCGAGGACCCGACCATGCTCTGTGACCGTGATGGTGGCGTGCGGCGTGCCGCGGTGGGCGCTGTCGTCGTGATGGCTGCCGTTGCCCGGAGCCTTTCAGCCGCTGGTCATGGCGGGTTGGGTGTGTGGCGCAGGTGGATGGCGATGGCGTGGGAGCGGTTTGCGGCCCCGAGCTTGCGCAGGATGGCGCGGACGTGGCTCTTGACGGTCGCGGCTGAGATGACGAGGCGTTCGCCGATCTGTTCGTTGGGCAGGCCGGCGCACATCAGGTCGGCGACCTCGCGTTCACGGCTCGTGAGGATGCCCGGTGACTCCTCGGGGGCGTCCACCGGCGGGCTGGCGGTGTCGGGCTCGTAGCGCCCGGGCGCGCGCGGCACGGTGGGGAGAAGATCGATGGCGTGGTCGGGCGGCGCGGTGTCGAGGCCCTGGCGCTGGGCGGCCCGCTGGACCAGACGCCGTTGCGTGTCGAGACGCTGCCGGTGGACCGCGCGTTCGTAGACACGCCCGAAGCCCTCGGCGAAGGCCCAGGCCACCTCGAGGTCGTCGCGGTCGACCTCGCGCGCCTCGCCCGAACGGTCGAGGTGCAGCAGGCCGATCACGGTGTCGGCCGGGGCGATCGGGGCGACCACGAACGAGCTGGTCAGCAGCCGGCGCAGCGCAGGGTGGACGCGGGGATCGCTCGCCGGACGCTCGACGAGGGCCGGGCGTCTCTCGGCCACGACCTCGGCCTCCAGCGGAAGGCGCTCGACGGGCATCGGGCCGAGCTCGTGCCACGCCGCCGTGGTGCCCGTGCCGCTGGCCGTGCCAGCCGAGACCGCCGTGCCGGCCGAGATGACCGTGCCGGCCGAGATGACCGTGCCGGCCGAACTGCTCCGGCCGGCCGGCCCGGCCCGGCCGGCCGAGCCGGTTCCGCCGGCCGGGACGGTCGTGTCGGCCGATCGCCAGGGGGACCAGACACCGTCGCTGACCCGGCTGAGCATCGCGCGCCGCACACCGCAGCTACGCAGCGCCTCGACGCAGGCGCGGTCGAGCAGATGTGCTGGATCCGCCACCGGCCGCAGGCGCTCCAGCCCGCGCCGCAGGGCCGCCCGGCGCGCGGATCTGCGGGTCAGGATGTGGCGGCTGAGGTGGCGTTCGAGCTCGAGGGCGCGCAACAGGTCGTCACGGATCTCCGGATCGACCGGGCCCGTCCGCCGGCGAAGCTCGCTCAGGGCCTGGTCGGCTGTCGCGCGCAGCTGGCGCAACACCTCGACGGGCTGGCTCCGGCCGGGCTGGCGCGGGTGCGGCGGCAGCGCGAGCCCCCATGAGCGCTGGGCACGCTGGGTGAGCCGGGCGGCCTCGGCGATGACCTGCCGTTCGCTGGGATCACGCCGTCCGCCGGCCGGGTGCGCCGACGCCGCCGGCGGTGCCGGGGACGCCGGCGGTGCCGCCGGCGCTGGCGGTGTCGAAGGTGGCGGCGGCATGGGCGTCCTTTCCGGCGGCATGTCCGGCGGCACGGCCGTCACCGGCCTCGCATGCGTAGGTAGCGGGCGGCGGCTTCGGCCCGGCTGGTCGCGCCCAGCTTGCGCAGGACGTGCGCGACGTGTGTCTTGACGGTCTGTTCGCCGAGCACGAGCTCACGGGCGATGCCGCTGTTGGTCTCCCCGGCGACGATGAGGTCGAGCACCTCGCGCTCGCGGGTGCTCAGCAGTGCGATCCGTCCTGGCGGTGGGGTGCTGTCCCGGTGATCCTCCTCCTCCTCCTCCGGGTCGTCCTCGGGCGTGGGCGGCAGCTGGAGGCGCAGCTCGGCGTCGCTGACCGCGTCGAGGTCACGCGCGAGCGCGAGCTGGGCCGCCTGGAGGCGGGCGCGGCGGTGCTGGAGCTCCTCCGCGAAGACGGCGCGTTCGTACAGCAGCCCGACGTGTTCGGCGAAGAGCACGATGTTGTCGAGGTCGTCCTGGGTGACCGGATGGTCCTGCCCGCGGCGGTCGGCGTGCAGGAAGCCGATGACGCGGCCGCTGGGCATGAGGGGCGCGCCGACGTAGCCGCGCGCACCGGCGATCGTGACGAAGGCCTCGTGGCAGCGCGGGTCACCGGCCGCGTCGGCCACGAGGATGCCGATGCGCCGGCGCACCATCTCGGTCTCGAGCAGCATGTGCCGGAGGGGCAGCGTGGGCTCGTCCCCGAACGCGCGCCGGAACGCGTCGGTGTCCGGGTCGGCCCCCGGCGGCGGCAGGATCGGGATCCACTCGGAGTGGTGGACGCGTGAGATCATCGCCCGGGCGAACCCGCATGCCCGGGTGAGTTCGGGCGGGACGCGCTCGAGCAGTGCGGCGCTGGAGGCGCACCGGCGCAGCCGGCCGAGGGCCCGGTGGATCCCGACGCGCGCGCGGTCGCCCATCCAGAGGTTCTGTTCCTCGCACGCGCGCAGCTCGTCCGCCGTGCGTACGAGGGTTTCCAGCTCCTCAAGGCCGGCAGAGCCGGCGGGAGCTGCGGAGCCGGCAGAGCCGGCGGAGGCCACCGGGCCGGCAAGGCCGGCGGGGGCCGCAGGGCCGGCAAGGCCGGCGGGGGCCGCAGGGCCGGGGGAGTCAAGGGGGCCGGGGGAGGAGGCCTGGGCGCGCACGGCCGCGATGTGCTGGTCCAGCTCCGTCCAGAGCTGTTTCTCGACGTAGCCACGGACCGCCCGGGCCCGCGCGCGCTGGCTGCGGATGCGCTGCGGCAGCTCGTCCACTGCCTGGCAGCGTAGCGCAGCTACGTGACACAGGGCGTGCGCATCACAGGGCGGAGCTGTCTACGCCCAGAGGGGGAGGGCGTTCACTCGCCGGGCCGTAGCCCCCGATCAACAACGGTGGCAGCGTCCTGGGGTGCTACCGGAGGAGGCACGGGCCCAT
This sequence comes from Protofrankia sp. CiP1_Cm_nod1, assembly GCF_920888515.1. Classification (GTDB taxonomy): domain Bacteria; phylum Actinomycetota; class Actinomycetes; order Frankiales; family Frankiaceae; genus Protofrankia. The sequence goes on along the minus strand of NZ_CAKKTM010000317.1, from coordinate 7,920 downwards.
GAGCGTGGCAGCCACACGACCAACGACCGCACCGCCAAACAGCACATCACCAGTCAGCGGACCACTGAACACCACGATCCAGTCGATCTTATCCGAGCCCACACTGTGCCAGGCGTTCTTACGGGTGGCGGACGCCAACGCCGACCACCTGGCGCTGAGCGGCTTCGGCGAGATCCTCGTCGGCGGCGTCACGGTCATGCCCGGCTACTTCGAGGACGCGGTGCGGCGGGGCAACCAGAGGCTCGCGCGGATCGAGCAGGCCGAACGCCGGAAGGTGCTCGACCACGACTGGGTGCCCGGAGGCGACGAGCTGACCCCGACGGCGAAGCTTAGGCGCAGGCCCGTCGAAGAGCGTTACGCCAAGATCATTGAGGGACTCTACGCATGAGCGTCACGTCCGCCACCGGCCACATCGTCGAGAGCGACGACCTGCGCCACCGGGTCGCGCCGGGTGTGAAGACCCGCGACAGCCTGTTCTGGACCCTGGTCCTGCCCGACGAGCGGATCGCCGCGCAGGTGTACGTCTGGACCGACGGGCGCGGTGTCGCCGGCCGGCAGGTCTGCGTCTACTTCCCCGACCGCGAGCGGAACGTCGTCCTGGGCGCCTTCAACGTCGAACTGGGCGACGCCAGCGAGCTGGACGACTGGCACTGCGCGGGCCTGTACCTGCGCCAGCCCGATCCGCTGCGCACCGCCGAGATCGTTTTTGCCGGCGACGAGGTGAGCATCGACTACCGTTTCGAGGCCAGCCACCGGCCCTTCAGCTACCGCGAGAACCCGGCGGGCTGCCCGCCGTGGATGGCGGCCAACCGCTTCGAGCAGGCCGGGCGCGCGTCGGGCACCCTACGGATCGGCGAGCGGGTCATCCCGTTCGCGGACGTGTGGGCGCACCGCGACCACTCCTGGGGCCGGCGGCACTGGAGCGCGGTGCAGCACTGGAAGTGGCTCGCCGCCGGTACCCCGTCGGGCGCGGAGCTCAACGCGATGTTCCACATCGCACGCGGCGAACTGGGCGTCAACGGCTACGTGCTGCGCGGCGGCGAACCGGTGGCGATCGTCGACAGCCGCCACCACGCCACCTACGACAAGGACATGGGCCAGGAGAGCCTGGAAGCCGAGCTGACCGACGCCCACGGCGGGACGACGCACCTGTGGATGCGGCGCTACGCCATCCTGCACCTGCCCGTCGGCTCCGACACGCTGATGTCCGAGGCTGCCTGCCAGGTGACCATCGACGGCGAGGCCGGCGCCGGGCAGTTCGAGACGCTGTGGCCCCGCGGCTACCTGAAGCGGCTGGTCGACGCGCAGTGAGCGCATCCTCCGAGACCGCCCCGCCCGCCGAGACCATCGGGGCCGTCCCGCCCGCCGGGGCTGCCCTGCCCGCCGGGGCTGCCCTGCCCGCCCTGCCCGCCGGGGCCGTCCCGTCCGCCGGGCCTGTCCCACCTGTCGAGGCCGTTGCGTCCGGCGGGAGCGCGCCGCCCTTCGACGTCGGCCGGCTCGAGGCCTACCTGCGCGGTCTTGGGCTGTGCCGTGGGCCGATCACGCTGCGGCGCATCGGTGAGGGCCACTCCAACCTGACCTACCTGGTGTCCGACGGCGAGTGTCGGGTGGTGGTGCGCCGGCCACCGCCACCGCCGATCCCGCCGGGCGGCCACGACGTCGTCCGCGAGGCGCGGGTGCAGCGGGCGCTGGGGGACGAACCGGTCCCGGTGCCGCGGATCCTCGCCGTCGAAGAGTCCACCGCGGTGATCGGCGCGCCGTTCTACGTCATGGCACACGTCGCCGGGATCGTCGCCACCACCCGCACGCCACCGGCGCTCGACACGCCGGCCGGCAGGCGCGCGGTCGGTGAGGCGCTCGTCGACACGCTCGCCGCGCTGCACCGCGTCGACCACGCAGCCGCGGGCCTCGGGGATTTCGGGCGGCCCTCCGGCGACGTCACGCGTCACCTGCGGCGCTTCGCGCGGATCGTCGACCCCGACGGGCACGGCCTGCCGGGGGAGCTCGGCGCGCTGCTGGACTGGCTGGTGGACGACCCGCCGGCGCCGGCCGCGCCGGCGATCGTCCACGGCGACTTCCGGCTGGGCAACGTCATGCTCGCCGCCGGCCCGCCCGCCCGGCTGGTCGCCGTGCTCGACTGGGAGCTGGCGACGATCGGCGACCCGCTGCGCGACGTCGGCTACCTGCTGGCCACCTACGCGGTGCCCGGCGAGCCACCGCACGCGCTGACCGAGATGAGCGCGGCGACCCTCGCCGACGGCTACCCCTCCCGCGCCGAGCTGGCCGCCCGCTACGCGGCCGCCACCGGCACCGAGGTGCCCGACGTCGACTGGTACACGGCGATGGCCCTGTGGAAGCTCGCCGTCCTGTTCGAGTACCAGCGCCGCCGGGTGGCCGACGGGATCGGCGACGCCTACTACTCCCGGCCCGGCCTCGTCGAGGGCTTCCTCGCCGCGGCCCGGCCCCTCACGACAGGAGCGAACCTGTGATCGCCTTACCCGTCGGAACCGGCATCGAGGCGTTCGCCTGCCGGGACCGCGGCCGCGCCGAGCGCCGCGAAGCCTTCACCCGGCCGCGCCGCGGCCTTTCGAACCTCACCAACGTCTCGGACGTCACCAACGGGATGCGCGGGGTGCCGGCGACCTGGGCGGTGAAATGAGCCAGGCTGCGGACAAGGTCCTCTACGAGAAGAAGGGGCCGATCGCGTACGTCACGCTGAACCGGCCCGAGAAGCACAACGCGATCGATCCCGATGCCAACGAACGCCTGCGGGAGATCTGGACGGACTTCCGTGACGACGAGGAGATCCGCCTGGCGATCCTCACCGGTGCCGGGGACAAGGCGTTCTGCGCCGGGGCGGACCTGTCGACGATGGTCGGGCACTGGACGGGCGCCGGGCCGAGCCTCGGCCGCGAGGCGCTGCCCAGGGGCTTCGCTGGCGGGATCACCCGCGGGCTGCACCGCACGAAGAAGCCCGTCATCGCCGCGCTGAACGGCTACGTCATCGGCGGCGGCCTGGAGCTCGCGCTGGCCTGCGACATCCGCGTCGCCGCCGAGCACTGCGTGTTCGGCTCGTTCGAGCTACGCCGCGGGATGCACCCCGCCGACGGCGGCATCGTGCGCCTGGTGAACATCTGCGGCGCGGGGATCGCGCTCGAGTTGGAGCTGACCGGCGAGCCGATCGACGCCCGGCGGGCGTTGCAGTGCAACCTCGTCTCCCGGGTCGTGCCCGCCTGCGAGCTGATGGCCTGCGCGGAGGACCTCGCGGCAAAGATCCTGCGCAACCCGCAGCGCGCCGTGGAGTCGGCGAAGGACACGATCCTCGAAGTCATCGGGCGGCCGCTGGAGGACCAGCTCCGCATCGAAGCGCTCTACGGCTATTCGATCATGGATAATCCGGAGATCGACGCCGAGCGCAAGCGCTTCCTCGCCGAAGGCGACCCGCGATGACCGGCCGCTCCGCCGCCGGCAGCCACCCCGCCGCGTTCGCCGGGCGCATACAGGAGCAGTCGTGACTGAAGCGGTCAACATCGGCCTGTCGATCTTCAGCGACGACCTCGCGCGGTACCCGGCGCCCGAACGCCGCCGGCTGCTCGGGCTGGCGGCCGAGGCCGGGCTGGGGCACCTGCACTGCGGCGACCACGTGAGCTTCCACGGCGGCTACGGCTGGGACGGCCTGACCAACGCCACGATGCTGCTCAACCTGCAGGACGAGCTGCCCGTGCACGTCGGCATCTACCAGCTGCCGCTGCGCCACCCGACCACCGTCACCCGGCAGCTGTCGACGGTGTGCGAGATGCACCCGGGCCGGCTCGTGCTCGGCGTCGGTGTCGGCGGCGACGACCGCAGGGAGATGGAGGTCTGCGGCGTCGACCCGCGCACCCGCGGTAAGCGGACGGACGAGAGCCTGCGGATCATCCGCCGTCAGATGACCGGTGAGGCCGTGACGTTCGCCGGCGAGATCTTCAACCTGGTCGACGCGGCGGTGCACCCGGTGGTCGATCCGCCCGTGCCGCTGCTCGTCGGCGGCCGTGGCGACGCGGCCCTGCGCCGGACCGCCAGCCTCGGCGACGGCTGGCTGGCCATCTGGGCCTCCCCGCGGCGGGTGCGCTCCTTCATCGAGCAGGTCGACGAGGAGGCGGCGCGCATCGGCCGCACCGGCGTCGCCTGGCGCCATGGCATCATCGTCTGGTGCGAGTTCGGGCCGGACCCCGACCGTGCCGCGCACCGGCTGGCCGAGAACATGCGGAACGTCTACAAGCTGCCCCGCGAGGCCTTCGAGAAGTGGTCGCCGGCCGGGCCGCCCGAGGCCGTCGCCGAGTTCTGCGCCCCGTACCTGGACACCGGGATCACCGACCTGACCTTCATCACCCAGGGTGAGGATCTGGCCGCCTCGATCCAGTCCACCGCCGAGGTCCGGAAGCTCCTGGGCCTGCCCGTCCCGGTGTCAGTGACGCGCCCGGCCCCGGGCGGGACGCATCCGGCCCGGGGCGAGACGTGCTCGGCCCGGGCCGAGAGATCAGCTACCGGTGGAGCGGTAGTGGCGTAGACCGGCGCGCCAGGCCACGGCGGCGAGGGTCAGCAGGACGGCGGCCACCAGCGGGGAGGCGAAACGGAACACGGACGGCAGGCCCAGCGGGTCGGGCTTGCCGAGCACGTACAGGGCGGGCTGCCAGTTGAGGAACGCCAGCGGGACGAGGAAGGTCAGCAGCCGCATCCCGTCCCGGCCGTAGATCGACATCGGGTACTGGGTCAGGAAGCTCCCGCCGTAGGTGACCGCGTTCATCGCCTCCGCGGCCTGCTCGACGGCGAACTGGAACGCCGCCCCGGCGATCCAGACCGCGCTGAAGATACCGACCCCACAGATAATCATAGTGGCGACGAGCAGGACGCGGCCAGGGGTCCAGGGCACGTCCAGCCCCGCGAGGGACAGCGCGAGAACGCCGACACCCTGGACGATCCCACCGAGACGGCGCGGGGAGAAACCGTCCGTGGCGACCTGCACGAGCAGCCCGGCCGGCCGGACCAGCATCACGTCGAGGCTGCCGTCCCGGATGCGTTCGCCGACCCGTTCCAGCGTCCCGAAGAACATGTTGGACACGGCAAAGGCGGTGCAGGACGTCCCGAAGAGGAAACCCACCTCGGCAAGGCCGAAACCGGCCAGGTGCGGCACGCGGGTGAACAGCACGCCGATCACCGCGATGTCCAGCCCGGTCGCCAGGAACTGCCCGACGGCCAGCAGCAGCACCGAGGCGCGGTACTGCCAGGCCACCCGCGTCCAGGCCGCCGCGAACAGCAGATAGTGCCGCACCGCTTCGTACCGGCGGCTCCGGCCGGGATGTTCGTCCCGGCTGTGCCGCTTGTTGCGGCAGGGATGTTCATCCCGGCTGGGCCGTTCGTGCTGGCTGGAACGTTCGTCCGAGCTGTGCCGGTTGTTCCTGCGGCCGGGGCGGGCCGCGCTGTTGTCAGCCACCCTGGACGACCAGCTTCCGGGTGGCGTGGGCGGTGAGCGCGCGGCCGGCCGCGAGGAGCGCGACGGCCCAGCCCACCTGGAACGCGATCGCCGCGACCAGCGACGCGCCGGTCCGGTTGCCGAGCAGGACGTCCGCCGGTATCTGCATCATCGCGGCGAAGGGCAGCGCCTCGGCAAGGTCCCGCAGCACTCCCGGCATGATCGTCAACGGCATGGAGATGCCGGAGAAGAACACCGTGAACAGGGTGTAGGCGCTTTCCAGCCCTCGCTGGTCGAGCAGCCAGAAGGTCGTGAGGGCGATCAGGTAACGCAGCCCGAAACTGACCAGGAAACCCAGGACCACGGACACGGCGAACAGCCCCCACACGCCGGCGGCATCCCACACACCGGCGGCGGACGCCGTGCCCGCGGCGGCGGCCGGGCTTGCGGGCGTCGGCAGGCGCAGGTCGAACAGGAGGGCCGCGACCAGCGTGGGCGGCAGTCCCCGGGTGAGCAGCTGGACGGCGGCGCGCCCGGCGTCGTCCGCCAGCCACCAGGTCTGGAAGCCCACCGGCCGAGCCATGTCCATCGCGACGGCGCCGGAACGGATGCGCTCGGGCAGGTCGATGCCGCCGCCGAACAGCGCCATCGACGTGATCAGCCCCTGCCCGAGGAAGACGAACGTCACGACGCCGCTGGTGTCGTACCCGCCGAGGCCGGGCCGCTGGTGCCACACCTGGAGCAGGACGTAGGCGCGGATGATCCCGAACACGGTGTTGGTGAACGCGCCCGCGACCGTGGCGGCCCGGTAGCCGGCATATCGCCGAGCGCTGTACCGGGCGACCGCGAGATAGGTGCCGACACCCCCTCTCACCGCGACGCCACTGTCAGCGATGCCGTCGCTGATGACGCTGCCGTCGCTGATGACGCCGCCGTCGGTGATGCCGTTTCTCGCGGTGCCGCTGCCGACAGTGCCGCTGCGGGTGGTATAGCTCTCAGCGATGTCGCGGTCACGGGTTCCTCGCGCCCGAGGAGTCCACGATGCCCGGGGAACTCGCGGCGCCCGAGGAGTTCACGCTGCCCGAGGTGCTCACGCTGCCTGCGGTGCCCGAGGTGCCCGAGGTGTACAGCCGGGTGATGATCTCCTCGATCGCCGGTTCGCGGATGGACAGGTCGACCAGCGGGTACCGGTCGGCCACGGCGGCGACCAGTGGCGCCGCGCTCTCGCCCGCCGGGAACGCCAGCCACTGGCGGGGCCCGTCCACCTCGACCACCCGGGTACCGGCCACGTCGATCGGCGGCCAAGGCTCGGCCAGGTCGACGACCAGGACGCGCTCCCCGCCGATCTGGGCGCGCAGGTCCGCCAGCCGCCCGTCGAAACCCAGCCGGCCGTGGTCGATGACGAGCACCCGCGGGCACATCTGCTCGATGTCGGTCATGTCGTGGGTGGTGAGCATGATGGTGGTCCCGCGCTCCCGGTTGAGCGCGGTGAGGAAGCCGCGTACGGCGGCCTTGGAGACGACGTCGAGACCGATCGTCGGCTCGTCCAGATACACGATCTCCGGGTCGTGCAGCAGCGCGGCCGTGAGATCGCCGCGCATGCGCTGACCGAGCGAGAGCTGCCGGACGGGCGTGTCAAGAAAAGAGGCGAGCTGTAACAGCTCGACAAATTGGTCGAGGTTTTCCTGATACCGTCCCGCCGGGATTCGGTAAATACGCCGGAGCAGATCGAAGCTGTCCCGCAACGGCAGATCCCACCACAGCGTCGTACGCTGCCCGAAAACCACCCCCAGCCGACGCGCCAGTTCCGTGCGCTGTCGGGACGGGTCAAGACTGCAGACCCGGATGCGCCCGGCGCTGGGCACCAGAATCCCGATCAACATCTTGATCGTCGTGGACTTCCCCGCCCCGTTCGGCCCCAGATACCCGACCATCTCCCCGGCGTCGACCCGGAAGGTCAGGTCACTCACAGCGGCAACGTCCACCCGCTCCCGCCGCACCCGCCCGGCCCTGCGCCGCACCACAAAGGTCTTCCCGACCCCGTCCACCTCGATAACAGGCCCGGGCCCCACGCCCCTGCCCGCAGCCTCCGCACCCGCGCCCACCGCCCGCCCGTCTACACCGGGATCACCCAGGCCATCCCCACCGCCCCACCCACCCGGTGCGGCTGCCGACGAGGGAAAGGCGGTAGTCACAACTGATCATAATACCGCCTCGCCCAGCCGCCTCCAGCAACGGCCACCATCACGGGCGGCACCACCTACCGTGTTTGGCCCGAGCCCCACAGCCAAACTCTCTCTGTTCGCGGGAAATACGGATCGGCGTCACCCTCCCATGGCCCGAACAGCTGCAGTCCGATTCCTTTTTTGCCCACGCGGAGACAACATCCTGGGGCTTCAAGACGAAAGGAGCACCCGTCCGGCTCGATTTTTGCCCGCATGGGAACGGCTGGTCGGCCGGTGGGTTCC
>NZ_CAKKTM010000316.1 GCF_920888515.1 Protofrankia sp. CiP1_Cm_nod1 | reverse complement strand
GCTGCAGTCCGATTCCTTTTTTGCCCACGCGGAGACAACATCCTGGGGCTTCAAGACGAAAGGAGCACCCGTCCGGCTCGGTTTTTGCCCACGTGGGAGCCTGCGGCATTGGCAGCCGCACCTGACGAGTGGCTTGTCGCAGTTCGACTCGGATTTTGCCTGCGCGGGGACCCCGTCACAGTTTTCACCCCCGCTGACCTGCGACGATGCAAGATCGTTCCAGAACCTCCGGGAGGTGGATAACTGGGCAAAAATTCATGATCGATAACGTTTGTGCGGGTCAGGGAGGTGCCGATGTTTTCCGGAACCTCCCCCGATCCGCGGCGTGTCGGAGGTCCTGGGCGACGATCAAGGTTGTGCGGTTTGACAGGAAGCCGCATCGTGTGCTGCTCGGCCGGCCGAGCGCGGTGCCGGCGGGCCCGTAGGGTCTCCCTGGGGCTGCGCCCCTGGCCCCGCCCCTCCCGGCCGACCGGATGGCACGCCTGTGACCTGGCCACCGACACCACCTCCTGTCCGGGAGTACCGGGCGTATGTTCCGGCTCGGCGCTCCACGAGCCAGCCCCCTGCCTGGCCGATTCGCCCACAGGGCCGGACCTGCGGGGGCTGCGGCGCTGGCACGGGCGGACGGCAGCGGGTCACGGGCCACTCCGAAGACACAGATGCGGCATGTCCGGGTCGACGGTCGCCGGTACCCTCATCTTGTAGCCATGCCGAGCCGGACACGATGTAGGGGGTCGCGATGCGGGCGCCCCGTCGCCGACGGCCACGCAGCTCAACCAAGCTGATAGCCGCCGATCCGGGGTATCTGGCTGCCCTGGCCGCGCGGGTTTCCTACACCCCGAGCCCCGAGCACAAGGACTACCTGACCAGCGCCGGGCCGGGGAAGCTGCGAAGTGACGCGTCGGCGTGTCCACGTGACCTGGTGCTCGACGATGTCGCCAAATGGCTGTACGACGCGGTGCGCGCTGGCAACGTCAGCGCACACGTCGAGGGTGATTTCCCGCGTTACGTATGGACGCGGGTCGGTGAACGCGTCTACGAGGCGCGTCTGTGTAACTCGGGGTCTGGCGAGTACAAGGGATACCCGATCCTTCCCGCGGAAGCTCCGGGGTGGCTTCCGTGAGTGTCGGGGTCGAGTTGCGGATCGAGTGGCTTGACGCACCCGGCGTGCGTGCTCCCGAACTGGCCGCCACCTGGGCGAGGTACGAGCTGTGGGTGGACGGCAGATGTGTGACGCAGGTGGAGGAGGCCGGTGGCACCTTCCGGCGGTCGGTCTATGGCAGTCTTTATCCGCTGGCGGAATGGATCGCCACCAACTGGTGGCTGCTGACGGGGCACATTCGTCCCTCCGCCATCAGGCCCACGCACTGGACGTGGTCCAACCTGCGCCGGTATCCCTGGCTGCGCCAGCACAACCTGCGGGGCGCCGGAGACGGGATGGCCTGGCCCGACCTGACAGCGGTACCCGAAGGGGCGATCACCCGGATTGTCTGGGCCGCCGACGAGGACCGGGTGCCGGGGGCGTTGCGGTTCGCGTCACGCGGACGAGCGCTGGTGCGCTCCGACGAAGCCAGAAAGACGTTGGCCGGCATCGTCCAACGCGTCCTTGACCGGCTCGCGGAGTCGGACGTCGGGAAGACGCCGCTTTCCACGGAATGGGCGGAAATAGGAAACGCGGACGAAGAGGAGCGGGATTTCTTCCTGGCGGCGGCCAGGCTGGGCCTCGACCCGTATGCGGTCGACGAGGAGACCACGGCGAAACTGCTGGCCATTGTGCCGGCCATCCCGGACGAGCTTCGGGACGACTTCCTGGACAGCGCGGACCTCGACACCCTTGACATAGCCGCTGCGTGGCTCCCGAAAGCGTCCGAAGCGGCTCGCCACGCGTCAGCCGACGCCGCGATGCCGTTGGATCCTCTTCGTGCGGCGGTGGCGGGTGAGCTCGCCGCGGGCGCCGTGCGGGACGGCGCCGGCCTTCGACAGTCATGGCATGTCGGCTTCGACATGGCACGCGCGGTGCGGCAGGCGCTGGGCACCGGGGCGACCGTGCCCTTCGACATATCCGCCTGGGTGGGCGCACGGACACTTCAGGGCCCCGCGGGCGGCCTACAGGGCTTTGCCGCTGTCCGGGACGACCGGTGCGGGCTCGCGCTGAGCGATTCACCGACGTTCGCGAGCACGGCGGGGCCTGGTAGCCACTATCAGTCGTTCCGCCGCGCGAAGGCACTCGGCCGTGCGATTTTCCGGCCATATCAGCGAACCTTCCTCCTGGCCTCCACCCATGTCGGCGACGACCGGGTCGCGGGCGCCTTCGCGGCCGAGCTGCTTGCCCCGGCCGAGGGAATACGCCGTGCACTGGCGACTCTCGGGACGCACGACGAGGACGCCGCCCTCGACGTCATAGCGAGCCATTTCGGCGTTTCACCACTGACCGTAAGACATCAGGTCGACAACCAGCTTGAGGACATCTGAAAAGCTAATAATATTCATTTCAGCCCGGTGGGGGCGGGGTGTCGGTGGGCGTCGCCGGGCGGGACGGTCCGACGCGCTGCCGGTAGCGTCGGGTCTTGGCCCGGTTACCGCAGACGGCGGTCGCGCACCAGCGCCCGGTCCGGGGCTTCGATTCGTCGTAGAAGACGACTCGGCAGTCCGGCGCCGCGCACATCTTCACTCGCTGCCAGGTGCCGTCCGCCGTTGCGAGGACCGCGGCGGCCGCGAGACGCGCCACTGCCTGAGCGGCCTCGCCGCCTCCGGCGGGTTCGAGTTCGACACCGCCGGGGCCCACCCGGATCCGCAGCGCGAGGCGGTCGGCCACGTCGCCCAGATCGACGCTCTCCGGAGGCGGTTGCGTAGTCCGCCGGTTGGCCGCGGCCGCCTCGCGAAGCGCCGTGCGCAGGCGCAGCGCGTCCGCGAACTCGGTCTCGCCCGCGAACGCCCCTTCCGGCGCCAGGCCGTGAGCCGTGAGCCAGCGGCTCAGCGCCTCGGGATCCGTGAGCTGCTCGCGCGGCCGGTGGGCGCCGAAGATCCGCTCGTCCACGGAGTTGAGGAACGCCCCCAGTGCACGCAGCGACAGCGGCGCACCGTAGTGCGACGACCAGGCGTCCAAGGGGTCCATGTCCTCACCAGTGAACCACCTATCAGGAGCGACACCATTAAATGATATAGATGGTGTTGGTAAGGGCTGCGGCCTGAAGATCTACGACTAGAAGGGGCCCGGATGCGTACAGGAGAGCAGGCAGGACGGAGATCAGGCGGGCCGGCCGGGAGGGTGACGCCGTTCCGGATCAGCACACCGGACGACGTGCTGGAGCGGATCCGACAGCGTCTCGCCGAATTCGACCCGGCGGCCCTGTCGAGACGGCCCGGTTGGCAGTCCGGTACCGACCCGGCGGCGCTTGACGCACTCACGCGGTACTGGCTCACCGGCTACGACTGGCGCCGGCACGAGCGAGAGCTCAACACCTTCGAGCAGTTCATCGCCACCGTTGACGGCGTCAAGCTGCACGTCCTGCGGGAGCCCGGCTCCGGAACCGCTCCCTCGACGGTGCTGCTGCTGCATGGATGGCCCACCTCGTTCGCGACGTTCCGCGCGGTCATCCGCGGGCTCGCGCACCCGGAGACCGCCGGCGGCGATCCGAGGGACGGGCTGACCGTCGTCGTCCCGTCACTACCCGGATACGGCTTCTCCTCGCTCGCGCCGGCCCCGCTCGGCGCGCGGTCGGCCGGGCACCTCTTCCACAGGCTGCTTACCGAGGTTCTCGGGGAGTCCAGGTACTACGTCCACGGCGGGGATCAGGGTGCGCCGATCGCCGAGTGGATGGCCTTCGACCATCCGGACCACTGCGCCGGGCTGCACACCACCCTCCTCGGCGTCCGTCACGACGGGGCGCCCCTGGGAAGCGGCCTGACCGGCGTCGAGGATCCGTCGGCCGACGAGGCCGCGTTCGTCCGGCGGGAGCATGACCTGAACACCGGCCCCCTGGGCGCATACCTTCTTCTGCAGGTGACGGCGCCGCTCACGCTGGCACCGGCCCTGGCGGACAGCCCGGCCGGCTTCGCCGCATGGGCGCTGGAGAAGTTTCACCTGTGGAGCGACCCCAACGCCAACGCCAACGCCGCCGGCGGCGGACCGGCGCTGACCGCGGACGACATCATCACCGAGATGATGATCTATCTTGCCTCGGGCAGCGTCGCCAGCTCGTTGGTGGCCTACTCGGAGTTCCTCGCCGGCCCGATCACGCTTCCGCCCGGCCGCGTCATCGAGGTGCCCTCCGCGTTCGCGGCCTTCCCCGACCCGCGGGTCGTGACCCCGCCGGCGAGCTTCGTCGCGCGTTCGCGCAACCTGGTGCGATTCACCGAACCGCCGCGCGGTGGGCACTTCCCGGCCCTCGAGGTCCCTGAGATCTTCACGGCCGACCTGGCCGGGTTCGTCCGGCAGGCGGAACGCGCCAGCACGACGACGTGATCCGCGCATGCGTCGACGAGCCGGGCCGGGCCGGGGCGCGCCACCGTTCGGGTGAACGGTGCGTTTCCCGTTTCCCAGGCGGGAGCGTAAGAACCCCAGGCAGGAGCGTAAGAAAAACGTGACACTCCCCTCTCCACGGTTCTCACCGGGTCAGCTCTTCATGATCGGTTCACCGGGTCTCTCCGGCTGGTTCAGGATTTTTCTGGTGAGCTGGTGGAGGGCGGGGCAGAGGTTGACGGTGTCCTCGTAGCAGGCGACGTTGACCAGGATGTCGGCGGCGGCGACCAGCAGCGCGTAGCGTCCCGACGGGCTGCCGAGGATGTCCGCGAACGTGGCGTGGAGCTGTTCGGCGGTTTCGGGGGCGGCCAGGGCGGTGCAGTACAGGCGTGCGGCGCCGGAGCCGGCCACGCCGGTGCCCCAGTGTTCCCAGTCGAGGATCGTCAGGTTGGGGATGGTGACGTTGCCCCAGTGCAGGTCCAGGTGTTCGGTGCTGCCCCAGGCCGGCGCGATTCCCGGGGGGAGTGGCCGGCGGCCGCATGTCGGGTGAACACGCACGGTGACACCGTACCGTCCGGACCGATGGCGGCGGTGCCGTGTCCGCACTGCCCGCAGGTGTCCGCCTGCTGTCGTACTGAGGGTGTTGGCCGAGGTGTAGGTGGAAAACGTTATCTCGACAACGTTTTCCACCGACGGCTTCCGTACCCGTAGGTGGAAAACGTTGTCGGGGCAGCGCTTTCTACCTACGAGTGGTGGATGCCGGCTGCGGTCGTGGGTGGTTTTCGTCGATATGGTGTCCCTACGCGTGGATGTCGGGGGTCAGCGGCGTTGGGGGCGTGGGTGTGAACGGGTGTGCTGGTGGGGGTGGGACGCAATGGTCTGTCAGCGGGGGGCAGGCTGGGTGCTCTGGAGGGTTTCGGCTGTCTGGAGCGCTTCGGGTGCCTGGCGGGCCTGGGCGCGCTGGGTGATGGTGTGGACGGTGGCGGCGGCGATCATTGTCGTGATGCCGCCGAGCCACAGCCCGGCGCGGGCGTTGAGCCGTTCCGAGAGGAAGCCGACCCACAGGGAGCCGAGCGGGGTCGATCCGATCATGATGGTCGTGTAGACGGACATCACCCGCCCCCGGAAGGCCGGGTCGCTGCCCAGCTGGATGCGGTGGTTCGCGGCCTGGGCGAAGAAGATCGCCCCGAAGCCGGTGGCGAACAGGCCTACCGCGGCGGTCGCGAACGTCGGGGCCCAGCCGGTCAGCGTCATCACCAGGCCGAGGCCGAACGCGCCGCCGGTCACCAGCCCGGCCGCCGGCCGGCCGCGCCGTCCGGTCGTCGCCAGCGCCGAGAGCAGCGAACCGGCGGCGAACGCGGTGGTGAGCAGCCCGAACGACGCCGCGTCGGCATGGAACACCGTCCTGGCCAGCAGCGGCAGCGTGAGCTGGAAGTTCATCGCGCACAGGCCGACGGCGGCGGCCAGCGCGAGCGGCAGCGTCAGATCCTGCCGGGACGCGAGGTAGCGCAGCCCGTCCACGATCCGCGTGCCGGTGGCCGGCCGGGTGACCCGGTGCAGCTCCGCGGGGCGCATCATGCGCAGGCCCACCACGGTGGCCAGGTAGCTCACCGCGTTGACCACCATCACCGGGCCGGTGCCGAACGCGGCGATCAGCACGCCGGCGAGCGCCGGCCCGGTCACCCGGGCGACGTTGAAGTACGCGGCGCTCAGCGCCGACGCGTTCGGCAGCAGCTCGGGGCCGACCATCTCGCTGACGAACGCCAGCCGGGCCGGCATCTCGACGGCGTTCACCACGCCCAGCGCCAGCGCGAACAGCTGGATGTGCCACAGCGCGACGCTGTCGGTGAGCACCAGCGCCGCGAGCCCGAGCGCCAGCGTCCCGGAGGCGAGGTTGGCGACGGTGAGCAGCAGCCGCTTGTCGTACCGGTCGGCGAGCCGGCCGCCGATCAGTGTCAGCAGCAGCGACGGGGTGAACTGCAGCGCGGTCACGACACCGAGCGCGCTCGCGGAGTCGTGGGTCAGGCCGAGTACCAGCCAGTCCTGGGCGACGACCATCATCCAGGTCCCCGCGACCGACAGGAGCTGGCCGGCGGCGAAGAGCCGGAAGTTGCGCACGGAAAGGGAACGGAGCGGGTTCACAGCGTCCAGATGACCACAGTCAGTTGACGAGCTCTATGTGGCACGTCGGGCCGGGTGCCTTCGCGAGGCGGGTATCGGCCGTGTAGAGCGGGCAGTCGAGGCTTTCGGCGAGTGCCACGTAGCAGGCGTCATAAGGCGTGACATTGCCTCGGAGCTCGAATACCCGCCGGAGTAGCGGACGGGCCGGGTAACGAGTCAGCGGCAGGGCCATCAGATCGTCGAGAGCGGCGGAGAAACGGGCTGCGTCGATGTCACCTGCCTGCCACCGGCGTCGGAGCACCGATGCCGTCTCGACGTCGGCCAGGTCTGGGACGGCGATGTCGCCGGCGCCGCGGAGGATGTCGCGGGCATGATCGCCGTCCTTGGTGTCGTCGCCGACGGCGTTGGCGAGGACTGAGGCGTCCAGGACGATCAATTTAGTGGCGCTCCGCGTCGAGATCGGCGACCGCCTGTTGGAAGCCGACTCGGCCGCCTGCCCTGGTCGTGATCCGATTGATCACCTCGTCCAGGCTGGGGATCGTTGCCAGCCGGGTGAGCTGGATCGTCAGATACTGCTGCAGCGACTGGCCCGCGTCGCGGGCTCGTTCCTGCAGCCTGTGATGGATGTCGTCAGGAAGGTCGCGAACCACGACAGTCGTCATGCATGCATAATGCATGTCCTCAGATCAACCGCGCAAGCCGTCCGTGCCGTGGAGAGGCGATGATCGCGAACGGTGGTTGCCGCCGACCCTGGGGCGGTCGCGGGCGCGGCCGCGGCAGCGGTGGGCTGTGGGCACGGTGGGTGTCCGGAGCTTTCGGATGGGGTGGCGGTCGCTTATCGTGCCGGTGAGGAGGCGTGCCGTTCGGCTCGCAGAACGCTACTCCCAGTGACGAGTGCTGGGGCTGGGGCTGTCATCATGTTTCTGGCATTTTTCGACAGGTGTCATTTCTCGGTGAGTGCCAGTAGGCCGTTTCGGACCCAGGTAGGACCAGACAGGTAGGACCAGACAGGAACGGTTCGTGGCGATCGCCGGTGTTGCCACGCCACCGGTGATCGTGCCGCTCCGGCGCCGCCCGGCACAGAGCCCAGCTCGGTCAAGGAGGAAGAACATGACAGAACGAACAGTGTTCTCACAGGGAGTGACCGCACCCCGGGCGGGCGCGTACCGTGTCGATCCGGCCCGCTCCACGGTGCGTTTCACCACGCGCGGGCTGTTCGGCCTGCTCAAGGTGGTCGGCACCCTGACCGTCCGGGAGGGCTCGATCGTCGTCGCCGACCCGCTGGAGACGTCCACCGTGCGTGCCGTGATCGACGCGACCAGCCTGGACACCGCCAACAGCACCCGGGACAAGCACCTGCGGGAGGCGGGCTTCCTGGACGTCGGGACCTACCCGGACATCACCTTCGTCTCCGAACGGTTCGTGGCGTCCGCGGGCGCCTGGGCCCTCGCCGGCACCCTGACGGTGCAGCGGGTCTCCCGTCCGGTGGAGCTGGCCATCACGGTGGCCGAGCCGGCCAACGGCGAGGTGCGCTTCCAGGCCACCGCGCGGACCGACCGGCACGCGTTCGGCGTCAGCAAGGGCAGGGGCGCGGCCGCCCGCTACCAGGCGATCGACATCGACCTCGTGGCTGTCCTGCTGTAGATGCGGCCGTGGAGGCGGCGGTAGATGCGGCGGTAGAGGCGGCCCGGCCACCGATACGCCGGCGGTGCCCGCGCCGGCGGGACCGCCGGATACCCGCCGGCCGCGGGACCCGTAGGGTGTTGCGGTGTGGCGCTGATCCTTCTGCCTGCCGTGGACGTCGCCGACGGCCGTGCCGTCCGGCTCGTCCAGGGCAGGGCCGGTTCCGAGACCTCCTACGGCGACCCCCGCGAGGCCGCGCTGGCCTGGCAGCGCGACGGCGCCGAGTGGATCCATCTCGTCGACCTCGACGCGGCCTTCGGCCGGGGCTCGAACCGTGACCTGATCGCCGAGGTGGTGCGGTCGGTCGACGTGGCCGTGGAGCTCTCCGGCGGGATCCGCGACGACGGCTCCCTGGACGCGGCGCTGGCGACCGGCGCGGCCCGGGTGAACATCGGCACGGCCGCGCTGGAGAACCCCGACTGGGTGCGCGCGGCGATCGACCGGGTCGGCGACCGGATCGCCGTCGGCCTCGACGTCCGCGGCACCACCCTGTCCGCCCGCGGCTGGACCCGCGACGGCGGCGAGCTGTTCGACGTCCTCGCCCGGCTGGACGCCGACGGCTGCGCCCGCTACGTGGTCACCGACGTCCACCGGGACGGCACCCTCACCGGGCCCAACCTCGACCTGCTGCGTACCGTCACCGCGGCCACGTCCCGGCCGGTGGTCGCCAGCGGCGGGGTGTCGGCGCTGGACGACCTGGTGGCCATCGCGGGTGTGCCGGGCGTCGAGGGCGCCATCGTCGGCAAGGCCCTGTACGCGGGGGCGTTCACCCTGCCCGAGGCGCTGGCGGCCGCCGCCGGCGGGCCCGCGCGCGTCCGGTGACCGTCGCCGTCCGGGTGATCCCGTGTCTGGACGTCGACGCCGGCCGGGTGGTCAAGGGCGTGAACTTCACCGGCCTGCGGGACGCCGGCGACCCGGTGGAGATGGCGAAGCTCTACGACGCCGAGGGCGCCGACGAGCTGACCTTCCTCGACATCACCGCGTCCAGCGGGAACCGTGAGACCACCTATGACGTGGTCCGGCGCACCGCCGAGCAGGTCTTCATCCCGCTGACGGTCGGTGGCGGCGTACGCGCGGTCGATGATGTCGACCGGTTGCTGCGCGCCGGCGCGGACAAGGTCGGCATCAACACCGCCGCGGTCGCCCGCCCGGAGCTGGTCCGCGAGTGCGCGCTGCGGTTCGGCAGCCAGTGCATCGTGCTGTCGGTGGACGCCCGCCGGACCAGGGCCGCGGGCTACCCGGGCTCCCCGGGCTCCGCTGCTTCCTCGGACCCGGCGGGCCCCGCGGGGCCCGGCACGCCCCGGTTCGAGGTGACGACCCACGGCGGCCGTACCGGCACGGGCATCGACGCGGTCGCCTGGGCGGCGCGGGCGGTGGAGCTCGGCGCCGGGGAGATCCTGCTGAACTCGATGGACGCCGACGGGACCAGGGACGGCTACGACCTGGAGATGATCGCCGCGGTGCGCGCGGCCGTGGACGTGCCCGTCATCGCCAGCGGCGGGGCGGGACGGCTGGCGGACTTCGCCCCGGCGGTTGCCGCCGGCGCCGACGCGGTGCTCGCCGCGAGCGTTTTCCACTTCGGTGACCTGCGTATCGGCGCGGTCAAGGACGCGCTGCGCGCCGCCGCGGTACCGGTCCGCTGAACGCGCCGCCCCGCCTGGGCGCGGCAGTCCTGGGCACACCGCCCCGCCGAACACACCGCCCCGCCGAACACACCGGTTCGCCGAACACACCGGTTCGCCGAACACACCGCCCCGCCGAACACACCGGTTCGCCGAACACACCGGTTCGCCGAACACACCGGTTCGCCGAACACACCGGTTCGCTGGGCGTCCGTCAGCTCATGGCCGTCTGCCGGACATCTCGTGAGTGGACGATGCCGATGTGGGTCAGCCTCCGATGTGGGTCAGCCGCTACACGGTAACCATTGCACACGGTTGCTGATCGTATGCGAAATGGTGTGCGTCAGCTGTCGTATACGAGCCGTCGGGTGCGCCGCGCGCATGGACCGGACGTCACCCGCCGGGCGATGATTGCGTCGGGTGATGATTCCGGCGGGTGATGGTTCCGGGAGAGCGCGACGCCGGTCAGAGGACGTTGCGGTGTACAGCGTTGTCGACGTGAACGCGTCCCGGCGGTGCTGGCCGGCACCGGCCGGGGCTGGCCGGCGTAGCCGGCGGAGCGCCGGCGGTGAGCAGTACGGCCGTGGTGAGCGGCAGAGGGGAGAGCCGTGCCCGAACACGCCCCGAACCACGCGCAGGCGGCCCCGGGTCACGCGAAGGCGCTGACGGCCGCGGAACCGGACGTGCTGGCAGTCGCGAGGGCGCCCGCGACCAGGGCCTGCGCGCGGTCCGTATCCGCTCCCGCCGCTCCCGCGTTCGCGTATACGGGTGTCACCCAGGAGGCGGGCACGGCGGACGCGCTGGAAGCGGACACGGGCGCTGGCACGGCAGGCGTGAGCCCGGCGGGCGCGCGTATGGCGGATGCGGACACGGCAGGCGTGAGCCCGGTGGGCGTGAACACGGCGGATGCGGAGACGGCGGATGCGGAGACGGTGGGGGCGCCGCTTTCCGCGGGCTCTCCTGCCGTCATCCGCCGGGGGCTGGCCATCCTCGGCACGGGGATCCGGGACGAGCCCCGGGTGTTCGCCGTCGCGGTCGTCGGCAGCGGCCTGTTCGGCCTGATGATGGTGGCGAGCGCGGTGGTGCTCGGCGAGGTCGTCGACAGGGTCGTGCTGCCGTCCTTCACGACCGGCCGGGCCGGCGCCGGCGGCCTCGCGCTGGCCGCGGTCGTCCTGTTCGCGGTCGGGGCGGCCCGGGCCGCCGGGATGTTCGTACGCCGGCTCGGCGGCGGTGTGATGGCCTTCCGGCTACAGGCCGCCTGCCGCCGCCGCGTCGTCCGGCAGTACCTGCGGCTGCCGCTGTCCTGGCACCAGCGCCATCCGACCGGCCTGCTGCTGTCGAACGCGAACGCCGACGTCGAGGCGAGCTGGGCGCCGGTCCTCCCGCTGCCGTTCGCGGTGGGGGTGCTGGGCGCGCTGGTCGTCGCCCTGACAGTGCTGATAGTGACGGATCCGCTGCTCACCGGTGTGGGATGCGTCGTCTTCCCGGCCTTCGGCGCTGTCAACATCGTCTATGGCCGGAAGATCTCCCCGTTGCTCGCCCGCGCCCAGCAGCTGCGGGCGGAGGTCAGCGGGCTCGCGCACGAGTCCTTCGACGGCGCGCTGGTGGTCAAGACAACGGGCCGGGAGGACGACGAGACGGCCCGGTTCGCCCGCAAGGCGGACGAGCTGCGCGCGGCGATGGTGCGCGCCGGGCAGGTCCGGGGGCTGTTCGACCCGGTGATGGACGCGTTGCCCAACATCGGCGTGCTGGTCGTCCTGCTGGTCGGGACGGCCCGGATCGCCGCGGGCGACCTGGCGGTCGGGGAGCTGATCCGGGTCGCCTACCTGTTCACGCTGCTGGCGTTCCCGCTGCGGGCGATCGGCTGGGTGTTCGGCGAGCTGCCCCGGTCGGTCGTCGGCCACCGCCGGGTGAGCACGGTGCTGCGGGCCCGTGACGACCAGCGTTTCGGCTCGGAGTCCGTGCCGGGACGCGCGCCGGTGGCGCTGGCGGTGGACGCCGTCTCCTACACCTATCCACGGCCGTCCCCACGGCCGGCCCCACGGCCGTCCGTGGGGCCGCTCACCGAGGGTGGGGCGCCGGCGGCCACCGCGGTGGCCGTTTCGCCCCCGGAGAGCCCGGCGCTGGAACGTCCGACGCTGGACAGGGTGAGCTTCGAGGTGCCGGCGGGCCGGGTGGTGGCGCTGGTGGGACGGACCGGTGCGGGCAAGTCCACACTGGCCGGCCTGCTGGTCAGGCTGTACGACCCCGACAGCGGGGCGGTCCGCGTGGACGGGGCCGACCTGGCGGAGCTCGCCCGCGACGAGGCCGCCGCGGTGGCCGCCCTCGTCCCCCAGCAGGCGTTCCTGTTCGACGACACCGTCCGCGCCAACGTCACCCTCGGCTCCGAGGTGGGCGACGAGGCGGTCTGGGAGGCGCTCGCGCGCGCCCAGGCGGACGGTTTCGTCGCCGCGCTGCCCGCCGGGCTGGACACGCGGGTCGGCGAGCGGGGCACGACGCTCTCGGGCGGCCAGCGGCAGCGGATCGCGCTGGCCCGCGCGC
>NZ_CAKKTM010000315.1 GCF_920888515.1 Protofrankia sp. CiP1_Cm_nod1 | reverse complement strand
GATCCGCCGGCTCGCGCCGGAGCTCACCGCCGGCCTGCCCGTGACGCTGGCCCTCGCCGCGGCCGCGACCGCGGGACGGGTGGTGATCCCGGTCGCCGTCCAGCAGACCGTCGACCACGGCCTGCTGGACGGCCGGCCGGACCTCGCCGTGGTGCGCCACGCGGTGCTGGCCGCGGCGGTGGCGATCGTGGTGACGGCGCTGGCGGCCTACCGGATGAACGTCCGGCTCTACCGGGCGTCGGAGGCGGCCCTGGCGACCATGCGGGTGCGGGCGTTCCGGCACATCCACGAGCTGTCCGTGCTGGCCCAGGCGCGGCAGCGGCGCGGGGCGCTGACCTCCCGGGTGACCAGCGACGTCGACCAGATGTCGCAGTTCCTGCAGTTCGGCGGCATGGTGCTGCTGCTCTCCGCCGGGCAGATGATGGTCGCGACCGTGCTGATGGCGGTGTACTCCTGGCCGCTGACCATCGTCGTCTACGCCTGTTTCGTCCCGATGGCCGTGGTGGTGTGGCGCTTCCAGCCGCGGGTGGCCAGGCGGTACCTGACCGTGCGGGAGCGGGTCGGGGACATGCTGGGCGCGATCTCGGAGTCGGTGGTCGGCGCGGCGGTGGTGCGCGCCTACGGTGTCCAGGCGCGCACGGCGGCCCGGGTGGACACCGCCGTCGACCGGTACCGCTCGGCGCAGACGGCCGCGCAGCGCCTGGTCGCCACGGTCTTCTCCGTCGGGGAGCTGGTGGCGGCGGGCGCCACCAGCGCCGTGGTGGTCGGCGGGGTGCTGCTCGGGGTGGGCGGCCATCTCAGCGCCGGGCGGCTGGTGGCCTTCCTGTTCCTGGTGACGCTGTTCGTGGTGCCGTTGCAGACCCTGACCGAGATGCTCAACGAGGGCGCGGGCGCTCTCGCCGGGCTGCGCCGCGTCCTGGACGTGCTGGACACCCCGCATGACGTGCCCGATCCCGGCCCGGACGGGCGGGAGCTGCCCGCCGGCCCGCTGTCGGTGTGCTTCGAGCGGGTCTCGTTCGCCTATCCGGGCGGCCCGCCCGTGCTGTGCGGCGTCGACCTGCGGATCGCGGCCGGCAGCCGGGTCGCGGTGGTCGGCGAGACCGGGTCGGGCAAAACCACGCTCGCCCGGCTGCTCGTCCGCCTGGTGGATCCGGCCGCCGGCCAGGTGCTCGTCGCCGGGGTGCCACTGGCACGGGTGCGGTTCGCCGCGCTGCGCCGGCGGGTCGTGATGGTCCCGCAGGAGGGGTTCCTCTTCGACGCGAGCATCGCCGACAACGTCCGCTACGGGCGTCCGGACGCCACTGACCGTGATGTTCTGGACGCGTTCGGCGCGCTGGGGCTCGCCGACTGGATCAGCGGGCTCGCCGACGGCGTGCGGGCCCGCGTCGGTGAGCGCGGCAGCCTGCTGGCCGCGGGCGAGCGCCAGCTGGTGGCGCTCGCCCGCGCCCAGGTCGCCGCCCCGGACCTGCTCGTCCTCGACGAGGCGACGTCGGCGGTGGATCCGGCGACCGAGGTGCGGCTGGCCGGCGCGCTGCGCGAGATCACCCGCGGGCGGACGTCGGTCACGATCGCCCACCGGCTGTCCACGGCCGAGTCCGCGGACCTGGTCGTCGTCGTCGACGCCGGCCGGATCGTCCAGCAGGGCACCCACGCGGAGCTGGTCGCCGTCCCCGGCGTGTACCAGCGCCTGCACGCCTCCTGGACGGCCGGCACCAGCGGCTCGTGACGGCCGGGCCGGGCCCGCGGGAGACCGGCGCGAGGTCGTCACCGCGTACGCCGACGCGGCACAGGAGCGTACCCGGCAGCACACCCGCGCCGATCATGGACTGCGCGGGCGGTGGCGAGGGGGAGCCGCGCCTATCGGCGCCGGACCGTGATGCGGGTCCACGAGCCGACGTAGATGCGTGACCCGTCGCGCAGCGGGACGGCCACGCCGCGGGCCAGCGGCGCCAGTTCGTCGTCGAGGTAGGTGCCGTTGGACGACCCCAGGTCGGTGATGGTCAGCGTGCCGTCCGGCGGGTGGTCGAGCATCGCGTGGGTGCGCGAGACCCCTCTGTCCTCGGGCGTCACCGACAGGTCGACGTCGGGGTAGTAGCCGCGGGAGCGGCTCTGCCGGCCGATGAGCGAGCGCGAGCCGCGCAGCGCGAGCACGCGGGTGACGACGGTCGCCGGGAACGACACGCCCTCCTCCGAACCGCGGTCGAAGAACGCCTGGTCCGGCGTGACCTCCGCCTCCCAGCCGCTCGGCGTGCTGTCCGGCGCCGATGCCGATGCCGGTGCCGATGCCGGTGCCGACGCCACGGGGCCACCGGCCGCCGGGCCGCCCGGCCCCGGGTGACGATCTGGCTGGAGGGGATCCGGTGCCTCGACGGGCACGGCCGTCAGCATGGGTGGCGGCATGCCCGTGACGAAGTCGTAGCCGCAGGTCTCGCAGAAACGACCGGCGCCGTCCCGAGGGGTCGTGCACATCGGGCACGAGCCGGCACCGGCACCGGCCGGCCGGGCCGCCGCGTCGGCCGGTCGCGGCGGTTGTGCCTGCGGTGGCTGTGACGGGTGCGGTGGTTGTAACGGGTGCGGCGGTCGTAACGGCTGTGACGGCCCCGGCTCGGGCGGGACGGCGTGCGGCGCCGGGGGCGGCTGCTCGGCGGCGATCAGGATGCCGCACTGGTCGCACCAGTCGTAGGTCTGCGACAGGTGCCCCTCCTGGCAGCGGGCGCTCACCGCTTCGCCGGCACCGTCTTGGTGGACGACACGTCCAGGTCCATCTCGTCCAGCGCGTCGACGTCGCGCCTGAGGCGTACCTTCCCGGTCGCCGGGTCGTCGATGTCGACCACCTTGGCCAGGCGCCGGAGCGTGCCCTCGTCGTCGGCCTCGGCGGCGAGCTGCGTCGCCCGGCCCAGTCTGGTGGCGGCGGTGGCGTCGTCGCCCAGCGCCCTCGCCTCGATGCCCTCCTGGATCGCCCGCGCCAGCTCCTCCTGACCGGTGTAGTGGGCGACCTTGTCGTTGATCCGGGTCGACAGGTCGGTGTCGTCCGTCCAGACGGCCAGGACGAGGGCTTCCGACAGCTTGGTGTCGCCGGCGACGAGGGTCACCCTGGCGGCGAGCTTCCTGGTACCGACCGGACCGGGCACGACGTCGACGCACAGGTGATACTCGCGGGTGCCGGCGCCCCAGGCGCCGGTCGGGTAGTCACGGGTCCGCTCGTTGACGTCGCCGCCGCGGCCGGTCAGGTCGTCGACCTCGGGGTAGACCTGCCGCAGGAACCGGACGGCCGCGCCCTTGGGCGTCCACACCCGTAACGTCACGTCGGGAACGGCCCGGGCGGTGGCCGCGGCGACCACCGCCCGGAAGTCGTCCGCCATCTGTTCCGGAGTCCGCAGCAGCTCCACCGAACCGAGCAGCAGGCTCGCGATCTGGCGCAGCTCGGACACCCGCCAGTCGGCGCCCACCCCCCGGCAGTCGCACTGGAACACGCCTTCGCACCGGGCGAGCGCGGCGGCGAAGACGTCCTCGCTCTCCCAGTTCTGGCCATCGGTGAGCAGGATGGCGTGCCGGGCCGCGCCGGGCCGGGTCTCCATCAGCGAGCGGGTCAGCGTCAGCCACTGGCCGATGGCTGTGCCGCCGCCCGCGCGGATGTCGTGCACCGCCTGCTTCGCCGCCGACCTGGTCGCCGCCGACGCCTCGGCGAGACCGGTCTGGCTTGTCGGGTAGACGACCCGGGCGGAGCTGTTGCCCGAGACCACCGCGAACGCCACGCCGTCGGGCAGCGTGTCGATCGCGACGGCGGCCGCGCGCCGGGCTTCGGTGATCTTCTTGCCCTCCATCGACCCGGAGGAGTCGATGATGATCACTTCCGCGGTGCCGGGGCCCGCGCCCGTGCCGGCCGGGCCGTCGGACACGATTTCGGCACTGTCCGTCACCGCTTTGACCGTCACCACCGCGTGGACATCGGTGGCGCCCTCGCTCAGGTACGCGTTCTGGTTGACATCACTACTGAACGTGACCATCAAGGTCTCCGGGGGTGAGGTCGTCGGGTACATCGAGGACGATGACGGTGATGTTGTCGTGCCCACCGGCGCGCAGGGCGACGTCGGCCAGGTGCCGGGCGACGTCGATCGGTGCCGCAGCGGTGCCGGCCGAGGCCACGTGGGCGGCGAGCACCTGCGGGTCCGAGGCGTAGTTCCACAGCCCGTCGCTGCACACCACCACCCGGCCGGGACCGGTCAGCCGGGCGGAACCGACCTGCGGGACCACGTTGCCGCCGTTGTCGGGGCCGAGCCAGCGGGTGATCGTGTGCGCTCCCGGCGCCGTCTCGGCGGCCTCCACCGGGATGAGACCGGCGCTCGCGGCGTGTGCGGCGAGCGTGTCGTCGGCCGTGAGCCGCACCGGGCCGTCGGTACCGAGCAGGTACACCCTGCTGTCGCCGAGCCAGCCGACGGACAGCACACTGTCGATGACGACCGCGGCCACGAACGTGCACGCCGGCGCGGCGCCGGGGGTGGCGACCGGCCGGTCCAGCACCGC
>NZ_CAKKTM010000314.1 GCF_920888515.1 Protofrankia sp. CiP1_Cm_nod1 | reverse complement strand
ACCAGCGACTCGACGGCCGCCGTGGCCGCCGCCCGCGCCGCCGGGCCGGAGTCGGGCGCGGTCGACACGCCGTCGCAGACCACGGCGACCGGCCACGGCCCCAGCGCCATGCCCATCCCGTCCTCGTTGTCCCGGTGCGCCAGGCCCCGGTCGCTGACCCCCGCGATCCGGCCGAGGTCGGTTTCGACCCGGTCGGGCGGCAGTTGCCGGCCGGGCGCGCCCGGCGCGCCGGGGTCCCGCTGCCTCCCGCAGGTCGTGCAGAAGCCGTCGCCGTCGAACTCGGCCGCGCCGCAGCTCCGGCACGGCCCGGGGATGCGCAGCAGGGTGCCGCACGCCTCGCAGTAGGAGTCGGTGGCGAACGCCGGCGCGGCGCACTGTGGGCACGGGACCGCGTCGTCATCCATGGCGCCGTCGTCGACCGCGGTGCCGTCGCCGGCGGCCGGGTCCCCAGCGGCTGGGCCTGTGGCGGTCGGGCCTGTGGCGGCCGGGCCTGTGGCGGCCGGGCCTGTGGCGGCCGGGCCGTCGGTCACGACACCGTCGTCGATGTCCGGGTGCGGGCTCACGTCAGAGTCCTCGGCCGGACCCGGTTCGCCTCGTCGACGTAGGAGTACCGGCCGTCGACGGTGGGTGCCAGCCTGGCCAGCTCCCGGTAGGCAGCCTCGAGCCCGAACCGCAGGTCCTCCTCGCGCAGCGGCCGCCTCACCACCGTCACCGAGTCGTCCGGCACGACGGCGCCGGAGCCCACCAGGTCGACGGCGGTGGCCAGCAGGTCGCGTTCCAGCGCGGCGCGCCGGGCCGGGTCCAGGGTGAGCCGGCCGAGGACGGCCGACGCCTCGGCCAGCCCGGCCCGGTCGGGCGGACCGGCGGCCGTCACCGTCCCCAGCAGCCGGGCGAGCCTGACCTGGGCGTCGAGATAGGCCGCCGACGTCGGCGGCACCCGCCGGTAGGCGTCGGCGGCGCCCTGCCGGTCCCCGGCCGCCGTCCGCACCCTGGCCAGCCCGAACGCCGCGCTGGTGAACGAGTCGTCGGTGCTCGACACCACGTCGTACATCCGCTCGGCGTAGCCCGTGTCGCCGTCGGCCTCGGCGGCCAGTGCCAGCGCGAGCTTGGGCGCGAGCTCGCCCGGCGCCTCGCTGTAGACGCCGTCGAACTCGGCGCGCGCGGTGGCGACGTCGCCCTCGGCCAGCGCGACCAGGCCACGGTAGTAGCCGGCCCGCCAGTCCCACGGGTCCTCGTCCTCGATCGCGTCGAGCGTCCGGCGGGCCTGTTCGTACCGGCCGGCGTCGAGCTGGGCGCGGGCCAGCCGCAGCCGCACCTCGACGGTGGCCGGCTGGATCGCCGCCAGCAGCTCGGCGAGCGCGGCGGCGTCGGTGTCCGGCAGCGCGGCGAGCGTGCTGGCGGCCGGGTCGTCGGGATCGACCCGCAACGTCGGCAGCACGGAGGCGGCCGGCTCGGCCCGGCTGCCGTCCGGGTTCTCGCCGGTCAGGTGGGTGTCGCCGGTGAACCGCCGGCTCGGGGCGGGCGCCGGCATGCCACGTTCCGCGGCCACGACCTCGCGCAGCACGCCCAGCAGCTCGTCGTGCATCTCGTCGGCGCTGGCGAACCGGTCGTCCGGCGAAGATGCGGTGGCCTTCAGCAGGAACCGGTGCAGCGAGTCGTAGCGGAGCAGCGGCGGGTGGTCGTCCGGCGGCGGTAACGAGTGCTTGTACGTGGAGGTGTTGCCACGGAAGTCCAGGATCAGCGTGGCCAGCGTGCGTCCCAGCGTGTACAGGTCGGAGGTTACCGATGGTAACTGGTTGCCGACTTCCGGTGCCTGGTAGCCCGGCGTGCCGTAGACGTCGCTGCTGACGTCGTCGGCCCGGCGGACCGCGCCGAGGTCGATGAGCTTGAGGGTGTCCTGCCCGAGCATCACGTTGTCCGGCTTGAAGTCGCAGAACAGCAGGCCGTTGCGGTGCAGGTAGGCGAACGCCGGCAGCACCGCGAGCAGGTAGGAGACCGCCTCCGCCACCGGCAGCGGGTCCGGCTGGCCGAGCGCCGCGCGGCGCCGCCTGAGCAGCTCGCGCAGTGACGTCCCGCCGACGTACTCCATCACGATGTAGCCGGTCCCGGCATGCTCGACGAAAGTGTAGATCTTGACGATCGTCGGGTGGTCGACGGACGCGAGGAAGCGCCGCTCGGCGATGGCGGCGCTGTGGGCGCTGGCGTCCCCGACGTCGAGCAGCCCCTTGAGCACGACCCGCAGGCCCTCCACGCTGTGGTCGAGGGCCAGATAGATCCAGCCCTGGCCGCCATGGGTGATCGCGCCCACCACCTCGTAGCGGGGGGCCCTGTCGCTGGAGCTCACCGGGGGGCCGATCCTGTCGCCGGGGCGTAACCCCGGCTCGAACGAGAACGGCCGCTGGCAGTGGACGCAGAAGCCGGTCGTACGGCCCGGCCGCCCCTGCCGGCTGCGTCCCACCGGCTGCTCGCAGCCGCGGTTGCGGCAGAACCGCTTGTTCTCCGGCACCACCGGGCTGGTCCGTACCAGCGAGGCCGGGTCCGGGACGGTCGTCTCGGGCACCTGTACCAGCCCGGCGCCGAGCCGGCGCACCGACGACCTGGACGGCTTCGAGCCCCTGGCCCGGCCGGCCCGCGAGGCGCGGGACGAGACCAGTGACGAGGCGGAGCTCGACGCCGACGGGAACGACGGCCGCTGCCGCGACGGCACCGACAGGGCGGCCGGCCCGGGCCTCGGCGGGGCGGGGACCGACATGGCGGGCCCCGAGGCGGCGGAAGGGGATGCGGGGGATGCGGGAGAGGGGGCGGTCCCGCACTCGTCGCAGAACCCGTCCGGCTGGACCGTGCCGCCGCACCCCGGCTCCTGGCACCGGGCCCCGGCGGACGCCGCCGGGCTCGACTGCTGGCTCATCGCGTCGGCTCCTCGAGATCGGTGCGGTCGACCAGTTTCGCGGCGTACGACATCACGAGTTCGTCGGCCGCGTCGAGGTCGACCGGCGAGGTGTAGAGCGTCTCCCGCGCCCGCCGGAAGACGGCGTCGAGGTCCGGGGCCTGCGCCACGCCGTGGCGCACCGCCTTCGCGTGCAGCGCGTGGAGCAGCCCGCGCAGCTCGCCGCGCCGGTTCAGCGGCGCGGCGTTGGCCTCGGCGGCCTGCCGGGCGGTGGCCAGCGCCGAGG
>NZ_CAKKTM010000313.1 GCF_920888515.1 Protofrankia sp. CiP1_Cm_nod1 | reverse complement strand
CGGCGGCGACGGCGGGCAGCACCGGCGGGCCGGGCACCCCGCCCGGGGCCGCGCCGCCCGGCGCCGTGTCGTCCCGTGCCCGGCCGGACTCGCCGTAGCCCAGGCGCTGGGCGACCCGCGTCGCGTCCAGGTCGAACAGCGCGCCGTTGCCCCGGGCGATCAGCGCCAGGCTCTCGTCGCCCCAGGCGCGAAGGCCGAGGCTGCGCGCCTGGGCGACGAGCGTCATCGGCTGGAAGGCGTCGTCGCGTCCGTCGCGCAGCGTCGACCGTTCGGCGGCGAAGGCACTGAGCGTGTAGCCGAGCACGCCGGCGACCAGCGCGGCCGCGGCGACCAGCGGCAGGTTCAGCACGCGGTTCGTGCGGCGGTACAGCAGCACCTGCACGGCGGCCAGGCCGGCCAGGCTCGCCAGCCCGGCGAGGGTGACCAGGACCGGATGATGCCAGGATGTGGCCTGGTCGTAGGAGGCGTCGATCCGCCTGGCGTCGACGGCGGCCAGCGTGTCGGCGGCCGGCAGGATCGTGTACTGCATCAGCGTGGACGCCTGCCGGAGGTAGGCCGCGCCGACGACGTTGCCGAACCGGTTGTTGGCACGGGCCCGTTCCACCAGGCCGGTGTAGGCCGGAATCTCGCGGGCGAGGGTGGCCAGCGGCTCCCGCGCCTCGGGTGGTCCGCCGGCATGGGCCAGGTCGACGACGCGGCGGGCGGCGGACGCCACCGACTCCTCGTAGACCCGGCGCTGCTCGACGGGTTCGACGCCGCCGGCCAGGAAGGCACGGGCGACCGTGGCGTCCGCGACCGACAGGTCGGCGTGGATGCGTTGCGCGGCGGCGAACGACGGCCCGGCATCGTTCCTGACGGTGTCGACCGCGTCGGCGCGGGACAGCCCGGTGCCGAACGTGGCCAGCCAGAACAGCAGCGTCGTGCCGAGCAGGCCCGCCGACAGCAGGCGGAGCAGGCCAGGCGTGGTGGCCGTCCGCGCCCGAAGGCCCGCGACAGCTCGTCCAACCGGGGTCACACAGTGATCGTAGTGTCACCATGGCGCTGCCGTGCCGAACTGGCAACTACCGGACGGATACTGGACGAACAGGTGCGCCCGGCTCCGCCCGTCCCACCGGCGTGCCGCGCTGGCACGGCTCATCGGCTATGCGGCTCATCGGGCATGCGAGGCCGTCGGGCGCGGCACAATGGGCACGTGCCCGCCCCACCCCCCCGCCTGGACCCCGCGATCGCCGGCCGGCTCAAACGTGACGCCGCCGGCCTGTTCCCGGCGGTCGCCCAGCAGTACGACACCGGCGAGGTGCTGATGGTCGGCTGGATGGACGACGAGGCCCTGCACCGGACGCTGACCACCGGGCGGGCCACCTACTGGAGCCGCAGCCGCCGCGAGTACTGGGTCAAGGGTGACACCAGCGGCCACCTGCAACTGGTCCGCTCGGTGTCGCTGGACTGCGACGGGGACACCGTCCTGGTCCAGGTCGACCAGGTGGGGCCGGCCTGCCACACCGGCAGCCGGAGCTGTTTCGACGGCCGGCGGCTACCAGCCGTCATCATCGACCACGTACGGGCCGGTATCGATCACGTACAGGCCGGCATTGACCACGCACGGGCCGGCATCGGCCACGTACAGGCCAGCATGGACGAACCGCGGGCCGGCGCCGGTCCGGCACGCGACGGCGACGCCCGGCGGGTGGACGCCGCCGAACCCGTGAGAGGAGCCCGGTCGTGACCACAGGGGAGATCAGCCCCGGCCGTTCGCGGTTCCATGAGCTGGCCGCCGAGTACCCGGTGGTCGCGGTGACCCGCCGCCTGCTCGCCGACGGCGAGACCCCGGTCGGGATCTACCGCAAGCTCGCCGGCGGTCCGGGCACGTTCCTGCTGGAGTCCGCCGAGAACAGCGAGACGTGGTCGAGGTACTCGTTCGTGGGCGTCCGGGCCGCGGCCACCCTCACCGAACGTGACGGGTCGGCGGTCTGGGAGGCGGGTGACCCGCCGCCGGGGCTGCCCACCGGCGGCGACCCGCTGGAGATCCTGCGGGCGGCGCGGACGGCGTTGCGCGCCCCCCGGCCGCCCGGCGCCCCACCGCTGACCGGCGGGCTGGTGGGCTACCTGTCGTACGACATCGTCCGGCGGGTGGAACGGCTGCCCTCGACCGCCGTGGACGACCTGGGCATGGCCGAGCTGCGCATGATGCTCACGGCCGACCTGGCCGTCTTCGACCACTGGGACAGCTCCTGCCTGCTGATCGCCAACGTGTTCACCCGCGGCGGCGGCCTCGACGCGGCCTACGACGACGCCCTGCAGCGGCTCGAGGTCATGACGGCCGGCCTGTGCAAGTCGACCGAGCCAACCGTGGCCAGCACCGGCGTGCCGGCGGAGCTGTCGATCGCGGACTTCGTCTCGGCGACCCCACCGGAGCGTTTCGAGGCGTCCGTCGAGGCCGCCATCGAGGAGATCCGGGCCGGCGAGTGCTTCCAGATCGTGGTCTCCCAGCGCTTCGAGCGACCGACGACGGCCGCCGCCCTGGACATCTACCGGGTGCTGCGGGCGTCCAACCCGAGCCCGTACATGTACCTGCTGCGCTTCGACGACCACGATGTGATCGGCTCCTCGCCGGAGGCGCACGTGACGGTGACGGGACGCCGCGCCCTGCTGCACCCGATCGCCGGCAGCCGGCCCCGCGGCGCCACCCCGGAGGCGGACGCCGAGCTCGCCGCGCAGCTGCTCGCCGACCCCAAGGAGCGGTCCGAGCACGTGATGCTTGTCGACCTGGTCCGCAACGACCTGGGCCGGGTCTGCACGCCGGGGTCGGTGCGGGTGGTCGAGTTCGCCGCCGTCGAGCGGTTCTCGCAGATCATGCACATCGTCTCGACGGTGACCGGCGAGGTCGCGGCGGACCGTTCGGCCGTGGACGTCCTCACGGCGACCTTCCCCGCCGGCACCCTCACCGGCGCGCCGAAGGTGCGCGCGATGGAGATCATCGATGGGCTCGAGCCCACCCGCCGGGGCCTGTACGGGGGCGTGGTCGGCTACCTGGACTTCGGCGGTGACCTGGACACCGCGATCGCCATCCGCACCGCCGTGCTGCGTGACGGTGTCGCCTACGTGCAGGCCGGCGCGGGCATCGTCGCCGACTCCGTCCCCGCGGCCGAGAACGACGAGAGCCGCACCAAGGCGGCGGCGGTGCTGCGGGCGGTCGAGATCGCCGAGTCGCTGCGCCCGCCGACATGACCGGGGGCACACCGCGGACACCGTTCGTGGCCGCCGGTGGGCGCCGCGACGACGACACCCGCGCGGCCGACGACACCCGCGCGGCCAGCGGGGGAGGGACGGGCCGGGCGGACGTGCCCGGGC
>NZ_CAKKTM010000312.1 GCF_920888515.1 Protofrankia sp. CiP1_Cm_nod1 | reverse complement strand
GGCCGCCGCCGGCGGCGTGCTCCTCGCCGGCGGCGGGCTGCTCGTCGCGCTGCGCGGGCACACCTGGTCGGCGCTGTCCGCCCGCTACCGGGCCCCGGCGGCCCGGCCGGTCGACGCCTGGGAGGCCATCGACCGAGGCGACGACCCGACCTGATCCTGGCCTCAGCCGATCTCGGGGCGGGCCGGCAACCGGTCGCTGGCGGGCGGACTGCCAGGTGTCGGCTGCCTTACGGTCGGCAACAGTCCCTCCGGATGATCAACAGACGGACAATCACGATACGTGGGCATGGTGTCCGCGCATCCGGTGTGCAAAGGTTTTTCAGCCTTCTCGTTTCACTGTCCTCGGTCCTGTGTCAACCGGTGAGCAACCGGCGGGTGTGAGCATTCGAGCCCTTCGGCGGGGGGCGGATGCCTGCGGCACACGCCTGGCCTAACATCGGCGCCATGGCCGCGACAGCCACGGGCACAGACCGATGAGCGTTCTCGACGACATCCTTGACGGGGTGCGCGTGGACCTCGCCGAACGGGAGGCCGCGACCCCCCTGGCGGCGCTGAAGCGACGCGTCGAGCGCGTTCCCGATCCCAGGGACGCGCTGGCGGCGCTGCGTAGCCGGGCCGTCGCGGTGATCGCCGAGGTCAAGCGCCGTTCCCCGTCCAGGGGCGAGCTCGCCACGATCGCCGACCCGGCGGCGCTGGCGGCCCAGTTCGAGGCGGCGGGCGCGGCGGCGATCAGCGTCCTGACCGAGCGGCGCCGGTTCGGCGGGTCCCTGGCCGACCTGGACGCCGTGCGCGTCGCGGTGGACGTGCCCATCCTGCGCAAGGATTTCGTGATCTCCCCGTACCAGGTCTTCGAGGCGCGGGCGCACGGTGCCGACATCGTCCTGCTGATCGTGGCGGCGTTGGAGCAGCCCCGGCTGGTCGGCCTGCTCGAGCGGGTCGAGTCGCTGGGCATGACCGCCCTGGTCGAGGTGCACGACGAGCAGGAGGTCGCGCGGGCGGTCGACGCGGGAGCGAAACTGATCGGCGTCAACGCGCGTAACCTGCGGACGCTGGACGTCGACCGTGCCACCTTCGCCCGGCTGGCGCCGCTGCTGCCGCCGGGGGTGGTCAAGGTCGCCGAGTCCGGCGTGCGCGGGCCGCACGACCTGCTCGCCTACGCCGCGGCCGGCGCCGAGGCGGTCCTGGTGGGGGAGGCCGCGGTGACCGGCACGAATCCCCGCCAGACGGTCGCGGACCTGGTCACCGCCGGCGCGCATCCAGCCACCAAGGTCGGCCGCTGACTCGCCGCCGGCCCACCGCTGACGTGTCGCCGGGCCGCCGCTGACGTGCCGCTGACGTGCTGCTGGCTCGCCGCCGATGTGCCGCCGGCTCGCCGCCGGCCCGTGGCTGACCTGCCGCTGATGCGCCGCCGGCCTGTCGCGCACGGAACATCCCCAGGGCGATAGGTTCACGCAGTGACCTCCGCCGTGACTCCAACCGCCGGGCCCACCGACGCGGATGCCGTACCGGTGGGCCCGCTGCCCGACAGCGCCGGGCACTTCGGGCGCTTCGGTGGTCGTTTCGTCCCCGAGGCGCTGTTCGCCGCGCTGGACCAGCTGACCGACGCCTACGCGGCCGCGCGGGCCGATCCCGGTTTCGCCGCCGAGCTGGGCGGGCTGCTCGCGACGTACGCCGGCCGGCCCACCGCGCTCACGGACGCGGCCCGGCTGACCGCGCACGTCGGCGGCGCCCGCATCCTGCTCAAGCGGGAGGACCTGGCCCACACCGGCTCCCATAAGATCAACAACGTGCTCGGCCAGTGCCTGCTCACCCGCCGGATGGGCAAGACCCGGGTGATCGCCGAGACCGGCGCCGGCCAGCACGGGGTGGCCACGGCCACCGCCTGCGCGCTGCTCGGCCTGGAGTGCGTGGTCTACATGGGCGAGGAGGACACCTCCCGGCAGGCGCTCAACGTCGCTCGGATGCGGCTGCTCGGCGCCGAGGTGGTGGCCGTCGCCTCGGGCAGCCGCACCCTCAAGGACGCGATCAACGAGGCCATGCGGGACTGGGTGGCCACGGTGGACACGACCCACTACTGCATCGGCTCGGTGATGGGGCCGCACCCTTTCCCGATGCTGGTCCGTGACTTCCAGCGGATCATCGGGGTGGAGACGCGGGCACAGGTCCTCGAGCGTGTCGGCGGGCTGCCCGACGCGGTGGTGGCCTGCGTCGGCGGCGGCTCGAACGCGATGGGGATCTTCCACCCGTTCATCGGCGACCCCTCCGTCCGGCTGATCGGCGCCGAGGCCGGCGGCGACGGGCTGGCCACCGGCCGGCACGCGGCCGCGATCGCCGGCGGCGCCCCCGGCGTCTTGCACGGCATGCGCACGTTCCTGCTCCAGGACGCCGACGGGCAGACGCAGGTGTCGCACTCGATCTCGGCCGGGCTGGACTACCCGGGCATCGGTCCCGAGCACGCCTGGCTGCACGAGACGGGCCGGGCGACCTACGGGGTGGTCGACGACCGGGCCGCCATGGACGCGCTGCGCCTGGTGGCCCGGCTGGAGGGCATCCTGGTCGCGATCGAGAGCGCGCACGCGTTCGCCGCCGCGTTCGGCGTCGCCCGGGATCTCGGCCCGGACGCCGTCGTCGTCGTGAACTGCTCGGGGCGCGGTGACAAGGACGTCGACACCGCGGCGAAGTGGTTCGACCTCCTCTGACGGCCCTCCCCGGCGGGAACGCCGGCAGCGACGAAAAACACCACCGTCAGGAACGAACACCACCGCCAGGAACGAGCAGCGCCAGCGGCGGGAACCACGCCGAACCAGCTCCGCGCGGCGGGTGCCAGGCAACGGCCTGGCCGCCGCCGACGGCGGAACGGATCACGGAACGGACCAGGGTGCGAAGTCTTTCGGATGAACGGAGCCTCGCCGGTGAGCCCGACGAGCGAAACGAGCCCGGCGAGCGGAACGAGCCCGGCGGGCAGAGCCGGCTGAGCCAGGCCTTTGCCCGGGCGCGCGCCGACGGGCGGGCGGTGCTGGTCGGCTACCTGCCGGCGGGCTTCCCCTCGGTGGCCGGCGCGGTCACGGCGATGCGGGCCCTCGTCGAGGCCGGGGTGGACGTCGTCGAGGTCGGCCTGCCCTACTCGGACCCGACCATGGACGGCCCGGTGATCCAGGCCGCGTCCGACGCGGCCCTGCGCCGCGGGGTCACCACCGCCGACGTCCTGCGCACGGTGGAGGCGGTGGCCGCCACCGGCGTGCCGGCGCTGGTGATGACCTACTGGAACCCGGTCGAACGCTACGGGGCCGCCGCGTTCGCGCGTGATCTCGCGGCCGCGGGCGGAGCCGGCGCGATCACACCGGACCTGCCGCCCGAGGAGGCCGGCCCGTGGCTCGCGGCCACCGCCGACACCGGGCTCGACCCCGTCTTCCTGGTCGCGCCGAGCTCGACCGACGCCCGGCTGGCGCGGGTCGCCGCGGTCAGCAGGGGCTTCATCTACGCGGCGTCGCTGATGGGCGTGACCGGGGCCAGGGAGCGGGTGGGCGCGCAGGCGGCCGAGCTGGCCCGCCGGGTCCGGGCCGTGACCGACACGCCGGTCGCCGTCGGGCTCGGTGTGAGCACGCCCGAGCAGACGGCCGAGGTCGCCGGCTTCGCCGACGGGGTGATCGTCGGATCGGCTCTGGTCAGGGCGCTGCTGGACGCCGAGCGCGCGGGGGCGGATCCGGAGGAGGCGGCGGTGGCGCTGCGGGGGGTCGTGGCCGGGCTCGCCGCCGGGGTGCGCCGCTCCGGGCCGTCCGTGCCACGGGGATGATCCCTGCCGTCCCTGCCGTCCCTGCCGTCCCTGCCGTCCCTGCCGTCCGAGTCGCTCCCGCTGCCCGTAGTGGTGCCGTGACTACAGGATCGTTTGATAGTGATTTGCAACTTTTTGTAGTGTTTCGTGGCGTCCGCTGATAGCTGGTGACGTCCAGTAATATTGCTGGCGTAATTGATAATCTTCGGTGACAATCTGCCGGTTACTTACGGCAACGCTTGTGGCATGCGGCGATGTGGGGCGCGGCGAGGGCCAGGTTACGGGCGGTATAGCTTGGCCCGTGTGGTCCTAGCCGCGATTCCCAGCCCCTCGACGGGCATCCTGTATGTAGGCCCCGTTCCACTGAGGGGCTACACCCTGATGATCATCATCGGTATCGTGATCGCGACCGTGATCACCGGTCGGCGGCTGCGCGCGCGTGGCCAGCCCTCCTATCTCGCTACCGACGTGGCGGGGTGGGCTGTCCCGTTCGGTGTCGTCGGAGCGCGGATCTACCATGTCGTCACCAGCCCGGACGCCTATTTCGGCGCCGGCGGGGACCCGGTCGACATCCTGCGGGTCTGGCATGGCGGGCTGGGGATCTGGGGCGCGGTCGTCGGCGGGGCGCTGGGCGGGTGGCTCGCCTGCCGGCGCCGCGGGGTCGCCTTCGGCCTGTTCGCCGACGCGGCGGCCCCGGGCCTGGTCCTGGCGCAGGCTGTCGGGCGGGTCGGCAACTGGTTCAACCAGGAGCTCTACGGGCGCCCGACCGGCCTGCCCTGGGCGCTGCGGATAGACCCCCGGCACCAGCGTGTCCCCGGCGAGCCGCTCTACCATCCCACCTTCCTGTACGAGGCGCTGTGGAACGTCGGGGTGGCCGGCGTCCTGCTGTGGGTGGACCGCCACCACCGGCTCGGCCGGGGCAAGCTGTTCGCGCTCTACGTGCTGCTCTACACCGCCGGGCGGGCCTGGATCGAGGCGCTGCGCATCGACGAGGCGCACACCTTCCTCGGGGTGCGGCTCAACGACTGGACGTCGCTGGTCGTGTTCGCCGCCGCGGCGCTCGCCCTGGTGTTCCTGCGCGCTCCCGCCGACCTCCCGGCGTCCGCCGACGCACCCACCGACGATCCCAGCCCCACTGCCAGCCCCGCCGCCGGGCCCACGGCAGAGCCCGCTGCCGAGTCCGCTGCCGAGTCCGCTGCCAGCCCCGTGGCCACCTCCACCGCCGGCGGGCCCGCGGCAGGGCCCGCTGCCAGTCCCGCCGCCGGGCCTGCGGCAGAGCCCGCCGCCGAGCCCGCCGCCGAGTCCGCTGCCGAGTCCGCTGCCG
>NZ_CAKKTM010000311.1 GCF_920888515.1 Protofrankia sp. CiP1_Cm_nod1 | reverse complement strand
GGCGGGGAGAGCGCGGTGGCCGAGAGCGGCGGCCCGGGCGGGGAGGCCTCCCCGGCGGCACGGCCCGACGGCGTGCCGCCGGGCGTGGAGCCCGCCGTCCGCGCGGCCGCCGAGCCGTCCAACCAGTCCTGACCGGCGGCGCCAGGCCGCGACGGCGAAAAACGGGGAAAACGGAAAAAAGGAGAGAACGGGGAGGTCAAAGAGGACGAGAGGACGGAGGGGAGCGCGGAGAAAGCGGAGAGTACGCGGAGCGAGGTGTCCGGCATCCGACAGCCGGTGGCTGACGGCGATCGCGGACAGCGCTGGGATGCGGCGCTGGAAACAGCGACGAAAGACGGCGGTGACGTTGGTGGACGCTCAGGGCGGCGTGCTCCGGGGCCGGCCGGCGGGTCTGGGGCCGCGGCGCCACCGCGTGCCCGGTTGGCCACATCCGCCGCCAGCCCGTTTGTGATCACGGCGGATCCGGTGCGCACGTGGCACACTCGTTAGTGCGCCCGGCCGGGACATTTCCTGTCGGCGGCGCGTCCGGACAGCGTCGTCCGCCTCTTGGAGATCCCCTGAAGACGGACAGGACCCGCCGGATGTCGATCGCACAAGGTTTGTACGACCCCACGTTCGAGCACGACGCCTGCGGGGTCGGCTTCGTCGTCGATGTCCGTGGGCGACGCAGTCACGAACTGGTCGAACAGGGCCTCACCGTGCTGCGCAACCTCGACCACCGGGGCGCGTCCGGCTCCGACCCGGACACCGGTGACGGCGCGGGCATCCTGTTGCAGGTCCCGGACGCGTTCCTGCGCGACGTCGTCGACTTCCCGCTGCCGCCGCCCGGCCAGTACGCGGTGGGCACCGCGTTCCTGCCGCAGATCGCCGGCGACCGGGACGACGCGGTCCGCGCGATCAGCCGGATCGTGCGCGCGGAGGGCCTGCGGGTCCTTGGCTGGCGCGAGGTTCCGGTGATCAGTCACATGGTCGGCCGGTCCGCCGCGGAGGTCGAGCCGTGGATGCGCCAGCTTTTCCTCGGCCTGCCCGCCACGGCCGGCGGCGGCCGCACGGTGGGTGTCACGGCCGGTGTCACAGCGGGTGACGGCGCCGGCGGCGGCGAGCCCTTCGACCTGATGGACCTGGAGCGCCGGGCGTTCCGTGTGCGCACCCGGGCCCACCGGGAGGCGGGGGTGTACTTCGCCTCCCTGTCCGCGCGCACCGTCGTCTACAAGGGGATGCTCACCACCCACCAGCTCTCCGCGTACTTCCCCGACCTCGACGACCCCCGGTTCGCCAGCGCCATCGCGCTGGTGCACAGCCGGTTCTCCACCAACACCTTCCCGAGCTGGCCGCTGGCGCACCCGTACCGGTTCGCCGCCCACAACGGTGAGATCAACACCGTGCGTGGCAACCGCAACTGGATGCACGCCCGGGAGGCGCTGCTCGCCAGTGACCTGATCCCGGGGGACCTGAACCGTCTGTTCCCCATCTGCTCGGACGGCGCCAGCGACTCGGCCAGCTTCGACGAGGTCCTGGAACTGCTCCACCTGGCCGGGCGCAGCCTGCCGCACGCCGTCCTGATGATGATCCCGGAGGCGTGGGAGAACCACGACGAGATGGATCCGGCCCGGCGGGCCTTCTACCAGTTCCATTCGGCGCTGATGGAGCCGTGGGACGGCCCGGCGTCGATCGCCTTCACCGACGGCACGGTCATCGGCGCGGTGCTCGACCGCAACGGGCTGCGCCCGTCCCGCTACTGGGTGACCGACGACGGCCTGGTCGTGATGGCCTCCGAGGTCGGCGTCCTCGACATTCCCGCGCACAAGGTGGTGCAGAAGGGCCGGCTGCAGCCGGGGAAGATGTTCCTGATCGACACCGCCCAGGGCCGGATCGTCGACGACGAGGAGATCAAGTCCGAGCTGGCCGCCGCCGCACCCTACGAGGAGTGGCTGCACGCCGGCCTGATCTCCCTGGACGACCTGCCCGAGCGCGAGCACGTCATCTACGGGCACGAGTCAGTGCGCCGCCGCCAGCAGGTCTTCGGCTACACCGAGGAGGAGCTGCGGGTCATCATCGCGCCGATGGCCCGCGCCGGCGCGGAGCCGATCGGGTCGATGGGCACCGACACCCCGGTGGCGGTGCTCTCGCAGCGCCCGCGGCTGCTGTTCGACTACTTCACCCAGCTCTTCGCGCAGGTCACCAACCCGCCGCTGGACGCGATCCGGGAGGAGATGGTCACCAGCCTGGCGCGCACGCTCGGCCCTGAGGGCAACCTGCTCGCGCCGTCGCCGGCGTCCTGCCGGCTGGTGCGCCTGCCGTACCCGGTCATCAGCAACGCCGAACTCGCCAAGATCGTCGGTATCAACGACGACGGTGACATGCCCGGGTTCGCCGCGGTGACCGTCCGTGGCCTCTACGACGTCGACGGCGGTGGGGCGGCGCTCACCGGCCGGCTGCGGGAGATCTGTCGCGGGGTCAGCGAGGCGATCGCCGACGGCGCCCGCGTCGTCGTGCTCTCCGACCGCGACTGCGACCGGCACAAGGCCCCGATCCCCTCCCTGCTGCTGACCGCCGCCGTCCACCATCATCTGATCCGGGAGAAGACCCGCACCAAGGTCGGCCTGATCGTCGAGTGCGGTGACGCCCGTGAGGTCCATCACATCGCGCTGCTGCTCGGCTACGGCGCGGCCGCGGTCAACCCGTACCTGGCCTTCGAGTCGATCGACAACATCCTCGACGCCGGCGAGCTGGACGGGATCACCCGGGAGCAGGCCCAGAAGAACCTCATCAAGGCGCTCGGCAAGGGCGTGCTGAAGGTCATGTCCAAGATGGGCGTGTCCACCGTGGCCGGCTACACCGGCGCGCAGCTGTTCGAGGCGATCGGCCTGTCCCAGCGGCTCGTCGAGACCTACTTCACCGGGACGCCGTCCCGGCTCGACGGGGTGGGCATCGACGTCCTCGCGGACGAGGTCGCCGCCCGCCATCACCGGGCGTACGCGGCGCTGCCCAGCGAGCTCGCCCACCGCGACCTCGACGCCGGCGGGGAGTACCAGTGGCGCCGCGAGGGCGAGGTGCACCTGTTCAACCCGGAGACGGTCTTCCTGCTCCAGCACGCCACCCGCAGCCGCCAGTACGAGGTCTTCAAGCAGTACACCGCCACCGTCGACGAGCTCTCCCGGCGCAACGCCACCCTGCGCGGCCTGTTCGAGCTGCGCGCGGGGCTGCGCCCGCCGGTGCCGATCGAGCAGGTCGAACCGGTCTCGGAGATCCTCCGGCGGTTCGCGACCGGGGCGATGTCCTACGGCTCGATCAGCGCCGAGGCGCACGAGACCCTCGCGATCGCGATGAACCGGATCGGCGGCAAGTCGAACACCGGCGAGGGCGGGGAGGACGCCAGGCGCTACGTCCCCGATGCCAACGGCGACCTGCGCCGCTCGTCGATCAAACAGGTCGCCAGCGGACGGTTCGGGGTGACCAGCGAGTACCTCGCCAACGCCGACGACATCCAGATCAAGATGGCGCAGGGCGCCAAGCCGGGTGAGGGCGGCCAGCTGCCCGCGCACAAGGTCTACCCGTGGATCGCGCGGACCCGGCACTCGACGGCAGGCGTGGGCCTGATCTCCCCGCCGCCGCACCACGACATCTACTCCATCGAGGACCTCGCCCAGCTCATCCACGACCTGAAGAACGCCAACACCCGGGCGCGGGTGCACGTCAAGCTCGTCGCCGAGGTCGGGGTGGGCACGGTCGCCGCCGGGGTGTCCAAGGCCCACGCCGACGTCGTGCTGATCTCCGGGCACGACGGCGGCACCGGCGCGTCCCCGCTGACGTCGCTGAAGCACGCCGGCGCCCCCTGGGAGCTCGGGCTCGCCGAGACCCAGCAGACCCTGCTGCTCAACGGCCTGCGCGACCGGATCGTCGTCCAGGTCGACGGCCAGATGAAGACCGGCCGGGACGTCGTCGTCGCCGCCCTGCTCGGCGCCGAGGAGTTCGGGTTCGCCACCGCCCCGCTGGTGGTGGCCGGCTGCGTGATGATGCGGGTCTGCCACCTCGACACCTGCCCGGTGGGGGTCGCGACCCAGAACCCGGCGCTGCGCGAGCGCTTCACCGGCCGGCCCGAGTTCGTCGAGGCGTTCTTCACCTTCATCGCGCAGGAGGTGCGCGAGTACCTCGCGGCGCTGGGCTTCCGCACCCTGCGGGAGGCCGTCGGGCACGTCGAGTTCCTCGACGCCCGCGCCGCCGTCGACCACTGGAAGGCGGCCGGCCTCGACCTCACCCC
The DNA here is from genome assembly GCF_920888515.1 of Protofrankia sp. CiP1_Cm_nod1. Lineage (GTDB taxonomy): Bacteria > Actinomycetota > Actinomycetes > Frankiales > Frankiaceae > Protofrankia. The sequence goes on along the minus strand of NZ_CAKKTM010000311.1, from coordinate 17,230 downwards.
GCTGCTGCACAGCCCGGAGCGGCCGTTCGGCGGTGCCCTGCACTGCACGACCGCCCAGGACCACGGGCTGGACAAGGCACTGGACAACTCCCTGATCCAGCTCTGCGAGGACGCTCTTGAGGACGGCCGGCCGGTGTGGCTGGAGATGCCGATCCGCAACGTCAACCGGACGGTCGGCACCATGCTCGGCTACGAGGTGACCAGGCGGTACGGCGCGCGGGGCCTGCCCGACGACACGATCTCGCTGCGGTTCACCGGCTCGGCCGGGCAGAGCTTCGGCGCGTTCGTGCCGCGCGGGGTGACGCTCACCCTCGAGGGCGACACCAACGACTACGCGGGCAAGGGCCTCTCCGGCGGCCGGATCATCGTCTTCCCGCCGAAGGAGGCGCCGCTGCGCGCCGAGGAGAACATCGTCGCGGGCAACGTGCTGCTCTACGGCGCCACCGCCGGCGAGGCGTTCTTCCGCGGCATCGTCGGCGAGCGGTTCTGTGTCCGCAACTCGGGCGCGACCGCCGTCGTCGAGGGCGTCGGCGACCACGGCTGCGAGTACATGACCGGCGGCACCGTCGCCGTGCTCGGGCCCATCGGGCGCAACTTCGCCGCCGGGATGAGCGGCGGCGTCGCCTACCTGTACCGGCCGTCGCGGCGGCGGATCAACATCGAGATGGTCGACGTGGAGCCGCTGGACGACGACGACCGCGAGCTGCTGCACACACTGATCGCCCGGCACCGGCGGGAGACCGGCTCCACGGTCGCCGCCGGCCTGCTCGGCCGCTGGGAGGACGAGCAGGCCCGGTTCGTCAAGGTGATGCCGCGGGATTACAAGCGCGTGCTGGCGGCTATGAAGAAAGCGGAGGAGGACGGGCTGCCCGCCGATGATCTGATCATGGCGGTTGCCCGCGGCTGAGCCCGTCCGGGGCGCCGCTCGGCTCATCCGCGGCTGGGCGGCGTCCCGGCGGGTGATGCCCGCCGGGCGGGAGGTTCCCGGCGGCACCGCCCCCGCGCGGCACGTACCGGGCGTGTCCGATGTTCCCGATGCGTCCGGCGGCATACCGCGCTCTTCCCGGCGGTCCGCCCGATGAACCCGGCGCCGTCGACATGTCCGTGAAATCCTTGTAAAACACCCCCGCGAAAACCCGATGAAACACACACCCGAGAACCGCGTCGAGCACCGCCCCCGCGACGCCGCCCCCGCGACCCGCACCCCGCGGCCGGCGGCGCCCGGCGCACGGCACCCCGTCACCCGGCAGCACCCCACCACCCGACAGGAGCGGTATGGCTGACCCGACAGGATTCCTCAGGCACCACCGGGAGCAGCCGAAGCGCCGGCCCGTCGACGTACGCCTCACCGACTGGAAAGAGGTCTACGAGCCGTTCCCGGCCGGTTCCCTGCGGGACCAGGCCACCCGGTGCATGGACTGCGGCATCCCGTTCTGCCACAACGGCTGCCCCCTGGGGAACATCATCCCGGAGTGGAACGACCTGGTGCGCCGCGGCGACTGGCACGACGCGATCGAACGGCTGCACGCCACCAACAACTTCCCGGAGTTCACCGGACGGCTGTGCCCGGCGCCCTGCGAGGCCGCCTGCGTGCTGGGCATCTCCGACGATCCGGTGGCCATCAAACAGGTCGAGGTGTCGATCATCGACCGGGCGTGGGGCGACGGTGCGGTCCGCCCTGTGCTGCCGTCGACGCGCACCGACCAGCGGGTCGCCGTGGTCGGGTCGGGCCCGGCCGGGCTCGCCGCGGCCCAGCAGCTCACCCGCGCCGGCCACAACGTCGTCGTGTACGAGCGGGCCGACCGCATCGGTGGCCTGCTGCGCTACGGCATCCCCGAGTTCAAGATGGAAAAGCACGTCCTGGACCGCCGCCTCGCCCAGATGCGGGCCGAGGGGACGGTGTTCATGGCGTCCTGCGACGTCGGCGTCGACATCACCGGGGACGAGCTGCGCGCCTCCTACGACGCGGTCGTGCTCGCCGGCGGTTCGACGGTCGGCCGGGACCTGAACATCCCCGGCCGCGACCTCGACGGCATCCACCTCGCCATGGAGTACCTGGTGCCCTCGAACCGGGTCCAGCAGGGTGATCTCGCGGCGTCCCCGATCAGCGCGGCCGGCCGGCGGGTGGTCATCATCGGCGGTGGCGACACCGGCGCGGACTGCCTGGGCACCGCGCTGCGCCAGGGCGCCCGTTCCGTGCACCAGCTTGAGATCATGCCGCGGCCGCCGCGGTCGCGGCCGGCGGCCAACCCGTGGCCGACCTGGCCGGTGGTCTACCGGGTGTCCAGCGCGCACGAGGAGGGCGGCGAGCGCGTCTTCGCCGTCTCCACCGAGCGTTTCTTCGGGGACGACGCGGGGCGGGTCCGCTCGCTGCGCATGCACGAGGTCCGACTCGTCGACGGCCGTTTCGAGAAGGTGCCCGACAGCGACGTCGAGCTGCCCTGCGAGCTGGTGCTGCTGGCGATGGGTTTCACCGGGCCGCAGCGCACGGGTCTGCTCGAGCAGCTCGGGGTGGCTCTCGACGCCCGCGGCAACGTCGCCCGCGACGCCGGCTGGGCCACCTCGGTGCCGGCTGTGTTCGCCGCCGGGGACATGGGCCGCGGCCAGTCACTGATCGTGTGGGCGATCGCGGAGGGCCGGTCCGCCGCCGCCGCGGTCGACCGCTACCTGCGCGGGACCACCGATCTGCCCGAGCCGGTCACCCCCACCCGCAGATAGCCCCTGGACAGACCCGGATTTCCGCGGAGCGGGAATCCGGGATCCGGTTCCTGGTACGGGCCGCGGTACAGGCCGCGGCCCGTGTCTCCCACGTGGTGATCGACAGCGTGCCCTGGCGGGCGCTGTAGGCTTTTCGGCGACGTCACATATCCGTGGTGGTCCGTGCGAGGGCGCCGTAGGTGTCCGGCGGAGGGGGAGCCACCGGGCGCCGCAGGGCGCTCCGCTGACAGGGCAGGGCGCCTGTGGGGCGCCCCGCTGGAGGGCACAGGAGCCAGATGCTGGACAGGCGGTTCATCCGGGAGAATCCCGATGCCGTGCGCGAGGCCGCTCGCGTCAAGGGGGTCGACCTCGACGTCGACGGCATCCTGGCTCTCGACCGCAGCGTGCGATCGTTGCAGCACGCCCTGGACACGGCGCAGCGTGAGCGCCGGGAGCTCGCGGGTTCGTTCAAGAGCGCCGACGCGGTCGGCCGCGAGCGGCTGCGGGAGCGCTCCGCCGCCCTCGACGTCCAGCTGCGCGAAACCCGTGACGAGCTGGAGACCGCCGGCGAGCGGCTGCGGGACCTGCTGCTGCGCACCCCGAACATCCCGTGGGACGGCGCCCCGGTCGGCCCGGACGAGTCCGCGAACACCGTCATCCGGGTCTGGGGGGAGCGGCCGGCGTTCGACTTCACCCCGCTCGACCACGTCGAGCTGGCCGAGAAGCGCGGCTGGGCGGAGTTCGAACGGGCCCGCAACGTCTCGGGGGAGCGCGCCTACGCGCTGGCCGGGCAGCTCGTCCTGCTGGAGCGGGCGGTCCACTCCTACGCGCTGGACCTGCTCGCGCACAGGGACTTCCGGCTGGTCTCGGTGCCGTCGCTGGTGAAACGGGAGGCGCTGGTCGGCACCGGTTTCCTGCCCGGGCACGGCGAGGAGATCTACGAGCTGCCCGCCGACGAGCTGTTCCTCGCCGGCACCGCCGAGGTCGCGCTGGTCGGCCTGCACGCCGGCGGGATGCTCGCCCTGCGTGACCTGCCGCTGCGCTACGCCGGGATCTCGCCGTGCTTCCGCCGCGAGGTCGGCAGCGCCGGGCGGGACGTGCGCGGGCTGCTGCGGGTCCACCAGTTCGAGAAGGTCGAGCAGTTCGTCATCTGCGAGGCCGACGAGGCGCAGTCGGCCCGCTGGCACGCCGAGCTGCTGGACACGGCCGAGACCGTCCTGCAGTCCCTGGGCCTGGCCTACGAGGTGGTGGAGTGCGCCACCGGCGACATGGGCCTGGGCAAGTTCCGGATGAACGACATCAACACCTGGTTCCCGTCGCTGGAACGCTACCGGGAGACCCACAGCTGCTCGACGCTGCACGACTGGCAGGCGCGGCGGGCGAACATCCGCTACAAGGACGCCGAGGGGCGTGTCCGCTTCGCCCACACCCTGAACAACACGGCGGTGGCCACCCCGCGGCTGCTGGCCGCCATCCTGGAGAACTTCCAGACGGCGGACCACCACGTCCGCATCCCCAAGGTCCTGCGCCCCTACCTCGGCGACCGCGAACTGCTCTAGCCAGCCAGGCCGGCCGGGCCGGCTGGAGCCGGCGGACAGCTCCGGGGCCACCGGCCACCGGCGAAGATCAGCATAATTTTGTCGTGGTGTACGCCGATACGGCCAAAAAGCGTACAGAACGACAAAATTATGCCGATCATGGCCTGGCTGGGTGGTTGCGGAAGGGATCCGCACTGCCCGACCGGCGCTTCAGGCGTGTTCATCTGAGGACGTGGTGGGCACACTGCCGTACGTGAACGACGGGGATGCCGTGACGGCGGACGGGCCGGCGGGCGGGCCAGGGTGAACGGCGGTCCGGGCGGGTATCCTCCCGCCCGCAGCGCGCTGGGCCTGCGTTTCGCCCTCGCCATGTTCGGGCTGCTGTTCGCCACGGCCATGTGCGCCTATTTCGCGGTCCAGGACCGCCCGGTGCCCGCCGTACTGCTCGGCCTGGTCGCCCTGACCGCCGTGATCGACCTGTTCGTCATCGTCCGCCGCGTCCGCCACGAGCACCGCTGGTGAACGTGCTCCGCTGGTGAACGCGCCCCGCTGCCCGCCCGCATCCCCCTGCCTCTCCGGTCGCCGACACGCCGAGCCGTAGGTGGAAACCGTCACCAGGGCGGCTGAAACCACCTACTCTTCCAGTGCGTGTAGGTGGAAAAGGCTGTCGGGACGACCGGAATCACCTACGCCTTCCTCCTGAAGGGAGCGGGTTGTTCCTGAACCGTCGTGGTCTCCTGGTGACAGCGGCGAGCAGTGCCCTCGCCGGCTGCGCCATTCCGCCGCACGGATCGATTACCCGGCCCGGATCCGGGCCGGGTGGCACGTCGGACTCGCGCTCACTGCCGACCGGTCACCGTCCGCCGGCGGACGGTGCCGCGTCGCCAGCCGGCGGGCCGACGACGGGCCAGGCTCCGGTCGATCAGGCTCCGGTCGATCAGGCCCCGGTAACCGACGGGGTGGCCCGTGACGGTGTGATCGCCCGTTACCGTGATGTTCAGGCCTCCGCGTGGGGTATCGATGTTCCCGGCGTCACGACGGTCCTGCCCACCGCCGACAGGGTGATCGCGCTGACCTTCGACGCGTGCGGTGGCCCGCACGGCAGCGGCTACGACCACGCGCTGGTGGCATTTCTGCGTGCGCACGGGATGCCGGCCACGCTGTTCCTCAACTCCCGCTGGATCGATGCCAACATCCGGGTCTTCCACGAGCTCGCCGCCGACCCGCTGTTCGCAATAGGGAATCACGGGACATCCCACCGCCCGCTGTCGGTGTGCGGCCGGTCAGCGTATGGGATAAAGGGCACGGATGATGCCGCCGGGGTGTTCGACGAGGTCACCGGGAACCGGGACAGGCTCGCCGCGCTCCTCGGCCACCCGCCGCGGTTCTTCCGGGCGGGCACCGCCCACTGCGACGATGTCGCCGTCCGGATCGTCGCCGACCTCGGCGAGCGTGTCGTCAACTTCGACGTCAACGGCGACGCCGGAGCGACCTTCACCCCCGGCCAGGTCGAGCGGGCCGTGCTCGGCGCGAAACCCGGATCGATCGTCATCGCCCACATGAACCATCCCGCCGGCGGGACCGCCGCGGGAATGGCGGCCGCGCTGCCCAGACTGATCGACACCGGTTTCCGGTTCGTCCGTCTTTCCGAGTACGTCTGGTAAATGCCGGCCGACGGCGGCACCCCGCGCTGTCATCATGATCGTCGGACCGGATGTCACCCATGCTGCTGACGGCCGGTTCGTCGTGGGCGGAGGAGGCCGGGCCGTACCACGGACTGTACGGGCGTACGGGTATTGAACCTGAGCAGGCTCCTGGCCAGGGCTGTCACGCGCCGGGGCTGGCGGTGGGGAGCCCGGCTCCGGCGGCGATCGCGAGCAGGCGTTTGTCATAGGTGACGAACGCCTCCAGCCGGGCGCCGGGCTGGTCGGTCAGCACCGTGGCGGTGGCCAGATGGATGGCGTCCAGGGAACGAAGTTGTGGATCATCGTAGGCGGCCGCGACGGCTCGGACCGTGGCGTCGATCTCCAGCCGGTACAGCCGGGCGAGGGTGACGGGCAGCCTGCCCAGGGCCTGCGGGGCGCAGCGGCGTAGCGCGCGGGACGCCTCGACCTCGACCAGGACCGACGACACCAGTGGCAAGGCACGGTGGGTGTCCAGCCAGTCCAGAAGGTCGGCGGTGAAGGGCGGGTCGGCGGCCAGGTAGCCACGTGGAAGACGTGGGAAGCCGCCGCGGGCGGACCGGCCCCGGGCGGTGGGCCGGTTGCCGGGATGATGTGAACCTTCGTCGGAAAGAAACAGACCGGTTGTCCCCGGTGCCGGGGAAACGTATTTCGGTCATTATTTCCCGAAAGTCCCGGGGCGGTGGCCGCGGGCGGGGGTCGCGATTGTTTTCCCGCACGTCCGCCCATATATGTGACGGCGTTGTTGTCGAAATGCCGTGACCGATACCGCGCTGGTCGCGAGACTGCGATTTGACACCGCGAAACACGCTGGAAGCAATGCCTCCGTATAAGAAGGACGGGCAGGCCTGACGGCCCACTCTACCCACGGTCGGACCGTGGGTATGCCCCTCGCCGACCGTCGGTCATTGAGGAGGTCCACGTACGTGGCCAAGCAAATCCAGCATCTCGACCGGGTGGCAATCCGGTTCGCCGGTGACTCCGGCGACGGCATGCAGCTCACCGGCGACCGTTTCGCCTCCGAGACGGCCATCCTGGGAAACGACCTGTCCACCCTTCCCAACTACCCCGCCGAGATCAGGGCCCCATCGGGCTCGTTGCACGGTGTGTCCAGCTTCCAGGTACATTTCGCCGCCCATGACGTCCTCACCCCCGGGGACTCGCCGGACGTCCTGGTGGCGATGAACCCGGCCGCGCTGCGCGCCAATCTCGCCGACCTGCCGCCCAACGCGGAGATCATCGTCAACACCGACGAGTTCACTCCCCGCAACCTGGAGAAGGTCGGTTATACAAGCAACCCGCTGGAGAACGACTCGCTCGACGGGTTCATCGTCCACCGGGTGCCGCTGACGTCGGCGACGATCGCCGCTCTCGCCGACTTCGAGGTCTCCAAGAAGGACGCCGAGCGGGCGAAGAACATGTTCGCGCTCGGCCTGCTGTCCTGGATGTACAGCCGGCCCACCGAGGGCACGGTGGAGTTCCTCAGGCAGAAGTTCGCCAAGAAGCCGAAGATCGCCGCCGCGAACGTGGCCGCCTTCCAGGCCGGCTGGAACTACGGCGAGACCACCGAGGACTTCGCCGTCCGCTACGAGGTCAAGCCGGCGAACCTCGAGCCCGGCACCTACCGCAGCGTCAACGGCAACTCCGCGCTCGCCTACGGCCTGGTCGCCGCCGGCCTGCGCGCCCACCTGCCGGTCTTCCTCGGCGCCTACCCGATCACCCCGGCCTCGGAGATCCTGCACGAGCTGTCCGGGTACAAGCGCTACGGAGTGACCACCTTCCAGGCCGAGGACGAGATCGCCGCGGTGGGCTCGGCGCTCGGCGCCTCCTACGGCGGCGCGCTCGGGGTCACCTCGACCTCCGGCCCGGGGCTCGCGCTGAAGACCGAGACCCTCGGGCTCGCGGTGATGCTGGAGCTGCCGCTGGTCATCGTGGACGTGCAGCGCGCCGGCCCGTCGACCGGCCTGCCGACCAAGACCGAGCAGTCCGACCTGAACATCGCCCTGTTCGGCCGGCACGGTGAGGCACCGCTGGCGGTGATCGCGGCCCGCTCGCCGGCGGACTGTTTCTACGCGGCGCTGGAGGCGGCGCGCATCGCGCTGACCTACCGGATGCCGGTCATCCTGCTCTCGGACGGCTACCTGGCCAACGGCTCCGAGCCGTGGCTGCTGCCGGACCCGGCGGACCTGCCCGACCTGCGGGTGGAGTTCGCCACCGAGCCCAACGGGCCGGACGGGAAGTTCCTGCCCTACCTGCACGACCCGCACACGCTGGCCCGCCCGTGGGCGGTGCCGGGCACGCCCGGTCTGGAGCACCGCGTCGGTGGTCTGGAGAAGGCCGACGGCACCGGCGCGGTCTCCTACGTGCCGGCCGACCACGACCTGATGATGCGGCTGCGCGCCGCCCGGGTCGAGGCCATCGACGTGCCCGACCTGGAGGTCGAGGACCCCACCGGGGACGCCCGGGTGCTGGTGCTCGGCTGGGGCTCCACCTACGGACCAGTCGGCGCGGCCTGTCGCAAGCTGCGGGAACGCGGGGTGGCAATCGCCCAGGCGCACCTGCGGCACATCTCGCCGCTGCCGCGCAACGTCGGCACGGTGCTCGCCGGCTACGACCGCGTCGTCATCCCGGAGATGAACCTCGGGCAGCTCGCCCACGTGATACGCGACCGCTACCTGGTCGACGCCGTGTCCTACAACAAGGTCAACGGCCAGCCGTTCACCTCGGCGGAGCTGGAGACGGTCCTGGAGGAGGTCGTGCGCAATGACTGAGGTCCCGCTCAAGCTCACCGCCAAGGACTTCCGGTCGGACCAGGAGGTCCGCTGGTGCCCGGGATGCGGTGACTTCGCGATCCTGTCGGCGATCCAGTCGTTCATGCCGGAGCTGGGCATCCCCCGGGAGCAGATCACCTTCGTCTCCGGGATCGGGTGTTCCTCCCGTTTCCCGTACTACCTCAACACCTACGGGATGCACTCGATCCACGGCCGGGCGCCGGCGATCGCCAGCGGTCTCGCGATCAGCCGCCCGGACCTGTCGGTGTGGGTGGTCAGCGGTGACGGCGACGCGCTGTCCATCGGCGGTAACCACCTGATCCACGCGCTGCGCCGCAACGTCAACATCAAGATCCTGATGTTCAACAACCGGATCTACGGGCTGACCAAGGGCCAGTGCTCGCCGACCTCGGAGTTCGGCAAGGTCACCAAGTCGACGCCGGTCGGCTCCCGGGACACCCCGTTCAACCCGATCGCGGTGGCGCTCGGCGCCGAGGCGTCGTTCGTGGCCCGCACGATCGACTCCGACCGCAAGCACCTGCACTCGGTGCTGCGGGCCGCCGCCGCGCACCAGGGCAGCGCGTTCATCGAGATCTACCAGAACTGCGCCATCTTCAACGACGGCGCGTTCGACGTGCTGAAGGACCCCGCCAGCCGCGACTCGGTGCTCGTCCGTCTCGAGCACGGCAAGCCGATCACCTTCGGCGCCTCGGGGGAGAAGTGCGTGGTGCGCGAGCCGCGCGGCTTCGGCCTGGAGGTCGCCGACACCGCCAGCGTCCCGCGCAGCGAGATCATCGTGCACGACGAGACGGTGCCCGGGCCGGCGTACGCGTTCACCCTGTCCCGGCTGTCCGACCAGGACCTCAGCAACACCCCGGTCGGGGTGTTCCGCCGGGTGGCCCGGCCCGCCTACGAGTCGCTGGTCCAGGAGCAGAACGCCGCCGCCCGCACGGGCGTCGCGGATGCCACGCCCGACGACCTGCTCGCCGAGCTGCTGCACACGGGCAACACCTGGACGATCCGCTGAGCTCCTGACCCACCGGGCCGCCGTCCCACCGGCGTTCCCCGGCCGGCCGTGCCCAATGGGCGCGGGCGACCGGGGAACGCCTTTGTTGTTTTCTGCCGGGCAGCTGTTGTTTTCTGCTGGGCAGCCGCTGTTCCCTGCCGGGCATCGCCGCCGGTCCGGGCCGCGGCGGCCGCCCGGACCCACGGGCCGGAATTTCCGGGTCATCCGAACAATGGGCCGGGCAATAGGTCACCGGTGTCGGAACGTTCGTCCCGGAAGTCGCCGAACACCGTATTCGGCAACGGATTCGGGAGGTAAAAAACTGGTACGGCACGCTGTCGGAGCCGGTCGTCGAAAACTGTTGGCGGGCAGGTTGCCGGCTGGCCGGAACCCAGGTGGTGGCCGGCGTCCGCACCATTGGTCCCAGGCATTTCGGCCACCTGGCCCAGGCTTCTTCTGCTATTCGTCCCGGAATCGCGGACCGGGCGTAAAAGTAACTGGGAAGATACGGCGCTTAAAGCGCCCGAAACAACGGTCAGCGACATTTCTAATCGCGACACCTCAACGGTGAGGATCGCGGGACCGCCCGCCGGCGGATCGCGGGCCGCAAAGCGCGGATCCGGCATCGGGCAGCTGGCCGGCACCGGCCCGGCACAGCGCCTCTTCCCTGTTCGGTGCGACTGACGGAGGGCACGCATGATGTGGAGCACGACATCGTGATCGGGTTCTGTGACACCACGCTGCGCGACGGTGAGCAGGCCCCGGGCGTCGCCTTCACCGCCGAGGAGAAGCTCGCCATCGCGGCCGCTCTCGACCGCGTGGGGGTACAGCAGATCGAGGCGGGCGTGCCGGCCATGGGGCCGTCCGAACGCGAGGCCATCCGCCGTGTCGCGGCGGCGGGCCTGCGGGCGGAGGTCATCGCCTGGTGCCGGGCCGTGCGGTCCGACATCGACGCGGCGGTGGCCTGCGGGGTGCGGCGGGCCCACATCAGCATCCCCGTGTCCGACCTGCACCTGCGGTACAAGCTCGGCCGTGACCGGGCGTGGGCGCGCGGCCGGATCCTCGGCTGCGTCGCGTACGCCCTCGACCGTGGGCTGCTGGTCGGGGTCGGGTTCGAGGACGCCTCGCGGGCGGACGACGGCTTCGTCGCCGACCTCGCCGGCGAGCTGTCCCGGGCCGGTGCCGACCGTCTGCGCTGGGCCGACACCGTCGGGATCCTCGAGCCCGCCAGGGCGTACGAACGGCTGTCCGCCCTGGTGGTGGCCGCCTCGGCGGCGCCGGCCATCTGGGAGATCCACGCCCATGACGACTTCGGGCTGGCCACCGCCAACACGCTCGCGGCGGTCCGGGCCGGTTTCGGGTCCGTCAGCACGACGGTCGCCGGGCTCGGGGAGCGGGCCGGCAACGCCGCCTTCGAGGAGGTGGCGATGGCGCTGCGCCATCTTCTCGGGTACCGGGTCGATCTGGACACCACGGCGCTGCGCGCGCTGGCCGAGCTGGTCTCGGGCGCGGCACGCCGGCCGGTACCCACCGGGAAGGCGATCGTCGGGGAGTCTGCGTTCGTCCACGAGTCCGGTATCCACGTGGACGGCGTGCTGAAGGCTCCGAGGGTCTACGAGCCCTTCGACCCCGCGGAGGTCGGCGCGCGGCGCCGGCTGGTCGTGGGCAAGCACGCGGGGCGGGCGTCGCTGCGCCACGCCCTGCGGGAGTACGGGATCGACGCCGACGAGGGCGTGCTCGGATCCGTCCTGGACGGCCTGCGGTCGCACGTCACGGCGCTCAAGCGGCCGTTGCGCTCCGGGGAGGTCCGTGACCTCTACGAGCTCGCGGCGGCCAGCCTGGCCGCCGGCGCCGGCGCCGGTTCCTGAACGAATACAGCACGGAAATCCCGGACGGACAGCAGTCCGGTGAACCAACACCGGTTCTTCCACAGTGACGCACGCCCAAGCGTGCGGTGAGGAGCACACACCAATGAGGCAGCTCGCGTTCTACGGTAAGGGTGGTATTGGTAAGTCCACCACTCAGCAGAACACGATGGCCGCACTGGCTGAGCGGGGCAACCGGGTCATGATCGTCGGTTGTGACCCGAAAGCGGACTCGACCCGTCTGATCCTGCACTCCAAGGCCCAGCACACCGTCATCGAGAAGGCGGCCGAGAAGGGCTCGGTGGAGGACCTCGAGCTCGAGGAGGTCCTGCTCGAGGGCGCGTGGAACATCCGGTGTGTCGAGTCGGGCGGCCCGGAGCCGGGTGTCGGCTGTGCCGGCCGAGGCGTCATCACCGCCATCACCTTCCTGGAGGAGAACGGCGCCTACGAGGACCTCGACTTCGTCACCTACGACGTCCTCGGTGACGTCGTCTGCGGTGGGTTCGCCATGCCGATCCGCCAGGGCAAGGCCCAGGAGATCTACATCGTCACCTCCGGTGAGATGATGGCCATGTACGCGGCGAACAACATCGCCCGAGGCATCCTCAAGTACGCCCACACCGGTGGCGTCCGCCTCGGTGGGCTGATCTGCAACAGCCGTCAGACCGACCGTGAGGACGAGCTCATCATGGAGCTCGCGCGGCGCCTGAACACCCAGATGATCCACTTCGTCCCGCGTGACAACATCGTCCAGCACGCCGAGCTGCGCCGGATGACGGTCATCGAGTACTCGCCCGAGGCGAACCAGGCCAACGAGTACCGCGAGCTCGCGCGCAAGATCGAAGAGAACGACATGAAGACCATCCCCACCCCGATCAGCATGGACGAGCTCGAGGAGCTCCTGATCGACTTCGGGATCATGGAGCAGGAGGACGAGTCGATCGTCGGTCAGAAGGCCGCCTCCGCCGTCGGCGCCTGACCGCTCGTCCCCGTACACCCAGAAAGGTCTGTCATGACTCCGCCCGTGACGTCTGCCGAGACGCAGGCGATGATCGATGATGTCCTCTCGGCCTACCCGCCCAAGGTCGAGAAGGACCGCCAGAAGCACGTCAAGCCCAACGACCCGGGCGGGGCGAAGGAATGTGAGGTCAAGAGCAACGTCAAGTCCCGTCCCGGGATCATGACGCTGCGTGGCTGCGCCTACGCCGGCTCCAAGGGTGTGGTGTGGGGCCCGATCAAGGACCTCATCTCCATCAGCCACGGCCCGGTCGGCTGCGGCCAGTACACCTGGGGCACCCGGCGCAACTACGCCAACGGGCAGCTCGGCATCGACAACTTCACCGTCATGCAGATCACCAGCGACTTCCAGGAGAAGGACATCGTCTTCGGTGGCGACAAGAAGCTCGCCGCCATCCTGGACGAGCTGGTGGAGGTCTTCCCGCTGGTCAAGGGCGTCTCCATCCAGTCCGAGTGCCCGATCGGCCTGATCGGTGACGACATCGACGCGGTCTCCACCGCGGCGACGAAGCGGCTGAACATGCCGGTCGTCCCGGTCAAGTGCGAGGGGTTCCGCGGGATCAGCCAGTCGCTGGGCCACCACATCGCCAACGACGCGATCCGCGACCACGTGCTGGGCACCCGGGAGATCGCCGAGCAGACCCCGTACGACATCACGCTGCTCGGTGACTACAACATCGGTGGCGACGCCTGGGCCTCCCGGAAGATCCTCGAGGACATGGGCCTGCGGGTCATCGCCCAGTGGTCCGGCGACGGCACCGTCAACGAGATGGCCACCGCCCACCTGGCCAAGCTCAACGTGCTGCACTGCTACCGCTCCATGAACTACATCGCCACCACGATGGAGGAGCGGTACGGCACCCCGTGGACCGAGTTCAACTTCTTCGGCCCCACGAAGATCGTCGAGTCGATGCGGAAGATCGCCGAGTTCTTCGACGACACCATCAAGGAGAAGACCGAGGCCGCCATCGCGCGGTACCAGCCCTTCTTCGACAAGGTGCGGGAGACCTACCGGCACCGGCTCGAGGGCAAGACCGTGATGCTCGCCGTCGGCGGCCTGCGCCCGCGGCACACCGTCGGTGCCTACGAGGACCTCGGCATGGAGGTCATCGGGACCGGCTACGAGTTCGCCCACAAGGACGACTACACCCGTAGCTACCCCGAGCTCAAGCAGGGCATCGTGGTCTACGACGACCCGACCGCCTACGAGATGGAGGAGTTCACCCGCCGTCTCAAGCCGGACCTGGTCGGCGCCGGCATCAAGGAGAAGTACGTCTCGCACAAGATGCGGACGCCGTTCCGTCAGATGCACTCCTGGGACTACTCCGGTCCGTACCACGGTGTCGAGGGCTTCGCGATTTTCGCCCGGGACATGGACAGCGCTGTGAACAGCCCGTCGTGGAACCTGTTCGACGCGCCGTGGGCGAATTCCAAGAAGAGCTGATTTCCCTGCGGAAGACGTGTCTTTCGCCCGTGGCTTCCCGCGAAGGGCACGTCTTCCGCTCGTAATTCCCCGCGGAAGACGTGTTCTTTCGCCCGTGAACCGGAGGATCGCTGGTGTCCACCAACCCAGACGCACTTGTGGTGCGAGACCACAACACACTGTTCAAGGGCCCCGAGTACCAGGAGCAGCGCGAGCGCAAGAAGCAGTTCGAGGCCGGCTCCTCGCCGGCGGAGGTCGACCGGGTCGCCGAGTGGACCCGGTCGTGGGAGTACCGGGAGAAGAACTTCGCCCGGAAGGACCTCACGATCAACCCGCTGAAGGCGTGCCAGCCGCTGGGCGCCGTGCTCGCGGCCCTCGGCTTCGCCGGGACCCTGCCGCTGGTGCACGGCTCGCAGGGGTGCACCTCGTACTTCCGCGGCCACCTCGCCCGGCACTTCAAGGAGCCGGTGCCGACGGTCTCCTCGTCGATGACCGAGGACTCGGCGGTCTTCGGCGGCCTGAGCAACCTCATCGAGGCCCTCGGCACCGCCGTGCACGTGTACAAGCCGGACATGGTGGCGGTGTCGACCACCTGTATGGCCGAGGTGATCGGCGACGACCTGCAGAACTTCATCGCCAACGCCCGCACCAAGGGCGCGATCTCCGAGACCATCCCTGTCCCGTACGCCCACACCCCGAGCTTCGTCGGCTCGCACGTGCTCGGCTACGACAACATGCTGCGCGGCATCCTGTCGTACCTGACCGAGGGCAAGAAGGGCGCGTCCAACGGCACGGTCAACATCGTGCCGGGCTTCGACCCCTACGTCGGCAACATCCGGGAGCTCAAGCGGCTGCTGAGCCTGCTGGGTGTCAAGCACGCTGTGCTCGGCGACCACAGCGACAGCCTCGACTCCCCGGCGACCGGCGAGTACCACATGTACCCGGGCGGGACCCCGCTCGCCGTCGCCGCCGACTCGATCAACGCCATCGCCACCGTCTTCCTGCAGCCCTTCGGCTCCAAGCGGACCAGGGAGACCGTGGACGGCTGGGCCGGCGAGACGGTGACGGTCAACCCGCCGATCGGCATCGGCAGCACCGACGCCTTCATCACCGAGATCGCCCGGGTGGCCGGGGTCGCGGTACCGGACGAGATCACCGCGGAGCGCGGGCGGCTGCTCGACGCCCTGACCGACTCGCACGCCTACGTGCACGGCAAGCGGGTCGCGATCGCCGGTGACCCCGACTTCGTCACCGGGATGCTCGGCTTCCTGCTGGAGCTGGGCATGGAGCCGGTCCACGTGCTGGCCACCAACGGTGACGAGACCTGGGCCAACCAGACCCGGGAGCTGCTGGCCGCCAGCCCGTTCGGCCGGCAGGCGACCGTCTGGCCGGGCAAGGACGGCTGGCACCTGCGGTCGCTCGTGCTCACCGAGCCGGTCGACCTCATCGTCGGCGCGACCCACCTCAAGCACCTCGCCCGCGAGGCGGACGTGCCGCTGTTCCGGGCCGGTTTCCCGATCTTCGACCGGCACCACCTGCACCGCTTCCCGATCTACGGCTATGCCGGCGGCCTGGCGCTGCTGACCCAGCTGGTCAACCTGTTCCTCGACGAGCTGGACCGCAACGCGCCCGACCACAGCTTCGACATCGTCCGCTGACCGGCACCGTCCGCTGACCGGCAGTATCCGCTGACCGGCAGCGGGTGCTGACCGACACCATCCGCTGACCGGCACAGCGTGCTGACCGACATCGTCCGCTGAGGGGAAAATGGCTGCCCTGACGAAGATCGACGCCGCGGTACTCTTCGACGAACCGGCGTGTGACCACAACCGTGCCAAGGATCCCAAAGCCCGCAAGACGGGCTGCTCCCGGCCGAAGCCGGGCGGCACCGCCGGCGGCTGCGCGTTCGACGGCGCGATGATCACTCTGGTTCCGATAGCCGACGTCGCCCACGTGGTGCACGGCCCGATCGCCTGTGCCGGCAACTCGTGGGACGGCCGGGGCAGCCTCTCCTCAGGCCCGACGCTCTACCGCCGGGGCTTCGCCACCGACCTCGGCGAGCAGGACGTGGTCTTCGGCGGCGAGCAGCGCCTCTACGACACCATCGTCGAGGCCGCGCGCCGCCACCGCCCGCCCGCGGTCTTCGTGTACGCCACCTGCGTCACCGCGATGATCGGCGACGACGTCGACGCGGTGTGCGCGGCGGCGGCGGACGCGACCGGCGTCCCGGTGGTCCCGGTGCACTCGCCGGGATTCGCCGGCAGCAAGAACTTCGGCAACCGGCTCGCCGGCCAGGCCCTGCTCGACCACGTCATCGGCACGGTGGAACCGGCGTTCGCCACGCCGTACGACGTGAACCTGGTCGGCGAGTACAACATCGCCGGCGAGCTGTGGGACGTCACCCCGCTGCTGGCGAAGCTCGGCATCCGGGTGCTGGCGAGCATCAGCGGGGACGGCCGCTACGCCGACGTCGCCGCCGCCCACCGCGCGAAGGCGACGATGGTCGTCTGCTCGCGGGCGCTGCTCTCGCTGGCCCGCGGGCTGGAGGACCGCTACGGCATCCCCTGGTTCGAGGGCAGCTTCTACGGCGTCCGGGCGATGCGCGACACCCTGCGCGGCTTCGCCCGCGTCCTCGGCGGCAAGGAGCTCTCCTGGCGGGCGGAGGAGCTCATCGCCACCGAGGAGGCCGCCCTGGCGACGGCGCTCGCCCCCTACCGGGAGCGGCTGGCCGGCGCCCGGGCGGTGCTCTACACCGGCGGGGTGAAGAGCTGGTCGCTGGTGGCGGCGCTGCAGGACCTCGGGGTGGAGGTCGTCGCCTCCGGGGCCACCAAGAGCACCGAGGACGACGTCGACAAGATCACCGAACTGCTCGGTGCGGACGGGATCGTCATCCGCAACGGCACGCCCGCCGAACTGCTGCGGGTGGTCGCCGACACCCAGGCCGACATCCTGATCGCCGGTGGCCGCAACCAGTACACCGCGCTCAAGGGCAGGCTGCCCTTCCTCGACGTCAACCAGGAACGCCACCACGCCTTCGCCGGCTATCCCGGCATGATCGAACTTGCCCGGCGGCTGGACCTGGCGCTGTCCAGCCCGGTCTGGGAGCAGGTCCGGGCGGACGCCCCCTGGGACGAGCCGGATCCCGCCGGCCGGGCCGGCGCGCCGGGCCCGGCCGGCCCGGCGGGGCCAAGGGCCGGTGCCACCGCCGGTGCTACCGCCGGTGCCGTGGCC
>NZ_CAKKTM010000310.1 GCF_920888515.1 Protofrankia sp. CiP1_Cm_nod1 | reverse complement strand
GGCCCGGCCGGCCCGGCGGGGCCAAGGGCCGGTGCCACCGCCGGTGCTACCGCCGGTGCCGTGGCCGGTGCCGTGGCCGCCGGCGCGGCCGCGGGCGGCGGCTTCGACGACATCGACGACGACAGCGATCCCGAGGTCTTCTGATGGCCCGCGTCACCACCGGCGGACACCGGGCCGCCTTCGACCCGCTCAAGCACAGCCAGCCCCTCGGCGGCGCGCTGGCCTTCCTCGGCCTGGCCCGCTGCATCCCGATGCTGCACGGCGCGCAGGGCTGCTCGGCGTTCGCCAAGGCCCTGCTCACCCGCCACTTCCGCGAGCCCATCCCGTTGCAGAGCAGCGCCATCAACGACGTCAGCGCCGTGCTCGGCTCGTCCGAGTCGCTGCTGAGCGCGCTGGACACGATCAACGAGCGGCAGCGGCCCGACATCATCGGGGTGCTGACCACCGGCCTCACCGAGGTCACCGAGGAGGACATGTTCGGCGTCCTCGGCGCGTCGAAGTACGCCCCGGGCCGCCGTGACCCGCTGGTCGTCGCGGTGTCCACCCCGGACTTCCACGGCGGGCTGTCGGACGGCTGGTCCGCGGCGCTGCGGGGGATCGTCGCCGCGGTCCCGGCCAGCGAGGTCACGGTCCCCGGCCGGGCCGCCGTGCTCGTCGGCCCGACGCTGACCGCGGTGGACATCGACGAGATCGCCGACCTCGTCCGGGCCTTCGGCCTCGACCCGGTGGTCGTCCCCGACCTGTCCGGGTCGCTCGACGGGCACCTCGCCGCGACCTGGTCGCCGCTGACCACCGGCGGGACGGCCCTCGACGCCCTGCTGGGCCTGGCCGGCTGCGAGATCGTCATCGCGGTCGGGTCCGCGGCGGCCACCGCCGCCGGGGAGCTGGCGGTCAAAGCCGGCGTCCCGCTGATCGCCCACGACCACCTCAGCGGGCTGGCCGTCACCGACCGGCTGGTCACCGACCTGATCCGGCACACCGGCGCGGCCGCCCCCGAGGCGGTCCGGCGCTGGCGCCGGCGGCTGGCCGATGGGCTGATGGACAGCCACTTCGTCCTCGGCGGGGCGAAGGTGGCCCTCGCCCTCGAGCCAGACCTGCTCGTCGCGGTCGGTTCGCTGCTCTACGACGTCGGCGCCGAGATCGTCACCGCCGTGTCGCCGACGGACGCCGACGTGCTGCGGCAGGCGCCGTGGGAGGAGGTCGTCGTCGGCGACTTCGTCGACCTCGCCGAACGGGCCGCGGCGGCCGGCGCCGAACTTCTCGTCGCCTCCAGCCACGGGGCCGGCGCGGCCGCCGAGGCCGGCGCGGCGC
Organism: Protofrankia sp. CiP1_Cm_nod1; assembly: GCF_920888515.1. Lineage (GTDB taxonomy): Bacteria > Actinomycetota > Actinomycetes > Frankiales > Frankiaceae > Protofrankia. The sequence goes on along the minus strand of NZ_CAKKTM010000310.1, from coordinate 4,540 downwards.
ACCTGACGATGGGCTTCCCCGTCTACAACCGGATGGGCGCCCCGCTGCGTGCCACCTCCGGGTACCGGGGCAGCCTCCAGTTGCTCGTGGACGCGGCCAACCGGCTGATCGAACACCGTGAGTCACATCGCCCGTCGCATCACCCGGCAGCTCCGGCACCGGCGCGCCCGGCGGCGGCCGCGTGCCCGGAGCAGGCCGAGGACCTGGAGGAACTGGCATGTTGAAGGTCGCCTTCGCCACCAGCGACGGCATCGTCGTCGACCAGCATTTCGGCTCGTGCCGCCGGTTCGACGTCTACGAGGTGTCCGCGGAGCTCGCCTCGCTGTACGAGAGCCGGGTGCTCGACCCGGCCGTCGACGACGAGGCCGAGAAGATCGAGAGCCGGCTGGACGCCATCCGGGACTGCGCGATCCTGCACGTCGCCGCGATCGGCGGGACCGCCGCCGCGAAGGTGGTCCGGGCCCGCGTCCATCCGCTGAAGGTCACCGAGGACACCTCGATCGCGGACCAGATCGTCCGGCTGCAGCGGGTCCTCGCCGGCAACCCGCCGCCGTGGCTGCGCAAGCTGCTGCGCGCGAGCGGGTCCGGCGCCACCCCCACCTGGAGCCCGCGATGACCATCGACAGCACCGGCACCGGCACCGGCAGTGCCGGCGGCGCGGGCGCGGACGTCGCCACCGGCTTCCTGCGTGACCTGGTCGACCAGCTGCGCGCCGGGGACACCTACGGCCAGCTCGACCGCCTCGGCGGGGAGAGGCTGCTCAGCCCGTTCGTGCTCACCCCGCAGCAGCGCCGCGAGCTGGGGATCTCCTGTGACGTCGACCCGGCCACCGAGGGCCGGCTGCGCTCCTTCTACCAGGCGGTCGCCGCCGGCATCGAGAAGGCGACCGGCCTGGTCACCGGTTATCTGCTCGATCTCAGCCACGAGGGCTTCGGCCGGGTCACGGTGTTCACCGGCCGGCTCGTGGTCGTCTCCGAGGTGCTGCGCGACGCGCACCGTTTCGGCTTCGACTCCATCGACCATCTTGCCGGGCGCGGCGAGGCGCTGGTCAGCGCCGCCGCCGCGCTCGTACGTGCCTACCCGGAGGTGGCCCGTGACGACTCCTGACGACATCCCCGAGCTGCGCACGAAGCTGAAGAAGCTCAACAGCCTCGCCACCCGTCTCAAACTCGACCTGCACGACCTGGCCGAGGACCTGCCGGTCGGCTGGGAGCAGATCCTGGAGACGGCCACCGCCACCTACAACGCCTATGTCGAGATCAGCCGCCTCGAGCGCGAGCTGGCGAAGGCCGACGCGTCATGACCGCGGCATCCGCCGGGCAGGTGCCGTCCGCTGGGCAGGTGCCGCCCGCCGAGCGGCTGGCGCGCTTCCGCCAGTGCGTCACCGCCGAGGACTACTTCCAGGCCCTGGACGTCCCCTTCGACCCGAAGGTGGTCGCGGTCAACCGGCTGCACATCCTGCGGCACTTCTCCCGGGCCATGGCCCGCACGGACGCGGGGAATCCCGCTCCGCCGGAGCGGCTGGCCGCCTACCGCGCCGCCCTGGTCGCCTCCTACGAGGCGTTCACCACGGGCACCGCGCTCGACCACCGCCTGTTCAAGGTCCTCGCCGACCGCGCCCCCCAGGCGTTCGTCGCCGTGGACACCGTCACCGTTGAAGCCGAGAAGAGGGCCTGATGGACGTCAGTTTCGAAGAGCCGCTGTCCGAGGCCGCCTACGACGTCGGCGACACCGTCGTGGCCCTGAAGGACCTGCGCAACGACGGCACCTTCCCCGAGCCGGGGATCAGCGTTGGGGACGTGCTGGTGGAGACCGGGACGGTCGGCCACGTCCACGGTGTGGGTGTCTACCTCCAGGAGCACATCGTCTACGCGGTCGCGTTCACCAACGGCCGGGTGGTGGGCTGTCTGGAGCGCGAGCTGGACCTGGTGTCCGCCGCGCCGGGCCGTGAGGCGGGTGAGCGGGCATGACCCCCCGACCGGCCCCGGCAGCACAGCCGGCACAGCCGGCGCCGGTACCGGCGCGGTCGATCCCCCTGACGGTGCTCTCCCCGGCCGAGGCGGCCGCGCCGCCGGTGGCCGCGGCGCCGGCGCCGGCGGCGGGGTGCGCGTCCACCAAGGGATGCGGCGCCAGCACGACCGGCCTGGACCCCGCGATCGCCGAGAAGGTCGCCAACCATCCCTGTTACAGCCAGGACGCGCACCAGTACTACGCCCGGATGCACGTCCCGGTCGCGCCGGGCTGCAACATCCAGTGCAACTACTGCAACCGCAAGTTCGACTGCGCGAACGAGAGCCGCCCCGGCGTCACCAGCAGGCTGCTCACCCCGGAGCAGGCGCTGGCCAAGGTCAAGCGGGTGGCCAGCGAGATCAAGCAGATGAGCGTGCTCGGCGTGGCCGGGCCCGGGGAACCGCTGGCCAACGCGGGGCGCACCTTCCGCACGATGGAGCTGGTCGCCCGGGAGTGCCCGGACATCAGGCTGTGCGTGTCCACGAACGGGCTCACCCTCGTCGACCACGTCGACCGCATCGCGGATCTCGGCATCGACCATGTGACGATCACCATCAACATGATCGATCCCGAGGTCGGCGAACGGATCTACCCTTGGGTGGCCTTCCGTGGCAGGCGCTACACCGGCCGGCAGGCGTCGAAGATCCTCTCCGAGCGGCAGCTGGAGGGGCTCGCGGCGCTCACCGGACGCGGGATCCTGTGCAAGGTCAACTCGGTGATGATCCCCGGGGTCAACGACGAGCACCTGGTGGAGGTCTCCCGCACGGTCCGCGGCATGGGGGCGTTCCTGCACAACGTGATGCCGCTGGTGTCCGCCCCCGAGCACGGCACCTACTACGGCCTGACCGGGCAGCGCGGGCCGACCCCGCAGGAGCTCAAGGCGCTGCAGGACCGCTGCGAGGGCGACGACGGCGCGGAAATGAACATGATGCGCCACTGCCGGCAGTGCCGGGCCGACGCGGTCGGCCTGCTCGGGGAGGACCGCGGCGACGAGTTCGGCCCCGAGACCTACCTGGACGGCGAGGTCACCTACGACCTGGCCGGCCGCCAGGAGGCGCACGCAGCGATCGAGCGCTGGCGCTCCGACGTCCGCGCCACCCGGGAGGAGCTGCGGATCTCCGCCGGCGCGGCGAAGCCGGAACACACGGTGCTGGTCGCGGTCGCCACCAAGGGCGGGGGAGTGGTCAACCAGCACTTCGGCCACGCCGAGGAGTTCTGGATCTACGAGGCGGGCGAGAAGTGGGCGCGTCTGGTGGGCACCCGCAGCGTCGCGCGCTACTGCGAGGGCGTCTCCGAGTGTGACGACGGCGAGGACGACAAGGGGTCGGTGCTCGACCGGACCGTCCAGCTGCTGTCGGACTGCGCCGCCGTGCTGTGCAGCAAGATCGGTAACGGCCCGCGGGAGGCGCTGGCCGCGGCCGGGGTCGAAGCCGTCGAGTGCTACGACATCATCGACTCCGTGGTCGCCACCGAAGGTGCGCGGCTTGCGGCGCGGGGCGTCCAGCGGGTGGCGGACGACGCCCACCACGCGGCGCGGAGCGCCTGCCGCCCGGCCGCGGAGCCGGCCGGTTTCGCCGCCGACCCGCTGGCAGGCGGCTCGCTGGCATCTGACGACCTGTTCGAGGACACCCCGGACGGGCGGCCCGCCCCGCACCCGCGGCCGGCCGGGCCCGTCGCGGCAAAGGTGGGATCATGATTACGAAACTGCAGGTTGTGCTCACCGAACGTGCCGGCGAGCAGGTCCGGGCGCTGCTCGCCCGCGACGGGACGACCGCCGGCTACGGCCTGCGGGTCGGCGCGGAGCCCGGCGGCTGCTCGGGCTACAAGTACAGCCTCGCGCTCGCGCCCACCGCCGAGAAAGGTGACATCACCGTCCGGCAGGACGGGTTCGACGTGTTCGTCGCGTCCGAGTCCGCCTCGTTCGTCCACGGGGTCCGTATCGACTACGTGGAGTCGCTGACGTCCTCGGGTTTCGTCTTCTCCAACCCGCGCGTGTCGGATCCGTGCTCCTGCGGGTCGTCCTTCTCCGCGGCGGGCCCGGACGGCGACGAGGACAGCCTCTGGCAGCAGGTCGACGAGGCGATCCAGCAGGTACGGCCCTTCCTGCAGCGCGACGGCGGGGACGTCACGGTCGTCGACATCACCGCGGGTGTCGTCTCGGTCCGGCTCACCGGAGCCTGCGGGGGATGCTCCGCCGCCCTGGACACGCTCACGGGCGTCATCGAGCGCCAGCTGAAGGAATCGGTGCCAGCGGTCGAGCGGGTCGTCCTCGCGTACTGACAGTCGGGCCGTCCTCGCTACTGACAGCTCCGTCCAAGCGCGTCCGAGCGCATCTGGAGGTGAACCAGTGAGTATCACGATCAGTTTTACCGAACGGGCGGCCGGCCAGGTGCGCGCGCTGCTCGACCGGGAGGGGACCACCCCCGGCGCCGGCCTGCGGGTCGGCGTCGACGGCGACGGCGGCGGCTGCGCCGGGCACCGGTACCGGCTGGCCGTCGAGCCCGCGCCGCGCGCCGGCGACGTCGTCACC
>NZ_CAKKTM010000309.1 GCF_920888515.1 Protofrankia sp. CiP1_Cm_nod1 | reverse complement strand
GCTCGACCGGGAGGGGACCACCCCCGGCGCCGGCCTGCGGGTCGGCGTCGACGGCGACGGCGGCGGCTGCGCCGGGCACCGGTACCGGCTGGCCGTCGAGCCCGCGCCGCGCGCCGGCGACGTCGTCACCCGGGCGGCGGACTTCGACGTGTTCGTCGCCGCGGACGCGGTCCACCAGTTCGACGGCATGCGCATCGACTACAGCGAGTCGCTGATGTCGTCCGGCTTCACCTTCTACAATCCACATGCGCGCGGTCACTGTATGTGTGGGCCGTCGTTCGCCCCGCCCGTCCAGCCGGACGGGGTGGAGACGTCGCTGCTGCAGAAGGCGAACGTGGCGATCCAGCACATCCGGCCGCACCTGCAGCTGGTGGGCCGGGACGCGTCCGTGGTCGGGGTCGCCGACGGGGTGGTCTCGGTGCGGCTGACCGGCGCCGGGCTCGAGCGTGATGCCGACGTCCTCGAACTGGTGAAAACGGTCGAACAGCAGCTCAAGGACGCCGTCCCCGACGTCCGGCGGGTAATCCCCGCATCCGTGGGCCGGTAGCGGAAGGCAGGGGGACGACATGGACATGCGGCGGTTCGAGCGCCAACTGACACTGAGCGGTTTCGGGCTACCGGGACAGGAGCGGCTGTGCGAGGCGACGGTGCTTGTGGCAGGTGTGGGTGGGGTGGGCGGCGCCGTCGCCACCTACCTGGCCGCGGCTGGCGTCGGGCGGCTGGTCCTCGTGCACCCCGGCGCCCTCGAGACACCCGACCTCAACCGACAGACGCTTATGCGACCCGACCGGGTCGGTGAGCCACGGGTGGCCTGCGCCGCCGACACCCTGCGGGAGCACTACCCCGACGTCACGGTCGAGGCGTGGGACCGGGACCTGTTCGACCCGCTCCTGCCCGGCCTCGTCGCCGGCGCGGACGTGGTCGTCGACGCCCGCCACAACTTCCCCGAACGGTTCCGGATCAACCGGATGTGCCTGGACCTGGGGGTGCCGCTGGTCTTCGCGGCCATGAACACCACCGAGGCCCAGCTGCTGACGGTGCTGCCTGGCGACCCGTGCCTGCGCTGCGTGTTCGCCGACGGCGACCCGGAGTGGGACCCGCTCGGCTTCCCGGTGCTCGGCGCGGTGGCCGGCACCGTGGGCTGCCTGGCGGCCATGGAGGTCATCAAGATCGTCTCCCGGTTCGGTGAGCCGTCCACCGGGAAGCTGCTCGCCTTCGACCTGTGGGACATGGACTTCCGGTCGTTCCCGGTGACTCACGACCCGCAGTGCGTCGACTGCGGGCCCATCCGGCGGCAGCCGTCGCGCCCACAGCCGTACACGGTGCGCCGCGTCCCGCTGCCGGACGTACCGGACGTACCGGACGTACCGGATGTGCCGGATGTGCCGGAGGCGTCGGCGGGCATGCCCGGCCTGGCGGACACGGCCGGCGCGGCCGGCGCGGCCGGCGTCGGTGGGCTGGCCGCGGCCGGGGCCGGGCCCGGCGTCCGGTGCGGTCACGACGATCCGCTGTGACCGGGCCCGTGACCAAGATGATCTACTGTGACTACAACGCGACGACCCCGGTCGACCCGCGGGTGCTCGACGCGATGCTGCCGCTGTTCACCGAGGACTTCGCGAACGCCTCCAGCGGACATGCCGCCGGCCGCGCGGCCGCCCGCCTGGTCGAGCGGGCCCGCGAGCAGGTCGCGGCCCTGGTCGGCGCCGGCCGGCACAGCGTCGTGTTCACCGGCGGCGCCACCGAGGCGGCCAACCTCGCGATCCACGGCGTCCTCGCCGGTGCCGAGCCCGGCCGCCGGCACGTCCTGGTGGCGGCCACCGAGCACAGGGCCGTTCTCGCGGCGGCCGGGCAGGCCGCGCGGCTGCACGGCGGCTCGGTCGAGCTGATCCGGGTGCTGCGCGACGGCACCCCCGACCTCGACCATCTCGCCGCGCTGCTGGCGAAGCTGCCCGGGCAGGTCGGGCTGGTCGCGGTGATGGCCGCGAACAGCGAGACCGGCGCGCTCGCGGACGTCCGGCGGGCCTGCCGGCTCGCGCACGGCGCCGGCGCGCTGTACCTGTGCGACGTCACCCAGGCCGCGGGCCGGATCCCCGTCGCCGTGGAGACGCACGGGATCGACCTCGCCGTGCTCAGCGCGCACAAGATGTACGGGCCCAAGGGGGTCGGCGCGCTCGTCGCCGGCCGTCCGCTGCAGAACCGGCTGACACCGCTGATCGTCGGCGGTGGCCAGGAGCGGGGGCTGCGCAGCGGCACCGTCAACAGCGCCGGCATCGTCGGGTTCGGTGCCGCCGCGCAGCTCGCCGCCGAGCGGCTGCCCGCCGACGCCGACCGGCTGCGCCACCTGACCGCGCTGCTGCACGGCCTGCTGATGGAGAAGATCCCCGGCGTGGAGCTCAACGGCCCGGCCGTCACCCGGCTGCCGAACACGGTGAACCTGCGTTTCGCCGGGGCGGACGCCGACGCGGTGATGACGTCGATGCCGCGGGTCGCGGTGTCGGCGGGCAGCGCCTGCAAGGGCGCGAGCACCGAGCCGTCCCACGTGCTGACGGCGATGGGCCTCGACGCGGCCGCCGCCCTGGAGAGCCTGCGCTTCAGCCTCGGCCGCCCCACCACCGAGGACGAGGTGCACGCGCTGGCCACCCACGTCGCCACCGCCGTCACCCACGTCCGCTCCCTCCGCACCCGCCCCCACGCCTCTCCCCACGCATCCCCCCGCGCCCACGCCTGACCAGCGGTCCGGCCGCGTTCCCCGGGACTGTCCGGGCGGCGGCATAACGGGCGGCGGTGTAACGGGCAGCGGTGTAACGGGCTGCAGTGGTCAGGCGTTTCCGCAGGTCGCGACCTCCATCTCGGGAACAGGGATCAGGACTTTCTGGCGCTCCCCGTTCCCGGCCGGCCTGACGCACCTTTCAGGGAGCCGGAGCCGAGCCGAGGCCACCTGATGGATGCGGCCGGCGGCCACAGCACCGTCAGAGCCGAAGGCGTAGGTGAAAACCGTCGTTGCGGCGCCGCTTTCCACCTACAGCTTCCGCATCCGTAGGTGGAGACCGTTGTTGTAGTAGCGGTTTCTACCTACAGGCAGGCTGATGCGTTCGGGAGGGTGGCAGGGCGGTCGACCGCGGGTGGCGGGCGCGGGATAAAGATCGTCGTTCTGGGTGGGACGATGCCGTGGTGAGCGGTTGCGGTGGGGACGAGGAGCCTGGCTCGTGAACGGTCGAGGGGAGGAGCTCAGCGTCCCGTACGCGGATGGAGCACCCCACCGGCGTGGAGCCCCCCATGCGGACGGAGCCCCGCATGCGGACGGAGCTCCATATGGGGACGGAGCGGCCCCGCCGCGGTTACCGGCCGGGGTGCGGCCGGTGCCGGGGGACCCGCGGTACATCGGTGGCTACCGGCTGCTGGGGCGTCTGGGCGAGGGCGGCATGGGAGTGGTCCATCTCGGGCAGGCGCCGGACGGGCGGCTGGTCGCGGTGAAGGTCGTGGCCTCCCGTTACGCCCAGGACGAGGAGTTCCTGCTCCGCTTCCGCCAGGAGGGCGAGCATGCCCGCCGGGTGCCCCGGTTCTGCACCGCAGAGGTGCTCGACGTCGACGTCACCGCGCAGCCGCCGTATCTGGTGACCGAGTACATCGACGGCCCCACGCTGACCGAGGCGGTCCGCTCCGGCGGCCCGCTGCGCAAGGCCGAGCTCGACCAGCTCGCGGTCGCGATGGCCACCGCGCTGTCCGCGATCCACGGGGCGGGGCTCGTCCACCGCGACCTCAAGCCGGGCAACGTCCTGCTGTCCCGGATGGGCCCCCGGGTGATCGACTTCGGGATCGCCCGGTCGCTGGAGACGTCCGCCGGGCTGACGGCGACCGGCGTGGTGCTGGGAACCGGCAGCTACATGCCGCCCGAACAGCACATGGGCCACGGCGTGACGGCGGCCTCGGACGTGTTCGCCTGGGGCGGGGTGATGGCCTTCGCGGCCAGCGGCCGCGCCCCGTTCGGCAACGGCCCGCCGCACATGATCGCCTACCGGGTGGTGCACGGCGAGCCGGACGTGGCACCGCTGGACCCGCCCCTGCGCGAGGCCGTGTCCGCGGCCCTGCGCAAGGACCCGGCCGCACGGCCCACCGTGGGGCAGCTCCTGCAGCTGCTGGGCGTGCCGGGTGGCGGCCTGCCCGTCCATCCCCGGCGTCCGGCCGCCGCGCCCGCGCCGCCGCCCGCCGCGCCATGGCCCACGCATCCACCCGCGCCGCCGGCACACC
>NZ_CAKKTM010000308.1 GCF_920888515.1 Protofrankia sp. CiP1_Cm_nod1 | reverse complement strand
ATCCGCAGGCGCCGCCGCCCGCGCCCGTACCGGCGTCGGCAGCGGCGGGTGTACGCCGCCGGCCGGCCGTGCTCGTCGCGCTCGCCGGGGCCGTCGCGCTTGCGCTGGCCATCGGCGTGGGAGTGTTCCTGGCCAGCTCCGGCCCGAGCGATTCCGCCGGCTCCGGTCCGGCCGCGGCGGGCACGGCGGGCAGCGCGAAGGCGGCGAGCCCCGCGAATCCGGTGGACACCGCGCCAGGTGGGCCGCCGGGCCCTGCCGCCAGCCCCCTCGGCGGCCACTGGATCGGGACCTGGGGCAACGGAGAGCGCGACCACTACGTGGCGGTGGACGGCACGAGCTTCAAAATGATCTATGATCTCGACGACGGCCGGGTGGCCGGCACACTGCGCGGCGACGTGATCGACGGCCGCTGGGCGGAGGGGGCGCTCGGCGCTCCGCCGGCCCGCTCCGGCTGGGTGCGCTTCCAGCTCATCCGGGACGGCGCCACGGTCCGTCTCGACGGGGTGTGGGGCACCGACCTGGGCGTCACGTCCGGCACCTGGCAGGTCCGGCGCGTCGACGGCAGGCTCACCCCGCAGGCCGCCCTCCGGCTGACGCGCAACGGAAGCTTCCCCGCCCCGCCGCCATGATGGACACCCCCCGGCCGGACCTCTGCCGGGTTCGTCGCAGGTGCTGCCGTCATGAGCGGACGCGGGGCACCTGGTTTCTGCTGACCGTGTCGATGATCTGGGCGGTGGGGCCGACCACGAGCACCTCGTCACCGGGGCGCAGCCGGGTGTGGCGGGTCGGCCGGTAGTTCGGGGAGCGGTCGGCCGTGCCGTCGCGCTCCGAGGAGGTGGCGACCGCGAGCGTCCGGGTACCGGTCGACAGCTCCCGCAGGGTCGGGCCGTCCAGGCCACCGCCGGCGGCCACGGTGATCCGGGCGACGAGGAACGGCGCGCGGTCGATGTAGAAGGTGCTGACGACTTCGTAGTCGAGGGCGGCGCCGACGAACCACGGTGTGGCCAGGGCGGACGCGCTGCGGGCGGTGTGGATGGCGAACCTGCGCTCGGTCTCGTCCGCGAGCGTGGTGTCGAAGATGCGCAGCACCACCCGTAGCCCCGGCTCACCCCCATTACCGGCATCGCTCCCGGATCCGCTGGTTCCGGGAGCGGCGGATCCGTTTCCTGGCCCGCCGGTTCCGGCCGGGACGGACGGCCGTGGCCGCCACCGGCGGCCGCGGCGTCCCCGCTCGGAATGAAAGTCGTCGAACGCCTCCCGGGCGGACAGGACGGTCTCCAGGTTCGCCACGTCGTCGCTGGTCAGCGCGGCCAGCGTGGTCGCCCGGGCGAGGCCGGCCTCCATCAGGGTCGCGCGGACTCTGGCGTCACCGAACACCACCGGCACCTTGAGATCTCGGACGGCAGAGAGGAAGCGGTTGTTCTCGTCCCGTTCGACGACCACCACGTCCCGCCCGGCGGCCAGCAGGCCCTCCACGGTCGCGAGCCCGACCGAACCGAGCCCGCAGACGATGACGTGACCACGCGCGGTGGTGGCGCGTCCCCGGCCGATCGCCCGTTCCAGCCGGCGGCTGATGATCACATTGGTGATGAACGCGTACACGACCGCGATGGACAGCGCTCCGACCAGGATCAGGGCGATGCCGAACGCCTGTAGCCAGTCCTTCGCGACGCCGAAGTTGAAGTCGCCGTAGCCGACGGTGACCATGGTGGCCACGGTCAGGTAGAGGGCGTCGAGGGGGCCGAAGTCGGCGGGCGCGGTGGGGTCGTTGTCGGCGTAGGTCAGGGAGAGCACCAGCGTGCCGACCAGCATGATGCTCAGCACGGCGCCGAAGGCGATCCGGAACGGGCGGTCGAACTCGGCGGCCGTGGTCACGGCGACATCCCGGATCCAAGCACACGGGCGGCGACGCCTGTCGCGGCCCGTCAGCGGGCCGGCGCGACGCACCGACAGGTCCGCCAGCGTGTTGGCGTCGTCGGCGCTGACCACCCGCACCCCGTTGTCGGCGAAGTCCTCCAGCCTCCCGAGCAGGGCGAGATGGTCGCCGACGGCGACCGGAGCGTCACGGCTCGGGCACACCTCGGCCAGTCGTTCCCCTGACCTGCGCAGCGCCACCGGCGTCAGGTTGCCGAAGATCTGCCGGAACGCTCCGGACGAGCTGACCGGGACGTCCACCACGGCGAAGACCTCGCTCCCGAGACGGAAGGCGTGCCGGACGTCGGATCTGATGCATGCCTCGACGAAGCTGTGGCCGGCCTTCTCCGCCAGGTTCAGCACCCGGGTGGTGGGCAGGGCCGCGGAGAGCTGCTCGCCGAGCTGGGTGTTGGCGACCCGGACGACCAGGCGCACCTCGGGCGCGATCTCGGTGGCGACCAGGGCCGTCTCAAGATTGTCCAGGTCGGTGTCGTGGCAGGCGATCAGTGCGGCCGCGTCCCTGACCGACGCCTGCAGCAGCGCCTCGCCGGTGTGCGTGGAGTCGGCCAGGACCGGCACCCCCCAGCGTTGGAGGCGACGGCGCAGGGCGGTGGCACCCCGTCCCTCGATGACGACCACCGGCACCCCGGCCACGTGCAGCTGTTCGGCGATCCGGTAGCCCAGATTGGTCAGCCCGCAGACGACGACATGACCGGACATGTGACCGGACAGGACCGCCACCGCACCTCCACCCGCATGATTCGATCCGGCCACCCGAAAGTATTATCCCGCCCCCTGCGTCCGGCCCCGCTCCGGCCCACCCGCGGGGGCGGGCCGGTGAGCTGGGTCACCTGGGCCTCCCGGATCGGCTTCCCGGGATCCCGGGCGGGAGAAAAACATGCTCGCGATGCCCTCGGCCATCCGGGACAGGCCGGACGGTTACCGGCCGTGCCCGATGATCCGGGGCCTGGGCCTCCGCCGGCGCGGAAAGGACGTGACTATGCTCTTCCGGTCCGGCTGGCCTCGCGGACGGCCGGAGGGCCTTCGACGGTACCGGCGAAGCCGGCGGCCAGCTCCCGCATGGCGGCGTCCAGCAGTTCCGTGAGTTCCAGGTCCTCGTGGCGCAGCCATTGTTCGTAGGCGGCGATCGCCACGCCCAGGGTGGCGTACGCGATCGCCTGCGGGGCCAGGGCGTGCTGGTCCTGGCCGATGCGGTTGCCGATGAACTCGGCGAGGACCTGCCGCCACGCTACGTAGCGCAGGGCCGAGTGCGCCTGGAGGGCCGGGGTGCGCAGGATGAGCTGCATCCGCCGGCGGTGCCAGGGGATCTCGGCGGGCTCGACCCGGTTGAACTCGATCAGTGCCTGGCGGACGGCGTCCATCAGCGGGACGTCGGGCGGGTAGGTGCGCAGGTCCGCGCGCAGCCGGGCCAGCTCCTCGTCGAAGGCGCCCCAGGCGACGTCGTTCTTGGACGGGAAGTAGCGGAAGAACGTCCGCCGCCCGATGCCGGCGGCACGGGCGATGTCGTCGACGGTCGTCCGCTCGAAGCCGCGTTCGGCGAAGAGCTCGAACGCCAGGTGCTCCAGCTCGACCCGGCTGGTGACCGGGCTGCGGCCACCCCGGCCGCCTGCCGCGCCGGGCACGGCGGGCGCGCCAGCCGTGCCGGCCGCGCCGGGTACGCGCTTTCCGCGCTGGTTCCGCATCGCCTCTTCCGGGTGGCATTGGGTGCCAATATTATGCGTGCCTGCGGTCACAGCGACTCATGTTGTCGGACGGGAGCATTCCATGCCGCACCGGATGGCCAGGTCGTGCCGGACGCGCGTGGCGGGCCCGGGCCCGGGGCCGGCGCGTGGCCGGGCGCGCTCGGCGGGCAGCCCACGTCCGGAGCATGGCCGGAAGCCGCCGGACGCGGGCCG
>NZ_CAKKTM010000307.1 GCF_920888515.1 Protofrankia sp. CiP1_Cm_nod1 | reverse complement strand
GCCCGTGGGCGGGCAGCGGCCGGGTGGCGGTGGTGACGGGGGCGGCCCGCGGCATCGGCGCGGCCGTGGTGGGCCAGCTGGCCGCGCAGGGGTGGCGGGTCGTCGCGGTGGACGTGTGCGCCGACCTGCCCGGCGTCGCCTACCCGCTGGGGACGCCCGAGGAGCTGCGCGCGCTCGCCCAGCGCTGGCCCGGCCGGGTCCGCGACGTGGTGGCCGACGTGCGCGAGGCACCGGCCCTGGCCGAGGCTGTCGAGCTGGCCGAGCGCGAGTTCGGGGGAGTGCACGCCGCGGTGGCCGCCGCCGCGGTGATGGCCGGCGGCCGGCCGCTGTGGGAGACCACGGACGCCGAGTGGGACGTCCTGTTCGAGGTCGGGGTGCGCGGGGTGCTCAACCTCGCCCGCGCGGCCGTGCCCGCCCTGCTGCGCGCCGCGCCGCCGCGCTCCGGCCGGTTCGTGGCGCTGGCGTCGGCGGCAGCCCACCGCGGCCTGTGGCATCTGGCCGCCTACAACGCGGCGAAGCACGCCGTCGTGGGGCTGGTGCGCGGGCTCGCGACCGATCTGCGGGGCACCGGTGTCACGGCCACCGCGGTGTCCCCGGGCTCCACCCGCACGGCCATGCTGGACGCGACCGCCGCCCTCTACGACCTGCCGGACGTCGACGGGTTCGCCGGATACCAGCTCCTCGACCGCCTGCTGCGGCCGGAGGAGGTCGCCGCCACCGTGTGCTGGCTGTGCGGCGAGGGCTCGTCCGCGATCACCGGCACCGTGGTGCACGCCGACGGCGGCTTCACCGCGTGACAGGCACCGTGGGCCCGCGGCGGGCTCCCGCGACGCGGACACCGCTGTGACGAACGCCGGAAATCCCGCGAGCCCCAGGAATCCCGCGGACTCCGGGAGACCCACGAAGCGCGCGGACGACGCCTTGGACGCCGCGGGCTCCCAGCGCCCGGGCACTCCCGCGGCGGGAGCCGGCGGCACCCGGGACGAGGGCCGCGCGGGCTCGGGAAGCCCGGCGGACGGTGTCCTGCGGCTGGTCTTCGACCCCGGTACGCGCCGGTGGGCCGACGGGCAGGTGCTGCTCGGCGGTTCCCCGCTGCGGGTCCTGCGGCTGCCCGCCGCCGGCGCCCGGCTGGTCGGGGAGTGGATGCGCGGGCAGCCGGTCGGGCCCGATCCGGCGCGGCGGCGGCTGGCGGACCGGCTGGTGGCGGCCGGAATCGCCCACCCGGTCTACGAACGTCCCCGGCTGCGCCTGTCCGACGTCACGCTCGTCGTCCCCGTGCGCGACCACGCCGCCGCCCTGGAACGGCTGCTCGCCGCGCTGGGCGCGGCAGGTGAGCTGGGTACGGCTGGCGAGGCGAACAAGGCGGGCGGAGGGAGCAAGGCGGGCGGTGAGAGCAAGGCGGGCGAGGGGGATGCGAGGGAGACAAGGAAGGTGGGGGAGGCGGGGGAGGCGGGGGAGCTGGCGGAGGTGGTCGTCGTGGACGACGGTTCCGTGCCGCCGCTGCCGCGGGCGACGGTCCGTCACCGGCGGCCCCGCGGCCCCGCGGCCGCGCGCAACACCGGCTGGCGGCGGGCGGGCACCGAGCTGGTGGCCTTCCTGGACGCCGATGTGCGGCCCGGGCCGGGCTGGCTGGAGCCGCTGCTGGCGCACTTCGACGCCCCGGACGTCGCCGCGGTGGCTCCCCGGGTGACCAGCCTGCCCGGCCGGTCGTTACTGGCCCGCTACGAGCGGGCGCGCTCGCCGCTGGACCTCGGCGGCGCCGCGGCGCCGGTGCGGCCGGCGAGCCGGGTGAGCTACGTCCCCTCGGCCGCGCTCGTGGTGCGTGCCGCCGCCCTGCGGGAGCTGCGCGGTTTCGACGAGCGGATGCGCTTCGGCGAGGACGTGGACCTTGTGTGGCGGCTGGTGCGCGCCGGCTGGCAGGTCCGTTACGAGCCCGCGTCACGGGTCGGGCACGCTCCTCGCGTCCGGTGGACGGCGTGGCTGCGGCAGCGCTTCGACTACGGGACGTCGGCGGCGCCGCTGGCCGCCCGGCACGGCACGGCCATCGCTCCGGTGCGGATGTCGGTGTGGAGCGCGCTGTCGTGGGCGGCGGTGGCCGCCGGCCGGCCGCGGGCCGGGCTCGCGGCCGCGGCCGGTACGGCGGCGTTGCTGCCACGCAGGCTGGCGC
>NZ_CAKKTM010000306.1 GCF_920888515.1 Protofrankia sp. CiP1_Cm_nod1 | reverse complement strand
CCGCCGGGGCGCTGCGGGTGGCGGCGCTGGGGCATCTCGGCGCGGGCCGGCTGCTCGCCGACGCGGTGACCGGCGCCTGGTGGCCGGCGGCCGTCCCGCTGCTGGCGGGCACCAGGCGGGGCAGGTGGCTGCTGGCCCTGGCGCTGGGACGGCACCTGTACGAGTGGTACCAGCGGCGGCCGGACGTGGATCCGCCGCGCTGGCTGCTGCTGCGGACGCTCGACGACGCCGCCTACGGCGCCGGGGTCTGGTGGGGCGCCGCGCGCGCGGGCACGCTCGCGCCGCTGCTCCCGGAGCTGTCCGGCTGGCCCGGCACCGGCACGGTGACCGCGTACCTTCGCCGTGTCCTGCAGGCCCGCGGTGCATCCCGCCTGAGACCATGCCACGCGCTGGTTTCGGGAGCGCGTCGCATCCTGGGCGGGAATTACGTGCCGTGACCGCTGTGCGGCCCTGGCGGCTGGCGGAGCTCACCTGGCCCGAGGTGGCCGGACGGGCCGCCAGCAGCGTGCTCGCCGTCCCCCTCGGCGCGACCGAGCAGCACGGGCCGCACCTGCCGCTCACCGTGGACACCGAGCTCGCCACGGCGCTGTGCGAACGGCTCGCCCGCGCCCGCCCCTGGGTGCTCGTCGCGCCGGCGCTGCCGTACGGCTCCAGCGGCGAGCACGCGGGCTTTCCCGGCACCTTGTCGATCGGGCAGGACGGCGTCGAGCTGCTGCTGGTCGAGCTTGTCCGCTCGGCGGACGCGTTCGCCGGGGTGCTGCTGGTCTGCGGGCACGGCGGCAACGCCGCGCCGCTGCGCCGCGCCGTCGCCAGGCTGCGCGGCGAGGGCCGGCGGGTGCTCGCCTGGCTGCCCGGCGGGCCCGCGGACGACGCCCACGCCGGCCGCACCGAGACCTCGGCGATGCTCGCGCTGCGCGGGCAGGCGGTGCGCCTCGACCGGGTCGAGCCCGGGGTGGCCCGTCCGATCGGTGAGCTCCTGCCGGTGCTGCGGGAGTCCGGGGTGCGCGCGGTCAGCCCCAACGGCGTGCTGGGTGATCCCACCGGTTCCTCCGCCCGGGCCGGAACGCGCATCCTGGACGCCTGGGCCCGGCAGCTCGCCGCCGCGGCCGACCAGTGGCACGACAGTCTGCCGCCATCTCATGACAGTCCGCATTCGCCCTGTGACAGTCTGCCGCGGAACGGCGGGAGCCCGTCGTAGAACCGGCGGCCGGCCGTGATATCGGTACTTGCCATGGCAGCCGCGCAGCCGTTCCACGGGTCGGTGCTGGATGCGGTGCTGGAACGGATCACCTACGCCAACGAGGAGACGGGGTACACCGTCGCCCGGGTGGACACGGGGCGGTCCGGCGAGCTGATCACCGTGGTGGGCGCGCTGCTGGGCGCGCAGCCGGGCGAGTCGCTGCGGATGCGGGGGCGGTGGGGCTCGCATCCGCAGTACGGCCGGCAGTTCCACGTCGAGGACTACACCACCGTGCTGCCGGCGACGATCCAGGGTATCCGGCGGTATCTCGGGTCCGGGCTGATCAAGGGTATTGGGCCGAGGCTCGCCGAGCGCATTGTCGAGTATTTCGGTATCGACGCCCTGGACGTCATCGAGCAGCATCCCGAACGGCTGATCGAGGTCCCGAAACTCGGCCCCAAACGGACGAAGGCGATCGCGGCCGCCTGGGAGGAACAGAAGGCCATCAAGGAGGTGATGGTCTTTCTCCAGGGCGTCGGGGTGTCGACGTCGCTGGCGGTGCGTATTTACAAACAGTACGCCGACCGGTCGGTCGAGGTGGTGCGCACACAGCCGTACCAGCTGGCCACCGACGTGTGGGGCATCGGGTTCCGTACCGCGGACACGATAGCCAAGGCCGTCGGGATTCCGCACGACAGCCCGCAGCGGATAAAGGCCGGGCTGGTGTTCACCCTGTCGGAGTCCACCGGGGACGGGAACTGCTTCCTGCCCGAACAGCGGCTGATCGCCGAGGCGGTCAAGATCCTGCAGGTCGACACCGGCGCGGTGATCGAGTGTCTGGCCGAGCTCGTCACCGAGGAGGGCGTCGTCCGCGAGGAGATCCCCGGGGAGGATCCGGACGTCCCCGTCGCCGCGGTCTACCTGGTGCCCTTCCACCGTGCGGAGATCTCCCTGGCCGGCCAGCTCCGGCGGCTGCTGCGCGCGCCTGCCGACCGGATGCCGGCGTTCGCCGACGTCGACTGGGACCGGGCGCTGGCCTGGCTGCACGGGCGGACGCGCACCGAGCTCGCCCCCGCCCAGCGGGCGGCGGTGCGGCTGGCCCTGACCGAGAAGGTCGCCGTCCTCACCGGCGGGCCGGGGTGTGGCAAGAGCTTCACCGTACGCTCCGTGGTCACGCTCGCCCAGGCCAAGGGTGCGAAGATCGTGCTGGCCGCGCCCACCGGCCGGGCGGCCAAACGGCTCACCGAGCTGACCGGGCACGACGCGTCCACCGTGCACCGGCTGCTGCAGCTGCGTCCCGGCGGGGACGCCGCCTACGACCGCGACCGCCCGCTGGACGCCGACCTCGTCGTGGTCGACGAGGCGTCCATGCTCGATCTGCTGCTGGCCAACAAGCTGGCCAAGGCGGTCGCGCCCGGGGCGCACCTGCTCCTGGTCGGCGACGTCGACCAGCTCCCGTCCGTCGGGGCCGGGGAGGTGCTGCGCGACCTGCTGGCGGCGGGGACGCCGGTCCCGCACGTGCGCCTGACGCAGGTCTTCCGCCAGGCGCAGCAGTCCGGGGTGGTCACCAACGCGCACCGGATCAACAGCGGCGAGCACCCGCTGGTGCGCGGCCTGCCGGATTTCTTCTTCTTCGCCGCGGACGAGGCCGAGGAGGCCGCGGCGATGACCGTGGACGTGGTGGCCCGGCGGATTCCCGCGAAGTTCGGGCTCGACCCGCGCCGGGACGTGCAGGTGCTCGCGCCGATGCACCGCGGCCCGGCCGGCGCCGGCGCGCTGAACACCCTGTTGCAGGAGGCGCTCACCCCGGCGCGTCCCGACACGCCCGAACGCCGGGCCGGCGGGCGGGTCTTCCGGGTCGGCGACAAGGTCACCCAGATCCGCAACAACTACGACAAGGGTGCCAGCGGCGTCTTCAACGGCACCCTCGGCGTGGTCACCGGCATCGACCTCGACGAGCAGAAGGCCGCGGTGCGTACGGACGAGGACGAGGACATCGACTACGACTTCACCGAGCTGGACGAGCTCGTCCACGCCTACGCCGTGACCATCCACCGCTCGCAGGGCAGCGAGTACCCGGCCGTCGTCATCCCGGTCACCACCAGCGCCTGGATGATGTTGCAGCGTAACCTGCTGTACACGGCGGTCACGCGGGCCCGCAGACTGGTGGTGCTGGTCGGGTCGCACCGCGCCATCGGCCAGGCCGTGCGCACGGTCAGCGGCGGCCGCCGCCACACCGCCCTCGACCACCGGCTGCGGATCTCTGCTCCGTAACGCCGCCTGTGCCCAGGCCGCCCTGGCCTGTCTCCCTGAGCCGGCCCCCTCCTTCGGGACCCGCCCTGATCATCGATCAGAGGTCGGATCATGAGAACGAGGGAACAAACAGTCGCTGTGGCAGCCGCTTCCGTACTCGTTCCATGCTCACCTTTCCTGGGTGGGGCGGGGGGACGGCTGTCCGGCCGGTGTTGTCGGCCGGCTGTCCTTGCTGGCTCGCTCGTCGGGTCGGTCGGTCGGCCGGCTTGGCAGGGCTGGTGCGGCAGGGCTGGTGCGGCAGGGCTGATGCGGTGGGGCTGGTGTGGCGGGGCTGGTGCGGGTGGCCCCGGGGAGGGGCGGCCGCTCTCCGCCAAAGGTCACGCAGACGGCAGCGGTGGACGCGCTGTGTGATCACCCTTACTCTCGGTAGGGGGGTCGGTCTGAACCGGAACGTTGTCGCCGTGAATGGGTCAGTGACCCCGCCGGCCCCGGTCCCGGGGTTTTCCCGGCCCGTTCGGTGGAGGGGGACACCAAATATGCACAGATCCTTGATTGTTGCCAAGATCACACCTGGCGCGGAAAAGGATGTCGCGCGCATCTTCGCGGAATCGGACGCGACCGGACTTCCGCGGATCGCCGGCGTCACCCACCGTTCGCTCTATTCGCTCGGGGATCTCTACGTCCACCTGCTGGAAACGACCGGGGACGGCCGGCGGGCAGTGGACAACGCGCGCGGCCATGAGGAGTTCGCCCGCGTCAGCGAGCGGCTGTCCCACTACATCCAGCCCTATCTGCCGACCTGGCGGTCACCCGAGGACGCGATAGCGCGGCGTTTTTACACCTATGAGCCCGGCTCCGCCGGGGTGGCCCATGAGGCCGGCTCCGCCGGGGAGGCCGCGTGAGGGCCACGGTCGCCGAGGCGGACGTGGCCGCCTGGAGCCGGTGCGGCTCCTGTGCCTCGCTCGTCTACGGCAAACGGCTGGCCCGCAACCTCTACGTGTGCCCGGAATGCGGCTACCACGACCGGCTGACCGCCGCCCAGCGGATCGACCAGCTCCTCGACCAGGGCAGCTTCCGGCCACTGCTGGTCGAGCCCGTCCACTTCGACGTCCTCGGGTTCACCGACACCCGGCCGTACGCCCAGCGCTGGGAGGCTGCCCGGCGGGAGACCGAGCTGGCCGAGGCGGTGCTGTGCGGCGCCGGCGCCATCGGCGGCCACGAGCTCGTCGTGGCTGTGATGGACTTCCGCTTCCTCGGCGGCAGCCTCGGCTCGGCGGTCGGCGAGATGATAACGCTGGCGGTGGAGCTCGCCGTGGACGAGGCGCTCCCCCTGCTCATCGTCTCCACCTCCGGCGGGGCCCGGATGCAGGAGGGCTGCCTGTCGCTGATGCAGATGGCCAAGACCGGCATCGCCATCGAGCGGCACCGGGAGCACGGCCTGCTGTCCATCAGCCTGGTGACCGACCCGACCTACGGCGGGGTGGCGGCGTCGTTCGCGACCAACACGGACGTGATCGTCGCCGAGTCCGGCAGCCGGATGGGTTTCGCCGGCCCCCGGGTCATCCGGCAGACCATCGGGCAGGAACTGCCCGCCGAGTTCCAGAGCAGCGGTTTCCTCGCCAGCAAGGGGCAGGTCGACATCGTCGCCGACCGGACGGACCTGCGGACGGTGCTGACCAGGCTGCTCGCCGTCGGCCGGCGGGAGCAGCGGGACGTTGACCCGTCGAATGACCCGTCGAATGACCTGCCGAATGACCTGCCGGTGGACGGGCCGGCCGGCTCCGGCGTGCTCATCACCGACCCGCAGCGGCTGGTCCAGCGGGACCCGTGGGAGACCGTCCGGCTCGCCCGGGACAGCGCCCGGCCCACCGTCCGGGACTACCTCGCCCGGTCGTTCGACTCCTTCATCGAACTGCGCGGTGACCGGCTGTACGGGGACTGCAGCGCCGTCGTGGCGGGCATCGCGGAGATCGACGGGCTTGCCGTGGCCGTGGTCGGGACCGAGAAGGGGCACTCGACCCCGGAGCTCGTCGCGCACAACTTCGGCATGCCCCAGCCCGAGGGCTACCGCAAGGCCATGCGGGTGATGTCGCTGGCGGCACGGCTCGGCCTGCCGGTGGTGACGCTGATCGACACCCCCGGCGCCTACCCCGGCCGGGAGGCCGAGGAGCGGGGGCAGGCGTCCGCGATCGCACACGCCATCCAGCGGATGTCCGCGCTGTCCACACCGGTCGTCGCGGTGATCACCGGTGAGGGCGGCAGCGGCGGCGCGCTGGCGCTGGCCGTCGCCGACCGTGTCCTGGTCGCGGAGAACGGCGTGTTCTCCGTGATCAGCCCCGAGGCGTGCTCGTCGATCCTCTGGAACGACACGCGGGCCGCGGCCGAGGCCGCCCGCGCGCTTGGCCTGAACGCCCCGTGGCTGCTGCGGCTGGGCATCGTCGACGCCGTGGTGCCCGAGCCGCTCGGCGGCTCCCAGACGGATCACCTCGCCGCCGGCAACCTGCTGCGTCAGGCGGTGCTCGAGGCCCTGCGCCCGCTGCTGTCACTGCCGGCGGCCCACCTGATCCGGGCCCGGCGTTCGCGCTTCCGCCGCTTCGGCCAGGCGGCCGTGGTCACCCCCACCGACATCGCGCCGCCGCAGCCGCGCGAACGACACGAGGAGAAGGCCGTATGAGACCGGCCAGCACCAGCGACCAGCGCCAGCACGTCCTGAGCCGGCTGCACGAGCACGCGACCCGGCTGGCCGGGGAGCTGCCCGGCCAGCTCGGCCGCATCCGCCTCTGCTCCGGGGATGTCGCCATCGAGGTCGAGTGGTCGGGGGCGGCAGGCATCGGCGTGCTCGTCCCGGCACCGTCCGCCGGAGAGCCGGCCGTGAGAAACGGCGCCCTCGCCAACAGCGCCGGCGTCAACGGTGCTCTCGCGAACGGCGCCGCGGTGAACGGCGCCACGGCAGCCGGGGCCGCCGTGAACGGCGCCACCGCGAACAGCGCCGGTGAGAACAGCGCCGGTGAGAACACCGTGGACGCCGACGTGGCTGTTGTCACGGCCCCGATCGTCGGGACTTTCTACCACGCGCCCGAACCGGGGGCGGAGCCCTTTGTCGCGGTGGGGAACGTCATCGACGCGGGCGCGACGATCGGCATCATCGAGGCGATGAAGCTGCTGAACCCGGTCACCGCCGACATCGGCGGGACGGTGGCCCGGATCTGCGTCGGGAACGGGGAGGCGGTCGAGTTCGACCAGGTTCTCGTCGAAATAGCGCCGTAGCGGGATTCTCATTTCACGCGGGGGGTGAAGATTTGTTCCAGAAAGTTCTCATCGCGAACCGCGGCGAGATCGCGCTACGGGTGGCCAGGGCATGCCGTGAGCTCGGTATCCGGACCGTCAGCGTCTATTCGACGGCGGACCGGGACTCGCTTGTCCATCGCCATACCGACGAAGCGGTGTGTATCGGGCCGCCGCCGTCGCGGCGCAGCTACGCCAACGCGGCGGCCATTATCGAGGCCGCGAGAATGACGGAGGCGGACGCCGTCCATCCCGGCTACGGGTTCCTTTCCGAGGATCCCGACTTCGCGGAGATATGCGCCGACGCCGGCCTGGTGTTCATCGGCTCGCCGCCGGCGGTGATGGCCTCGCTGGGGGACAAGAGCGTGGCCCGGGTCCTGATGCGCCGGGCGGGCCTGCCGCTGCTGACCGGCAGCGCCGATGTCGCGCGCAGCGTCGCCGACGCGCGCGACATCGCCGATGCCATCGGCTATCCGGTCATCATCAAGGCGGCGGCCGGTGGCGGTGGCCGTGGCATGACGGTCGTGCGCTCGGCCGCGCAGCTCGCGACCGCGTTCGCCGACACCCGGGCGGCGGCGCGGGCGGTCTTCGGCGACGACCGGATCTACGTGGAGCGCTTTCTCGAGCGGGCCCGTCACGTCGAGGTGCAGATTCTCTGCGACGCGCACGGCGCGGGCATCCACCTGGGCACCCGGGACTGCTCGGTGCAGCGCCGCCACCAGAAGCTGGTGGAGGAGGCGCCCGCGCCCGAGCTCGATCCCGACCGGGTGGCCGAGATGTGCCGGGACGCGGTGCGTGGGGCGCTGTCGGTCGGCTTCACCGGCCTGGGCACGGTCGAGTTCCTGGTGGACGAGGACCAGAACCACTATTTCATCGAGATCAACAGCCGTATCCAGGTGGAGCATCCGGTCACCGAGATGGTGACGGGCTGCGATCTCGTCCACGAGCAGCTTCATGTCGCGGCCGGCACACCGCTGCGGCTGCGGCAGGAGGACGTCGTCCTGCGCGGGGTCGCCGTCGAGTGCCGGGTCAACACCGAGGATCCGGACCGCGGGTTCACCCCGGCCGCCGGCCGGCTGGACCGCTTCACCCCGCCGGCCGGCCCGTTCGTCCGGGTGGACACCCACGGCTTCCCCGGCTACCGGGTCAGCCCGTACTACGACTCGCTGCTGGCCAAGGTGTCGGTCTGGGCGCCCAGCCGGGCCGAGGCGCTCAGCCGGGCCGAGCGCGCGCTTGGCGAGTTCGACGTCGACGGGCCCGGCGTACGTACCACGATTCCTTTCATCAAACGTGTGCTGGCCGACACCGAGTTCCGCAAGGGGCGGTATTCGACCAGCCTGGTCGACCGCCTGGTAACGGATTCCGGAAAGGTGCGGAAATGAGTGTCGAAGCTACTGGGGAAACCCGGTCCGTCGTGACATCAGCCACGATCCGCGAAATTCTCGTCGAGCGGGCCGGCGTAGATCCGGACGTTTTCGCCGGAAACGAGTCGCTTTCGCTCACGGAGCTGCAGATCGACTCGCTGGCCGTCCTCGAGCTACAGGCGGTGCTGGTCGAGAGGTTCGGTGTGGAGGTTCCCGACGAGGCCGTCACGATGACCGTGGGGGAAATCGCCGCCGTCGCGAACGAGGGCCGCTGAGGGCGGCGTCACGGGCGCAGGCCCGTGAAAAAGGACCGCGAACGAAGGCACGTGGGTGACGCCCCGTGCGCGGAAGCCGATGGGAAAAATGCCGGGACAATTTCAGGGAGGTCTCGTAGGAGATGCCGGGACACACACAGAAGTCGGTGTTCATCGCCGCCCCGTTCGATGTCGTCTGGGACGCGACGAACGATCTGGAGAACTGGCCCGACCTGTTCACGGAGTACGCCTCGGTGGACGTTCTCGAACGCGAGGGGGACACCGTCCGTTTCCGGCTGACCATGCATCCGGACGAGAACGGCCAGATCTGGTCGTGGGTCAGCCAGCGGACGGTCGACCGCGGCCTGCGTGAGGTGCGCGCGCACCGGGTCGAGCCCGGCCCGTTCCAGTACATGAACATCTACTGGTCGTACGAGGAGGCCGACGGCGGCGTCCGGATGACATGGGTGCAGGACTTCGCCATGCGCCCGGACGCGCCGGTCGACGACGAGGCGATGACCGTCCGGATCAACACCAACTCGGTGATCCAGATGGAGGTCATCCGGGACAAGGTCGAGAAGCTGGCGGCCGGCGGGGCCGGTGCCGGTGTGGCCGGCGCGGCCGGTGGGGCTCGCGACGCGGGCGCATAAGCCGGTGAGAACGGGCGCATGACGAGTGAGAGGAAGTACCGGAGATGGCTGTCGCATCCTGCTGTCGACATGTGGCCGTCCGTGATGTTCCGCCGGACCGGCGGCGCGGGGGAGAGCTACGGGTGCTGCTCGGTCCACGCACGGTCGGTAGCACCTCGGGCTTCATGGGCGTGGCCACCCTGCTGCCCGGCGAGAAGATCGCCGAACACTACCATCCGTATAGTGAGGAGTTTCTGTACGTAGCCACTGGGGGCATCGTCGTCGACTGCGACGACGTACCGGTGGCCGTCGCGGCCGGCGAGGGGCTCTACATCCCGGTCGGGGCGCGCCACCGGCTGCGCAACACCGGGGCCGAGCCGGCGTCGGTGGTCTTCCACCTCGGACCCCTCGCCCCCCGTCCCGAACTCGGGCACGTGGACACCGAGCAGGCCGAGGGCACGGCGGAGGCCGAGGGCACCGGGCAGGCCGGGCAGGCCGAAGAGGCCGGGAGCGCGGGGGAGACCCGGGGGGGCGGGGGCGCCCGGCAGGCCGTGACCGTGACCGCCGGCCAGGCGCGTCCCGAGCCGCTGCTCCCCGGCCAGGTGAGTACCGGCCAGGTGGGCACCGAGCGCGCCGACGGTGATCCGGTGGCCTCGGCGTGAGCGGCCACCGCCGCGTGGTGGTGACCGGGGTGGGCGTGGTCGCGCCGGGCGGGGTGACGCGGGAGGCGTTCTGGTCCACCGTGACGGCGGGGCGGACGGCCACCCGGCGCATCACCCTCTTCGACGCGTCGCCGTTCCGGTCCCGGGTCGCCGCCGAGTGCGACTTCGACCCGGCCGCCGCCGGGCTCACCCCCCGTCAGGTGCGGCGCTCCGACCGTTACATCCAGTTTGCCATGGCCGCCGCCGCCGAGGCCGTCGCGGACAGCGGGCTCGTCCTCGACGAACCGACCGCGGACGCCACCGGCGTGACGATGGGCACGGCGGTCGGGGGCACCACGGCGCTGGAGACCGAGTACGTCGTGGCCAGCGACAGCGGCCAGCAGTGGCTGGTCGATCCCGACTACGCGTCGCCGTTCCTGTACCAGGCGCTGATGCCGAGCAGCCTGGCGGCCGACGTCGGCTGCCAGTTCGGCACCCACGGCCCGGCGCAGGTCGTCTCCACCGGCTGCACGTCCGGGATCGACGCCATCGGCTACGGCTACCAGCTCGTCGCCGACGGGGAGGCGGACGTGATGATCGCGGGTGCGTCGGACTCCCCGATCTCCCCGGTCACGCTCGCCTCCTTCGACGCGATCAAGGCGACGTCGCCGGACGACTCCGATCCCGAGCACGCCTCCCGGCCCTTCGACCGGGACCGCAAGGGCTTCATCCTGGGCGAGGGCGGCGCGGTCCTCGTCCTGGAGGAGTGGGAGCACGCCCGCCGCCGCGGCGCGCACGTCTACTGCGAGGTCGCCGGTTTCGCCACCCGCAGCAACGCCTTCCACATGACGGGGCTGCGTCCCGACGGGGTGGAGATGGCCCGGGCCATCTCCGACGCGCTGGCGCAGGGCCGGCTGGCGCCGACCACCGTCTCCTACATCAACGCCCACGGCTCGGGGACCAAGCAGAACGACCGGCACGAGACGGCGGCCTTCAAACGGGCGCTGGGCGAGCACGCCTATCAGGTGCCGGTCAGCTCGATCAAGTCCATGGTCGGCCATTCGCTCGGCGCGATCGGCGCGATCGAGATGGCGGCCTGCGCGCTGGCCATCGAGCACGGGGTGGTCCCGCCGACGGCGAACTGGGCCAACCGTGATCCGGAGTGCGATCTCGACTACACGCCGAACACGGCACGTGAGCACAAGGTCGACGTCGCGCTGTCGGTCGGCAGCGGTTTCGGGGGCTTCCAGTCGGCCATGGTCTTCCGGGCTCCCAACGGCCTGCCGGCCGCGGAGGGCACTGGGAAGAGGAAAGCGGGGGCCGGACGGTGACGCCGCGCGCTGTGATCACCGGGATCGGGATCGTCTGCGCGAGCGGGATCGGCGTGGACACGTACTGGAAGACCGTGCTGTCCGGGGAGACCCGGATCGGGCGCATCACCCAGTTCGACCCGTCACGCTACGACACCACCCTGGCCGGTGAGGTCGAGGGCTTCGGGGCGGCCGAGCACATGCCGAGCCGGTTCGTCGTGCAGACGGACCGGTGGACGCACCTGGCCTTCTGCGCCGCCGGCCAGGCCCTGGCGGACGCGGGGATCGACCCGGAGGCCCTCGACCCGTACGACATGTCCGTCGCGCTCGCCAGCGCCTCGGGGGGCAACGCGTTCGGCCAGCGCGAGCTGCAGCACCTGTGGAGCTCCTCGTCCCGCACGGTCGGCGCCTACCAGTCGATCGCCTGGTTCTACGCGGCCACGGTGGGGCAGCTGTCGATCCGGCACGGCATGAAGGGGCCGTCGGTGGTCCTGGTGTCGGAGAGCGCCGGCGGCCTGGACAGCTTCGCCCACGCGGCGCGGCTGGTCCGCCGCGGGACCCCGGTGGTGCTCGCCGGCGGGACCGAGGCACCGCTGTCCCCGTACGCGCTGACCTGCCAGCAGCACAACCATGCCATGACGTCCCGCACCGACCCGGCCCGCGCCTACTGCCCGTTCGACGTCGACGCGGACGGTTACGTCCCCGGGGAGGGGGGTGCCGTCTTCGTCGTGGAGGACCTCGGCCACGCCCTGGCCCGCGGCGCCCCGGTGATCTACGGGGAGATCGCCGGGGCGGCGGCCACGTTCGACGGCCGCCCGTCCCGGCGTCGCGGCGGCTTCGACGTGGAGCAGTACGCCCGGGCGATGACCACGGCGCTGCACCGGGCGGGCCGGCGTCCCGAGGACGTCGACGTGGTCTTCCCCGACGCGCTCGGGCTGCCCGCCGCCGACCGTGACGAGTCCGCCGCGCTGCGGGCCGCGTTCGGCTCGGCATCACCGGCGGTGACCACGCAGAAGCCGCTGGTGGGGCGGATCTACCAGGGCGGGGCGGCCCTGGACGCGGCCACCGCCCTGCTGGCCATGCGGCACGACCTGCTGCCGCCGGCGGGCGTCCGCACGCCCGCGCCCGGATGCGACCTGAACTTCGTCGCCGAGGTGACCCCCGCGCCGGTCACCACCGCGATGATCAACGCCCGTGGTTTCGACGGGTTCAACGCGTCGGTCGTCCTACATCGCTATCAGCAGGAGGAGAAGTAGATGCCCAACGTGGACGCGACCGGCGGAACCGGGGTCGGGGCGGTGGTGCGCACGGCGCTCGGCACCGCCACCGACACGGTGCGCACGCTGCTGCGCATGCGTGCCCGTCCCGGCCGTGAGCAGGAGTTCGAAAGCGCCTGGCTGAAGGCCGCGGAGGTCATCAGCACGGTGCCGGGGAACATCCGCCAGGACCTGATGCGCAACCCGGACCGGCCCGGCGAGTACGTGATCGTGGCCGACTGGGAGAACCGCTCGGCGCTGGACGCCTTCGGGCGCAGCTCGCACCGGGACCAGCTCACCGCCGCCCTGCGCGACCTGCGCGACGACGCCGAACGCAACACCTACGACGTGCTGCACACCCTGGACGGGCGGGGGCCGGCGGTGCGGGTGCTGGTCACCACCACTGTGCCCGAAGGCGAGGAGGACGCGTTCGAGCAGGCGTTCCTCGAGGTCGCCGAGGCCATGCGTGGAGTGGCCGGCCGGGTCCGGGAGGAACTGCTGCACGAGCCCGGCACCGGCACGTTCCACCTGCTGGCGGAATGGGCCTCCGAGCAGGCCTTCCTGGCCTGGGTGGGGGACCCGAACCACAGCGACCGCACCAGGCAGCTCATCCCCTTCCTCGACCGCGGTTTCTCCCGCCGCATCTTCTCGATCGTCGCCCGCCCACCGGAGGACGAGGTCAACGCCGGCGCGAGCCCCGAGGCGGCCATCGGCGCGGACGCCGCCGGCGCGAACGCCCGCCCCAGGCCGGGGGCGGCCCCGCAGCAGCGCCCGAC
>NZ_CAKKTM010000305.1 GCF_920888515.1 Protofrankia sp. CiP1_Cm_nod1 | reverse complement strand
CGTGCTGGTCGTCGGCGCGGGGCCGACCGGCCTGACCCTCGCCGTCGAACTCGCCCGCCGCGGCGTCGCCTGCCGGCTGGTGGACAGGAGCACCGAGCCGCCGGGCCAGGCGGACAAGGCCATCGGCGTGCACTGCCGGACGATGGAGATCTGGGAGGACCAGGGCATCGTCCAGGAGGCGATGGACGCCGGCATCTGGCTGAGCGGCCAGATCGTCGTCGTCAACGGGCACCAGACCCACCGCGTCGAGTGGGACCTGCCGGAGCTGCCGTACGCCCACCTCGGGCTGCCGCAGTACGAGACGGAACGCGTCCTCACCAACCGTTTCGCCGCCCTCGGCGGGACGATCGAGCGGGGCGTGGAACTGCGCGGCCTCACCCAGGACGCCGCCGGCGTGACCGCCCGGCTGGCGGGCGCCGACGGCGAGACGACGGTGCGCGCGAAGTACCTGGTGGGATCCGACGGCGCGCACAGCACCGTCCGCAAGGAGCTGAACCTGGTGTTCAACGCCGGCGCCGGGCGGTTCCCGCAGCTGTTCATGCTCGCCGACGTCGAGGTCGACTGGTCGCTGCCCGAAGGCTATCTGCTGCGCTTCCTGCACGAGACCGACGGCAGGATGGACGGGATGCTCGTGTGCGTCCCGCTGCGGGGCCAGGGCCGCTACCGCATCGCGACCATGGCCCCGCCGCGGATCATGGCCGAGGCCGCCCGCACGGACGTGCCGCCCGGTTTCACGAAGGAGTACGAGCCGCCAACGCTGGCCGAGTTCCAGGCCGCGCTCGACGGGCTGGCGCCGCCCGGGACGACCGCGCGCAACCTGCGCTGGTCGTCGATCTTCCGGATCAGCCACGGGATCGTCGACCGCTACCGGGTCGGCCGGGTGTTCGTCGCCGGTGACGCCGCGCACCTGCACCCGCCGGCGGGCGGGCAGGGCATGAACACCGGCATCCAGGACGCCTACAACCTCGGCTGGAAGCTCGCGCTCGCGGCGGGCGGGCACGCGGGGCCGGGCCTGCTCGACAGCTACGAGGCCGAGCGCCGCCCGGCCGGGGAGTCGGTCATGGGCCGCGCGGTGCGGGTCGCGTTCACCGACGAGATGGACAACGAGGACGAGAAGGCGCAGTTCCTCGACGAGATGCAGATGACCCTGACCTACCGCGGCAGCCCGCTGGTCGGGGAGGCGCTGGGCTGGGACGCCCCGGACCGCGGGCCGGCGGCCGGCGACCGCGCGCCGGACGTGCACGGGCTGGCCCGCCGCGGGGTCGGGCACCGGCTGCGGCTGTTCGAGCTGATCCACAGCGGCGCGCACACGCTGCTGTTCTACGGGGACGCCTCCTCGACCGAGGAGGACCTGCGCGGCTACGAGAAGATCGCCGCGGCGATCCGCCGGCAGGCCGCGGGGCTGATCAACGCCTACGTCGTGCTGGATCCGGACGCCGTCGCTCCTGCGGGCCTGGACCTGCCCGTCATCCGCGACACCGAGCGTGACTACCGGTCCGTCTACGCGACCACCGGGCCGTGCGCCCACCTGATCCGGCCGGACGGGCACATCGGCTTCCGCAGCAGGCCGGTCCTTGCCGGCGCCCTTGAAGATCACATACGTGCTGTTTTCGGATGACGACAGCCGATCGCGCCTCGGCGTGCGGCAGCGACGAAATGTGCGGAGTGTGATGAGCTGACATGCAGAACGGGGAGTTGCATGGCAAGCGGCAGGCGGCTGAATGTCGTGGTGTGCGGTGCCGGAATGGCGGGGATGACGGTCTCCCTCGCGCTGGCGCGCCTCGGGCACGCGGTCACGCTGATCGAGCGTGACACCACGGTCAGACCCGCCCGGCTCGACGAGGCCGGCGGCTGGCGACGGACCGGGGTCGCGCACCTGCACCAGCCCCACGCCTTCCTCGCCCGGATCCACGCCGAGCTGCGCGCGGGCCTGCCCGGCACACTCGACGCCCTGCGGGCCGCCGGCGCGGTCGAGGTACCCCTGCCGGACGGGACGCGCTCGTTGCGGTGCCGCCGCAGCACCCTGGAGTGGGTGCTGCGGCGTGACGTCGAGACGCAGCCCGGGATAGAGCTGCGGGCCGGGACCGTCCAGCGGGTGGAAACGCGGCGGGGAGCGGTCGTCGGGGTGCAGCTGGCCGGGGGCGGGCCGCACCCGGCCGATCTCGTGATCGACGCCGGCGGCCGGCGTGGCCGGCTGACCAGCGGGGCCCGGGACGCGGAAGGCTTCGACGAGCCGACCAACGAGGTCTACGTGTCCCGCCGCTACCGGCTGCTGCCGGGACAGCGGTTCACCGCGGTCAACCGCTGGGTGCTCGGGGTCGAGGAGGCCGACGGCTACGCGCTGCTCGTCTTCCCCCACGATGCCGGCACCTTCACCGTCGCCTTCGTCCACCTGCCCGGGGACCGGGCACTGGCGGGGCTGCGCCGGGCGCCGGTGTTCGAGTCGGCCGCCCGCATCATGTCGCTCGGGGCGGCCTGGACCGACCCGAACTTCGCCGAGCCGGTCTCCGGCGTCACGGTCATGAGCGGGCTGCGCAACACGTTCCATCCGCTGGATCCGGCCGCGCCGCTCGGCCTGCACGCGCTCGGTGACACCGTCTGCACCACCAACCCGCACTTCGGACGGGGCTCCTCGCTGACCGTCGCGCATGCGTTCCGGCTCGTGCGGGCGGTGGCCGAGGATCCCGGCGATCCCGCGGCCTGGCGGGACCGGGTCGACGCCTGGGTCCGCGGCGAGCTGCGGTCGTGGTTCGACGACGCCCAGCAGCTCGACCGGGCACGTGCCGCGGCCTGGCGGGCGGCCGTCGACGGCGGGACGCCGGCCATCCCGTCGATGAGCCCGCCGAGCCCGGCGTCGCTGCCACGGTTCGTGCTGCTCGCCGCCGCCGGTGTCGACCCGACGGTCGCGACGGCGGCGCTGCGTCACATGCAGCTGACGGATCCACCCGAGGCGCTGGACGCGGTGGAGCCGCGGGTGACGGGCCTGATCGCGCAGGGCTGGCGCCCGAGCCGTTCCCCGGGTGTGCCCACCCGGGCCGAAATGGTCGAGACGATTTCCGCGGTCAGCGTCCCGGCACGGTGATCGCCGTGATGACCAGGCCGTTGCGGGCCAGCCAGCGGCCGGTGAAACCGGTCAGCCGTTCGGGGGCCTGAGGCTCCGGGGAGACCGATCTCTCCGCGGAGGGATCCGTGGAGAGATCCGTGGAGAGGTCCGTGGAGAGGTCCGTGGAGAGATCGTTGCCGGGCCGGCCCCTCCCTGGCGGGACGCCGCCGGGGAGCACCGGCCCGTCCACCAGCAGCCGGACGGAGAAGGTGCCCCCGGCCAGGTCGATCGTGATCGACGCGTCCTCGAAACCCAGCCAGCGCCGCGCCAGCGGGAACCACGCCTTGTAGACCGACTCCTTCATGCTGAACAGCAGCCTGTCCCAGTGCACGACGGGATCGTCGGCGGGAGCACCGGGCGGCAGCGGCCCCGGGCCCGCGGTGGGACCGCCGGGCGGCAGCACACCCGAGCGCGCGGCGGGAATGCCATGCGCGGCGGGAATGCCATGCGACACGTTGCCCGGGCGCGCGGCGGGGCCGTCGCGCAGCAGCGGGTCGAGCCAGGCTCGCTCCTCGGGCAGGGCGATCTGGTCGAGCACGCCCGCCGGCAGGGCCGCGTTCGGCTCGGCGTCGATACCGACCGTGAGGATGTCGGCGGACCAGGCCGCCACCGCGGCCCGGTAGCCGGCACAGTGCGTGATGCTGCCGATCACCCCGGCGGGCCACTGCGGCTCGCCCTTGGGCCCGCGCAGGATCGGCACCGGCGGTATGCCCAGGCCGGCGAGCGCGCGGTGGGCGCACACCCGGGCGGTGGTGAACTCCCGGCGGCGCTTGTCCACGGACCGCGCGAGCGCGGCGGCCTCCGCGGGGAACAGCACCGCGTCCGGGTCGTCGGTGAACGCCTCCACCGCGACCACCGCCGGATGCAGCAGCGTGGCGAGCAGCTCGGCCCCGGGCCCGGCGACGGCCCCGCCGGACGGGGTAGCGGTGCCGGACGGGGGGGCGGGGACGGACGAGGTGACGTCAGCCACGTCTCTTCCGGCTGCGGCGCTTCCGGACACGCCGGTCCCCAGCGTCCCGGTCCCTGGTATTCCGGGCTCAGTCATGCCGCTCCGGCTCCGGGAGTATCTGCCGGGGAATGTTGCGCGGGCCGTTCCAGCGGCGCCACTCCCGGGGATAGCCGATGGAAACCTCCTCGAACCGGACGCCGTCATACCACGTCGTCCGGGGAATGTGCAGATGGCCGTAGACCACGGCGGCGGCCCGGAACCGCTGGTGCCAGTCGGCGGTGTGCTCCGTGCCGCACCACTGCGCGAACTCCGGATAGCGCAGCACATAGGTCGGATCCCGCACCAGCGGGAAATGGTTCACCAGGACGGTCGGCAGCCGCGGGTCGCATGCCGCGAGCCGTTCCCGGGTGTGCTCGACCCGGGCCCGCGACCAGGCGTCCACACTCGGGTAGGGGTCGGGGACCAGCAGGTACTCGTCCGCGCAGACCACACCCGTGCGGTGCGCCACGGCAAGCGCCTCCTCCTTGGAGGAGGTACCGGCCGGCCGGAAGGTGTAGTCGTAGAGAAGGAACAGCGGCGCCACCGTGACCGGGCCGCCGGCGCCCTCCCACACCGGATACGGATCCTCCGGGGTGAGCACGCCCAGGCGCCGGCATATCTCCACCAGATGCTGGTAACGCCGCTCACCGGTCAGCCGCACCGGATCCTTTTTCGGCGTCCACAGCTCGTGGTTACCAGGCACCCAGATCACGGTGGAGAACCGGGAACGCAGCAGCGTCAGCGCCCATTCGACGTCCGCGACGACCTCACCGACGTCACCGGCGACGATCAGCCAGTCCGCGTCCGACTCCGGCCGTAGTTCCTCGAGGAACTGCCGGTTCTCGGGGTACGCCACATGCAGATCACTGATGGCGAGCAGCTTCCCAGCCACCCGGAACGTGGTCACCCCTCCGACTTTACCCAACCCCGCCACCGGAATCGTCCGACACGACAGCACGAGACAAGTACGGGACAAGTGTGTAACAACCGCCCGCTCGCCGCGTCCCGGGCCGATGCGCCTGTCATCGACCCGGAGCGCGCGGGCCTCTCGCGTGCCGGCGGTGATCACCATCGACCTGGGCTGGGCGTACCGGGCTGGGCGTAGCCGTTGCGGACGGCGGGGCCGCCGATCGCCGGCCCCGCTCGTCGGCCAGCTCCGCCGGGTAGGCGTCGACATCCGCTTCCAACGCCACGGCGATCATCCGTCGGATGCCCTCGCGCACGAGCCCGGTCGATCAGCGACGGTGTCGGGCCGCCCTCGAGGGAACCGCCGTCCTCCACCGCGACCCCGTCATTCGGCGTCCGCTTTCTCAGCTGCCATCGAGCTTGCTCGCGAGCTGGTCGCACATCCGGTCGGACGAGCCAAGCCACATAAGCGTGTAGTTCTGGCCGTCACGGCTGGTCGTGGCATAGTCGGCACAGACAGTCGGCTCTATCTCGGTCGCCCCGTTCGGGGTGAGAAAAGCCGGGCGCGCTGGTGCTATTTTCTCCAGCAGCAGGCAGGTGCCCACGTCCAGGACGGTGGCAGGCAGCTTGCCACGGACGACCGCCACGACACCGACCGACCAGAGATAGTTCTTGTGCTGGTAGATACCGATGGCCAGCCGGTCGGTCTTGTAGGCGCATTCGGCCGCGCCGTTGACCGCTATCACCCTGTTGGCGAACTGCGTGAGTGCCGGCAGGAACGGGGTTGTGCCGTTCCGGAGGATGGACCGCTGACCGGCGGGAACAGCGGCGAGCACCCGGTCGGTGAGCTGCGAGAACTTCAGACAGGGATCCTCGGCAACCGTCCTGATCTGGTCGTCTGGAAGATCAGGCAGGAGCGAACGGGTCGTGGACCCGGGTTGTGCGCAGCTGTTCCCTGTCTCCTGGCCCGGGTTCGTCGCGCCCCTGCTCGGCGGCGCGCTCTCGCTCGGCCGCGGTGCCGGCCTCGCGCAGGAGGGAGCCCCGACCAGGAGAAAAACGGCGATCATCGATAAAACAGCCATGAACATGCGCCCACCGTGCAGGCGTGCCGGCTTACTCATCGCTGGAAACCCTGCTTTCTTCATATGGCTGGCCTGTCGGGGTGACGGTGCAACGTGCGGTGTGTCAGGCACCGCGGCTGCCTTCGCTGTCCGGACAGACCCGCCACCGGTGTCCTTGGTCTGAGTCCCTCCGAGT
>NZ_CAKKTM010000304.1 GCF_920888515.1 Protofrankia sp. CiP1_Cm_nod1 | reverse complement strand
CCCCCGCCCACGTCGAGCACGGCTGCCGGTGGCGGCGGCAGGTGATCCATCAGGTGGCGGTGCAGGACATACGTGCGCACCCGGCCCTTCACCGTCGCGTACGCGCCCTCGACGAACCGGTCCGTCAGGCCAGCCCAGACATCCTCGGTCACGGCAACCATCCTGCCCGTACCCACTCCTGCGACGACGTCCGGTCCGGGCTGTCCGCTTGACGATTCCTCGGCGGACAGCTCGACGCGTGAACACCTGTTCGATGAGACCGTGAAACTCAGGTCGACAAGCAGGCCAGCAGTACGCCTACAACCGGCTCCTGGTGACGCGGGTGCCACCCACCAGACAGGCGACCGTCACCATCTCGCTGTCACGCAGGATATGCACCAGCGCATAGCCCGGTATGCTCGTATGTATGCGAACGACCATCAACCTGCCTGACGCCCTGGCAGAGGCGGCGAAGGAACGCGCCCGAGCCGAGGGCCGGACGTTCACCAGCCTCGTCGAAGAGGGGCTGCGCAGCGTCCTGGCCCGCGGCGAGCAGCCGGTACACGTCGACCCGCTCCCCGCCTACGGCGACCCCCAGGGCCGGTTCCTCGTCGACGTCACCGACCGCGGCGCGCTCTGGGCGGCACTGGACGCCGACGGCCGGCGATGATCCTGCCCGACGTCAACGTCCTCGTGTACGCCTACCGACGCGAGGCGCAGAACCACGCCACCTACGCGTCCTGGCTCACCGCGACAGTAGGCGGCCGGGACGAACTCGCCCTGACCGACCACTGCCTCACCGGATTCCTCCGCATCGTCACCAACCCGCGCATCCTCGCCGACCCGGCACCCACCGCCGACGCGCTGCGGTTCGTCAACCGCCTACGGACAGCCCCGCGTGGCCGGCCCCTGACAGCGACCCCGGCCACCTGGGACGTGCTCGGCACCCATGTCTCCCAGGACCAGGGCATCCGCGGGAACCTCGTGCCGGACGCCTACCTTGCGGCCCTCGCCATATCCCACGGCTGCCGGCTCGCCACCACGGACCGGGGCTTCGCCAGATTCCCCGGCCTCGATTTCTTCGATCCAGCCACCACACATCGATGATCATGTATGGACGAGAGTGTCCGGCGGGGCAGCCGAACCCCCACGCCCCACACGCACGCTCAGGAATCATGCCGGGACCGCAGCCAGCCGCACCGCCAAGGGTTCCAGGAGGCTCGGCCCTCCGGCGGCTACGGGTCGCGCAACGCACGTTCACCGTCGCCGCCCACCCTCCAGCACCGCTTCCTGACGCCATAGCGGATCACAAGTACCAGGCTGAGCTGTCGATGCCACGAGCCCGGTAACCCCACACCCCGCCGGGTCCCATGAGCGCGATCATCCCATCCGCTCCCGGACCAGACCCGGACGATCTGCCGTTCCGGCACCGGAGCCGGCGGGGGGCCAAGCAGGCTGCCCTAAATCTGCACGGGCTGGCTAGTCCGCCAGTTCGACGAATCGTTCCTGGCAGGGCGGCCAGAGCGGAAGTCTCTCGTGGTTCTGCGTGGGTACGAAGAAGGCTCCGCACAGTGCACGGACGGCATGGCCCTCGATCGTGTTTCCCGCGAGGTGCTCGCGGTGGGTGTAGTGGCTGTGGCGACCGGGTTCGGACTCCGCGAGCTCATGCGCGGTGACGATTTTCTCGAGTTCGGCGACGCAGATGGTCCAGGCGCCTGGCTCGGCGATGTTCGTGTAGGAGTTCTTGCAGCGGTCCCAGCCCTGTTCGGGAGGGCTCAGGCTGATGAGTGCTCGTACGGTGAGCTGCCACGACAGACTGCTGCCGGCGTAGGCCGCTAGGGGGACGACCTCGAGTTCGATCTCGTCGGCTTCGTAGCCGGGCTCGCGCACAGGTGTGACGATGAGGGTGAGTCTCGCGAGCCTGCCCTCGTCTGATCGCGGATGTGGGATGTCGATGCGGGTCGAACCGCCGCTTTGGATCTCGCGGAGCGCGTCGAGCATCTGTCGTTGGACGGCGAGTTCCCATGCGGTAAGGAACCGCGCGGCAGTCTCCTGTCGGAGGAGGCGCTGGTCCTCGGAGGTGGGCAGCCAACGGTGCAGGCCGCCGACGTCGTTCTCCCGCCTGACCCGCATGTAGAAGTCGTCGTGGTCCTGGTGTTCGCCCTTGGCCAGCCCAGCGACCAGCAGCCAGTGGACGCCGGTTACGCGATCCTCCCAGACGCCTCCTCGCCACTGCGCTGTCTTGATCTCCAGGAACCGCAGCTTCGTGAGAAGGTCATCGACATCCTGGACGACCTCGTCCGGGAGAGCGCCGAGGGTGAGGCCATCGGCGGTGGCGGCCGCGCCCGCTCCCGCGGGAAGGTGCCGGGGCCCGGGATGTCGTCGAAGGCGGGCCGTGACGGCGTGGTCGGGCGGCACGCGGCCCGGCGAGGACAGCGAACCGGCCGACGAGGGCGTGCCTGAAAGATCGGAGGTTGTCCCCACACAAAGATCACACAAAGATCAGAAGTAGGCTAGTTCGCAAAGAATCTTGCCTCAAAGATCTTGACAAGTTCCGCGGCAGCCGCCACGGACGTCGCTCCGGCGGCTGCCGTCCGCTGGCCGGGATCAGGTGTTCCCGTCTGCCGGCCCTGGCCTGGTGTGGGCTAGTGTCACGGGTGGAGACATAGCGGGCACGGCAGGGGGACGGGGTGCGCGAGGGGCAGGGCCGGTGGGAGACGGTCACGCCGTCGCAGTTCCCGCATGAGCGGGAGGCGCTGGAGCACGTCCGGCGGCTGCTGCCGGACGCCGAGCCGTACCGCGCCTGGTCGAACTTCACCTTCACCGCGGCCACCGGGCACATCCGCGAGGTCGATCTGCTGGTCGTCGCCCGCGGTGGCGTCTACCTCATCGAGATCAAGAGCCTGGTCGGCCGGCTGACCGCGTCCGGGTCGAACTGGACCCAGCACCGCGACTCGGGCGACACCCGGATCTTCGACAACCCGCTGCACCTGGCGAACCAGAAGTCCAAGGAGCTACGGTCCCTGCTGGAGAACGCCGGCCGCGCGAGCCGGACGAGGATCCCGTTCATCCAGCCGGCGGTCTTCCTGTCGAACCCGGCCCTGCGGGCCGAGCTCCCCGACCACCAGCTCCACTGGGTCTTCGGCCCCGAGCGGGGCACCCCGGGCGACGCCCCCGGCCAGAGCGCCAGCAGGCACGGTGGTGGCGGTGGTGGTGGCGGGGCGCTGCCGTCGATCTGGTCCGGCCTGCTGGACGCGCCGCTGCGCGACGAGCGGCAGCGGGTCACCCCCGAGCTGTCGAAGGCCCTGGCCAAGCTGCTGCCGGCGGCCGGGATCGCCCGCAGCCGACGCCACCAGCGGGTGGGCTCCTGGCAGCTGGAGTTCCCGGCGTTCGACTCCGGCCCGACCTGGCAGGACTACCATGCCGCCCACGCCCAGGTCGCCTCCGAGCGGCGACGGGTGCGGATCTACCTCGTCGAGCGGGCCGCCGGGGAGGCCGAGCGGGCGAACCGGGAGGCAACCGCCCGCCGCGAGTTCCTGGTGCTGCACGGGATCAGCCATCAGGGGATCGTCCAGGTCGACGGGTTGGAAAGCCACGAGGCGGGCCCGGCGCTGATCTTCCGTCACCGGCCGGGCGAGATGCGCCTGGACCACTATCTCGACCGGTACGGCGGCCGCCTCGACGCCGGCACCCGGCTGTCCATGATCCGTCAACTGGTCGAGACGGTCGCCTACGCGCACGGCCGGCATCTCTACCATCGGGCGCTGGCCGCCCGCAGCGTCCTGGTCGTGCCGCGGGGCCGCCGCGCGGCGGACGGGAACGGCGACGGCAACGGCGGGCAGGGCTGGCTCGCACCCAGGCTGATGATCAGCGACTGGCAGGCGGCGGCCCGCGACGCGGGCTCGGGCACCGGTGCGCTGACGAGCGCGCTGACGGGCGCGCTGACGAAGACGTCGCGCGAGCTGGCGGTGGAGCCCGCGGCCCGGTTCCTGCCGCATCTGGAGCTGGCCGCCGCCGGCTACCTGGCGCCCGAGATCGGCGCCCCCTACCCGGACCCGGTCGGCATCGACGTCTTCGGCCTGGGCGCGCTGGCCTACCTGATCCTCACCGGCCAGCCGCCCGCGGACAGCCCCAACGCGCTGAAGGCGCGGCTGGAGCAGTCCGGCGGCCTGCAGCCGGCGGAGGTCGTCGACTCGCTGTCCGAGACGGCGAACGAACTGGTGGCGCAGGCGACCCGCCCGCTGCCCGACGACCGCTTCGCCAGCGTCGGCGAGCTGCTCGACTGGCTGCTGCTCGTCGAGGACGAGTTCACCCGGCCGGACGTCCCGGCGCCCGCACCCGGCGGCAGTGCCGCGGACGGCGGCCCGCCGGCAGGCCCGCCCACAGCGGGACAGGCCGGGCCGAAGCCCGGGCCGGAGCGGGACCCGTTGGAGGCTCAGCGCGGCGACCTGGTCGGTGACGAGTGGCGGATCCGGGAGCGGCTGGGCACCGGTTCGACAAGCCGCGCCTTCCTGGCCCACAACGAGAAGACCAACCGCGACGAGGTCCTCAAGGTCGCCCTCTCCGACGAGCGGGTGGCGCGCCTGGAGCACGAGGCGTCGGTGCTGGGCCGGCTGAACGACTCCCGGGTGATCCGCCTGGCCCGCCCGGACACGCTGGTCGTCGGCGGGCGCACGGTGCTCGTCCTCGACCACGCCGGCGAGCAGACCGTGGCCCGCCGGCTGCGCGAGGGCCGGCTGTCCGTCGACGAGCTGGAGACCTACAGCGACTACCTGTTCGGCGCGGTCGACTACCTCGACGGCGAGGGCGTCGCCCACCGCGACCTGAAACCGGACAACATCGTCATCCGCCGCCGGCCGAACCGCACCTACCAGCTCGTCCTCATCGACTTCTCGCTGGCCAGCATCTCCGTCCGCGACACCACCGCCGGCACGCCCCGCTACCTCGACCCGTTCCTCGGCGCCGGCACCCGCACCACCTACGACGACCACGCCGAGCGCTACGCGCTGGCGGTCACCCTGCACGAGATGGCCTCCGGCGAGCTGCCGCTGTGGGGCGACGGGTCTGCCGAGGCGCGGTTCACCACGGGCCCGCCGACGGTGGCCACCGAGGCGTTCGACCCGGCGATCCGCGCCGGCCTCACCTCCTTCTTCCTGCACGCGCTCGACCGGGACGCGGCGCGGCGGTTCGCGTCGCTGAAGGACATGCGCGACGCCTGGCAGGCCCTCTTCCGCGCCGCCGACTCCACCCCGCCGGCCCCGACCGTCCATCCGTATCCGCCGGGCGACGGCCGGCCGGCGACCGGCACGGCGGGGCTCCGCCCCGCCGGCCCCGCCGGCCCCGCGGACGCCGTCGACGGGAAAGCCGCCCAGCAGGCCCGCGACCTGGCCGCCGCCGCGGCCACCGCCGACACGCCGCTGGAGGCCGCGGGCCTGTCGCCACGGGCGGTCTCGGCCGCGCACCGGCTGAACGCGACGACCGTCGGCGAGTTGCTGGCGCTCGGCTCCAAGGAGATCATCAGCCTGCCGGGCACCGGCGCGAAGACCCGCCAGGAGCTGCAGTCCCGGATCCGCCTGTGGCGCCGCGCGCTCGCCACGCCCCCGGCGGTCACCACCCCCACCGGCACGCCGCGGCCGACGCCGGACGGGCGGCAGCCGACCGACGCGACGACGGCCGACGCGACGACGGCCGCGGTGCCGGACTACGCCCGCATGCCGGTCGAGGATCTCGCCGACCGGCTGCTCCCCCGCGCCCTCTCCGGCGGGCGGGGCGCCACCGAACGCAACGCCACCGAACGCGAGGCGACCCGCCTGCTGCTCGGCCTGCCCGACGCCGCGGGCACGCTGCCGGACGTGCCGCTGTGGGCGCCGCAGCAGCAGGTCGCCGAGCGGGTCGGGGTGACGTCGGGCCGGATCGCGCAGGTGCTGACCGCGCGGCGCAGGGCCTGGCACGCCGACGGCGCGGTCCGCTCGGTGTACGACGAGCTGGTCGGGATCCTCCGCGGCGCCGGCCGGGTGATGGGCTTCGACGAGCTGGTCACCGCTGTGCTCGCCCGCCGCGGCAGCGCCCGGCGCTCGCGGCCCGAACGTCAGGCGCTCGCCGCCGCCGTGGTCCGGGCCGCGCTGGAGACCGTCGACCTCGACCCCGAGCCGCGCCTGGCCCGCCGCAGGTTCTACGAGCGGACGCTGGTCGCGTTGGAGGCCACCGACGACGACGGCCCGCTCACCCCGGCCGCGCCCGCGCTCTTCGCGTACGCCATCGCCCTGGGCCGGGCCGCGGACCGGCTCGCGCGGGCCGAGGAGCTGCCCGCCCCGGCAACCGTGCTGCGGGAGCTGGCCGCGGTCCGCGCCGTGCCCGTCGCGGGCAGTGCCGACGCTGTCTCTTATACACATCTGACG
>NZ_CAKKTM010000303.1 GCF_920888515.1 Protofrankia sp. CiP1_Cm_nod1 | reverse complement strand
GCACGACGCCGGCGTGTTCGGCCGCTACGGCGGCCGCGGGCTGGACGTGCTGTTCGCGCTCGCCGAACGGGCCCGCGCCGACGGCCGGCCGCTGTGGGTGCTGTGCCCGACGACCGAGCCGACCCGCCCGCCGCGCCTCGACGGCGCCCTCGTCCAACTGGTGACCGAAAGCGAGTGGATCGCCCTGCCCGACGCCTGGGTCACCAACCGGCACCGATCCGCCGACGAGGACCCCGACCTCGCCGGCAAGGCATCCTGACGAGACGACCGACCGAGCCCCACGGACGCGGCACCACGCAAGTCCGGTGGGGCCACTCGAACGCCGGTCAAGTAGCGCGGATCCCATCCACGACCACCCGCACAGGCCATGATCCAGGAGAGTTTGTCGTTGTGTACGTTTTTTGGCCGCAAAAGCGTACATAACGACAAAATTACGCCGATCTTCTCTGGCGGCCGACGTCCATCGAAGCGTGCCATCGTTCAGGAGGGATACGTATGGTTACCTGACCGGCGCTCTCGGCCCGCCTGAAACCGTGAAGGCGCCCGAGATTGCGTTTTTTGGGTCTGCGAGGCATGCCGGCCGCGCGAATGATGATCTGCCGAGCGACACGGGCGAGGCTTCCCGGAGCTGTCAGCGACCACACGTATATTCGCATGTATGTTCGATCGCATCATGGGGTGGCTGCCCGCCCGCGGCGCTCGCGTCCACTACGCTGACGGCGTGGCGGAGCCGGGCATCGAGGAGCAGGCGGAGCTCGTCGCGCTGCTTCGGCAGCGGCCGCGCGGGCTCAGTTGGCTTCAGCTCGCCGGTGCCGTGCTGGAGAGCGGGAGTGCTACGGCGGCGCGGGCACAGCTTGTCGCTGACAGCCTCTTCGGCGACGACGACCATGCCGTGCTGCTCGACCGGGCGCGGGACGAGGTCCGTGGCTGGCGTGCGGCCGGGCTGGAGTTCCTCTCGATCGCCGACGAGCGCTATCCGGCGCGCGTCCGCGACATCCACGAGGCTCCCCCGTTCCTGTTCGCCCGCGGCCGCCTGCTCGCCGATGACAGGGCCGTGTCCGTCGTGGGTTCGCGCAAGGCGTCGGAGCGGGGCCTGAAGATGGCCAGGTCCATCGCTGACACGCTGGTGTCGATGGATCTCACGGTGGTTGCCGGTCTCGCGGCGGGGATCGACACCGCCGCCCACGAGACCGCCCTCGCCTGCGGTGGACGCACCGTGGCCGTCATCGGCACCGGGATCAACAGGTGCTACCCGACCGCCAACCGCGGGCTTCAGGAGCGCATCGCGAAAACAGGGCTGGTGCTGTCGCAGTTCTGGCCGGACGCGCCGCCTCAGCAGCGTAACTTCCCGATGCGCAACGCGGTGATGTCCGGCTACGGCATCACCACGATCGTCGTCGAGGCGGGCGAACACAGCGGCGCCCGCATTCAGGCCCGGATGGCGGTGCACCACGGCCGGCCGGTGAT
The DNA here is from genome assembly GCF_920888515.1 of Protofrankia sp. CiP1_Cm_nod1. Classification (GTDB taxonomy): domain Bacteria; phylum Actinomycetota; class Actinomycetes; order Frankiales; family Frankiaceae; genus Protofrankia. The sequence goes on along the minus strand of NZ_CAKKTM010000303.1, from coordinate 4,724 downwards.
CCTGACCGATCTCGTCGTCGACAGCACCGAGTGGGGCAGAGAACTCGTCGGTCGTCCCGACGTCTACGTCGCGTCGTCGATCGCCGAGGTGACAGCCGTGGTCGACAAGCTCGCCGAACGCCCGAGCCAACTGGAAGCGGTTCTCAGCCAGATCACCGTCTGATGGTCACCCGCTCACCCGCTCTCGACACACTCCGCGACCTCATCGGCAGAACAGGAAGTCTGTTCCTCTGCAATGTCCGATGGGTGCAGTTCCGCTCCAGCGATGTGACTATGAGATGATCATTCTGCCGTGCAATGGGGCACGTATTGGCGGTCCTCAGGGTCTGCCGTTCGAATCAAGATCCTGGACGCGAGCTTGGATGAGGGGGAGGATCTCTGCTACCGCTCTGTCCACAGACGCTGCAAGTACTTCTGCGTTCAGCTTGCGGTGAGGGATGTGGGCCAGCTTGTCGCGTAACGCAATGGCGCCGCTATAGGCGTATGTCACGCTTCCGTGCGAGGCCTGCTTCAACATCTCGCCGAAGGTGAGCATGCAGTACGCGAGCGAGAGCAGTCGCCCGTCGCCTGCTTTCGGTATTCCGTCACGAGAGATCGATAGGGCACGGTCCAGTGCCGCCCGCGCGTCGAGCAGGCATACAAGTTCGCGGCGTTCGCGATCAGCGGGGGTGGCGGTCATGCCGCCCCGCGTGCGTCGTCGAGGTATTCGGTTTCCTCCACGTCCACACCGGGGCCGCGGGGGACGACTTCCACGGTGGCGTCGATAATCGTGGAAAGGTCGGTTTCGAAACCGGTGATGTCGAAGTAGGAGCGGCCTTCGTCCAAGGTCGCCACGAGCTCTCCGGGCTCCGCGCTCAGCGCGAAGGAACGCAGGCCGTAACGGCGCCCCAGCTCGTGGATCGTCGCCGCGTTGGCCCGCAGCCGCGCGGGGCTGGCGAGTCTCATCGCGTGGCCTCTCCTCTGGGACGGGCGCGAGTGGTCTGCTGGTCCGACGTCTGCTTGACAATATCTCGTAGCCGCTCGTCTTCGGGCACCCGCAGCCACTCCTCGGCGCCGACCGCCCGGGCCTCGGCGGTGGTCGTCGGCTCCCTGCTCGGCCGGTTGGCGAACCAGCCGCCGCTGCCGTCGTCGAAGACGAGGTAGCCGAAGAAAGCCCGCCAGCCGAACGCCAGGTGCATGCGGCCCCAGGTCGAGGGGATGCCGGTGTGGTCCAGCCGGGCGCCGAAGTCGAGCAGGCCGGTGTGGCGCGGCCGGGGGCGACCGGGCCGGATGAGCCCCTGCACGGCCGAGCGGATGCCGTCCGCGTCGATCAGGACGTCCGCGGTGGCCCGGGTGCCGTCCGTAAAGCAGGCGGGCACCCCGCCGCCCGCCTCGCCAGGCTCAGGTCGGTGGCGGCGCTGCTCGGTCTGGTCACGGCCGTGGTCGCCTGAGTTCGGTCATTTGGTTAGTGCCTTGCCCGATCCGCCGACGAGGACCCCGACCTCGCCGGCAAGGCATCCTGACGAAACGATCGGACGAGAGCCCTACGGACGCGGCACCATGCAAGCCCTGTGGGGCCGCTCGGCCCGCCTGAAACCGTGACGCCGTCCGTGATTGCGTTTTTTGGGGCTGCGAGGCATGCTGGCCGTGTGAGTGATGATCTGTTGAGCGATCCGGACGACGACCTGCTGACCACGGGCCACGTCGCGGAACTGCTCGGCTGCTCGCGCCAGCACGTGGTCGATCTCTGCCGGCGGGGCCTCCTGCCGCATACCACTGTCGGCACGCATCGCCGCATCCGCCGCGGCGATCTCACACCGTTTCTCCCGGCCGAACTGACCCGCGACCAGGCCCGTTCGCTGTGGCTGCATCAGGCCGTTGCCGGCCGGCTCGTCACTGATCCGGACGGTGTTCTTCAAGCCGCCCGGGAGAACCTGACACGGCTGCTTGAGATTCATCCCAGCGGGGTGACCCGGCACTGGCTCACCATCTGGCAGGACATGCTCGACGCCGGGCCCGACGTGGTGCTGGAGATCCTGACCTCCACCACACCGCACGCCCGCGACCTTCGACAGAACTCGCCGTTCGCCTGCGTCCTCCCGGAAACGGACCGACAGGCAGTCCTGACAGCGTTCCGCGCCAACTGGCGACGGACACACGCGGCATGCAACCGGAGCCCCACGACTGCGTGATCGCGAAGCTGGTTGCGGGTCGTGAGAAGGACTTCGCCTTCGCCGACGCGCTTGTCCAAGCCGGGCTGATCGACCCACACGTCCTCGAGAAGCAGCCGAGCAGCGTCCCCGCACATTTCGCTACGATCAAGAGAATCGGGATGTGCCCCCGCGGCCAGCAGACCTTCGGTCAGGGCGTATCCGTATTGACGCCTGAAGCCACAGAGCGCATACTCTGAGCGCCCTGGGATACACGCCCCAGCGGAAGTGGCGCCCCGACCCTCCGGATGGTGGGTGCGGGGCGTTTGCGCTGTTCAGACATGGTGCACCGTGATCGGGCCATGCAGGGCGAGATACTCACTACGCCTACACGCCTGCCATGCCTGGCCCATCACCCCCACGCTCCACCCATTACGCGAACTGATCGACAAGCTCGCAGCCGGGCATCGGCTCCGCCTCTATCTACCCCCGTAGATCACAAAGGAGCTACCAAGCACAAAAAACCACCGATGGATAGACTTCCATCCCCGAATAAGATAGACATCATGAACGATACAAGCAGCCGCCATCACGATCTAATTTCCGAGGGATCGTACTTGCTCGATAAATCGCGGCCGCGCTGGGGGTGAGCTGGCATACCGCGCATGGCGGGTTCATCAGTGTCGCCGCGGCGGCGGGGATCGTAACCACCGAACAGACTACGACCATCACCTCAGCCCCGGGTCCGGATGCTGATGCCACCATGGCCGGGGCTGACGCCGGGGCCACAGGTGAGCAGCGGCCTGGTTCGCAGACGGCCCGGTCGGTGTCGAGCCCGCTGCCTCCGGTGGAGGTGCTGGGGTTGGACGACCAGCGCCGCGGACGTCCCCGCTGGCACCGTGACCCGACCAGTGGGCGGTCTGTCACCGACGCGGATCGCTGGCAGAGCGTTCTGATCGACGCCACGGGTGGCCATGGCCTGCTCGGGGTCGTGGAGAGCCGCGCCGCCACCCCGGTCGTCGACTGGATCACCGCCCGGCCCGCCCCATGGAGGGCCGGCGTCCGGGCGGTGACGATCGACATGTCCACCGTCTACCGGACCGCCGCGCGGGCCGTGCAGGCCGCGCTACCGTACCCGATGGTCGCGGTCGACCCGTTCCACGTCGCCCAGCTCGCGAACAAGGCGGTCGGCGACGTCCGCCGCCGGGCCACCCACCGGCTCCGCGGTCGCCGTGGCCGTGCCACCGACCCCGAGTACACGATCAAAACGCTGCTCCTGACCCTTGGCGCATACTGTTCCAAAGGTGAGCGATGCCGCCGGAATCGAGACAGACGCCGATGTGCAACAAGAAGTTCCTCTCCGGCGCAACGAGGGCTTCCGTATGCTGTGGATCGGCCAGCTGCTCTCCGATACCGGCTCAGGGATCGGCCTGCTCGCCTACCCGCTGCTTATCCTGGCGCTGACCCACTCGGCGGTGCTCGCCGGAGTGGTGGGGACGTCGCGGGCAATTACCCTGCTGTGCCTGCAGCTGCCCGCCGGGGCGCTCTCTGACCGGTTCGACCGGCGGCTGACGATGATCATTTGCGACATCATGCGCGCGGTCCTGCTGGCCCTGCTCGGCATCCTGATCGTGACCCATCTCGCGTCCTGGCCGGTCGTCCTGGTCGTGTGCCTGATCGAGGGAGGCGCGGGCGCCATCTTCAACCCGGCGGCTGCCGCGGCACTGCCGGGGATCGTGCCGGACAGGCAACTGGAGCAGGCGTCGGCCGCCACCGAGGCCAGGACCTACGCTGCCGCCCTGGCCGGCCCGGCGCTCGGCGGGGCTCTTTTCGGGCTGGGCCAGGCCGTCCCGTTCCTCGCCAATGCCGTCTCCTACGTGGTCTCGTTCGGCACGGTGAACAGGATCCGGGGGCAGTTCCGCCCGGAGAACGCGGCCGAGCGCAAGGCGTTGTGGCGCGAGGTGGCCGATGGCCTGCAGGTCGTCTGGCAGGTGCCGATCCTGCGCGCGGTAGCGATAACGGCACCCCTGATGAACTTCGCCTTCACCGGCGTGATCTTCACCGTCACGCTCGCGCTGCGTCATCACGGTACCTCCACCGCGGTGATCGGCCTGGTGCAGGCGACCATCGCGGCCGGCGGGCTGCTCGGCGCCATAGTGGCGCCCCGGCTGCAGGGGCGCATGCGCCTGGGAGCCCTGGCCACCACGATCACCCTGGCTGGGGCCCTGCTGTTCGGCGCTGCGGCACCGCTCCTCCCGTCGCCGCTGGTGGCGGCGCCGATCGCCATAGCGCTGCTGCTCGCGCCGGCCGTGAACGCCGCGCTGTTTGCCGTGACGCTCCGCAGTGCACCGGCAGAAATGCGCGGCCGAGTCATCAACACCGTGGTCATGGCGACTACCGCGCTGGCTGCGCTGGCGCCGCTGACCGCTGGACTGCTTGTCCAGCACGTGTCCGGCGCCTGGGCGGTGGGCGCCTTCGCCGCCACGGCCGCCGCCGCGGCAGTGCTGTGCCTGATCCTGCCAGGTTTGCGGCATGCCGCATGAGCCACACGGATGAAGATTTCGGCAAGGACAACGCAAAATCTATCCCAGTCGG
>NZ_CAKKTM010000302.1 GCF_920888515.1 Protofrankia sp. CiP1_Cm_nod1 | reverse complement strand
CCGCACTCGGGGCAGGTGGTGAAGGTGACCGCCCGGTCCACGAACGCCCGGATATGCGGTTGCAGCGCGTCGACGTCCTTGGACAGGAACGACTTCTGGATCTTCGGGATCAGCCCCTCGTACGTCAGGTTGACACCGTTGACTTTGATCTTGGTAGGCTCCTTGTGGAGGAGGTCGTGGAGCTCCTTCCCGGTGTACCCGCGGATCGGCTTGTCCGGGTCGAGGAAGCCGCAGCCGCTGAAGATGCGGCCGTACCAGCCGTCGACGCCGTAGCCGGGGATCGTGAGCGCACCCTCGTTGAGCGACCTGCTGTCGTCGTAGAGCGCGGACAGGTCGAAGCCGGTGACCGTTCCCCGGCCCTCGCAGCGCGGGCACATGCCGCCGGTACGGGTGAAGGTCCGCGTCACGGTTCTGCCGGCGCCGCGTTCGACCGTGATCGCCCCGCTCGCGCGGACCGAGGGGACGTTGAAGGAGAACGCGCCGGGCGGGCCGATGTGCGGCTGCCCGAGCCGGCTGAAGAGGATGCGCAGCATCGCGCCCGCGTCGGTGGCGGTGGCGACCGTGGAACGGGCGTCGACGCCCATCCGCTGCTGGTCGACGATGATCGCGGTCGTCAGCCCCTCGAGCACGTCGACCTCGGGCCGCGCCAGCGTCGGCATGAAGCCCTGCACGAAGGCGCTGTAGGTCTCGTTGATCAGCCGCTGCGACTCCGCGGCGATCGTGCCGAACACCAGCGAGCTCTTGCCCGAGCCGGAGACACCGGTGAACACCGTCAGCCTGCGCTTCGGGATCTCGATGCTGACGTCCTTGAGGTTGTTCTCGCGCGCGCCCCGCACCCGGATCAGCTCGTGACTGTCGGCAACGTTCCTGCCGGCAGCGTGCGGCGCGGGCGATCGCGGGCCCGTCCTCGTGGCCATGCTCATCCTGTCTTTCATCGGTTCATCGGTTCATCGGTTCATCGGTCCATCGGCGTACCGGTGCATCGGTGCCGGCGGCCGCCTGACGGCCGCCACCGGCGTCGTGCGCGGGCTCCTTCACGCTAGGTGCGGCTCGGGGGCTGGCGCTTCTCGATTCCTGACCGGTCTGGTGGCCTGTTTCGCCACGCAGGACGGCATCCCCGCCGTCGCGCGCGCCGCCTGGCGCCGGTAGGCGTTCGGTGGCATACCGACCAGTTCGGTGAAGCGGCTGCTGAAGGTGCCCAGCGACGAGCAGCCGACCGCGAAACAGACCTCGGTGACGCTGAGATCGCCACGACGCAGCAGCGCCATCGCGCGCTCGATGCGCCGCGTCATGAGATAGCTGTACGGCGACTCGCCGTAGGCGCGGCGAAACTCACGGCTGAGGTGCCCGGCCGACATGTGCGCGCCGCGGGCGAGCGCCTCGACGTCCAGCGGCCGGGCGTACTCCCGGTCGATCCGGTCGCGGACGCGCCGCAGCCGCGCGAGGTCGCGCAGGCGCCGCTCCTCGGCGGCTCCGCTCGTCACCTACGAGATCGTGCCACGTCGTGCCGGAGCCGGCGTCGTTTACTCGTCCCAGTTGCCGATGCCGCTGAGCTGTCCGATCCGCTCGGCCGGCAGGCCGGTCAGCGCGGCGACGGATGGGTGGGCGAGCTGTCCAGCGTCCAGCACCTGGCCCCGCCTTGGTCCCTTCCGCGTCGAAGGTGTCGGCCGTCAGGTCGTCGAGGGACCGGATGGGCGTGTGCCTCTCGCGGCCAGGAGTTCCTCGACGGTGACCTGAGGGCGCAGCAGCGGATACAGAGAGGGTGTCCGGTCTCCGGAGTGCTCATGGACGAGGGCCTCCTCGCCGGTGTTTCCGGCTGGCTGCGAACCAGGACCAGCATACGGCGGCGTGCAGGTCGCGACCCGTGACCGGCCGCAGTCCGAAGAAACCGTCGCCTTGTCGCACACCGGTAGACGTCGGGCATTCGGCACCACCACGCCGACGGCCCGCGACCGCAAAGAGTGGCCGTCGTCGACCCTGAGAAGGGACCCGTCCTGGCAATCCTGATTTACGACCGAATTCTCGACTCGACCGAATTCTCGACTCGACCGATGAGCGGGCCGCCAAACTGGTGACCGAGCCGGTAACCGAGCTGGTGACCAATCTGGTGACCAAGTACCCGACGCCCACTCCCTCCCACTTTTAACCTATATCGTACCGGGGGGCTTGCGGCAAGGCCGGGGTCGTGCCGCAGAATAGCCGGCCGAGGCCAGGAGCTGCGGAAACGGGAGTCGCGGAATGCGTGTGTTGTTGTCGACGTATGGGTCGTGCGGGGACGGCGGGCCGCTGGTGGGACGCGCGGCGCGGCTGCGGGCGCTGATGGCGTGCACCCCTTGACCACCAGCGCGTTCGACCTTCCCTACCACCTCGCCGCCAAGGCCGGCCCGACGCTGATCGCCGGCGACGAGCAACACTTCGCGGCCATCGCGGAGAGCCTTGAGCAGTCGATCGCCGACCTGTCCGACCGCCTCGATGCCGCGCGCAGGGCGCCCGGTGGCACAGGCCAGCAGGCGATGGACCGGGACGTGGAGGTCCACCGGCTGACCGCCCGCCTACGCGTCCTGCGTCGCTTCGGCCTGGACCTGTGCCTCGGGCACATCGTCAGCGCGGACAGCCCCGAGCCCGTGTACATCGGACGGCTCGGCCTCACGGACAGCGCGGGCCGTCGGCTGCTGCTCGACTGGCGCGCGCCGGCGGCCGAGCCGTTCTTCGGAGCGACCCACGCCAACCCGATGGGCCTGGCGAGCCGCCGCAGGTATCGCTGGACCCGCGGCCGGATCAGCGACTACTGGGACGAGGTGTTCACCATGCTCACCTCGGATGGGTTCGAAGGGCACAGCGCGCTCGACGACCAGTCCGCCTTCATCGCCAGCCTGGGCGGCGACCGGTCGCCCCGGATGCGGGACGTGCTCGGCACCATCCAGGCCGACCAGGACGCCATCATCCGCGCGGGATCCGACGGCGCTCTCGTCGTCGACGGCGGTCCGGGCACGGGGAAGACCGTCGTCGCCCTGCACCGTTCCGCCTACCTTCTCTACCGTGACCCGCGCCTCGGTCACCGCCGGGGCGGCGTGCTGTTCGTCGGCCCGCATCAGCCTTACCTGGCCTACGTCGCCGACGTCCTGCCCGGCCTCGGCGAGGAGGGCGTGCAGACCTGCACCCTGCGGGACCTCGTCGCCGAGGGAGCCGCGGCAACGGTCGAGACCGACCCGGACGTGGCCCGCCTGAAGTCGTCCGCGGACCTGGTGAAGGCGATCGAGACGGCCGTGAGGTTCTACGAGGAGCCGCCCACCAGAGGGATGACGGTCACGACCGACTGGTCGGAGATCTGGCTGGGCGCCGACGCCTGGGCCGAGGCGTTCGAAGCACCAGACCCCGGCACCGCGCACAACGAGGCGCGCGAGCAGATCTGGGAGGAACTGCTCACGATCCTGATGGACAAGCACGACGTCGAGGTCGACGTCGACGTCCCGGCCGGCCTGCTCCGCCAGTCGCTGCTGCGGAACGAGGAGCTGGTCACGGCCCTCAACCGGGCGTGGCCGCTGCTCGAAGCGGCTGACCTCGTCGCGGACCTGTGGTCGGTACCCGCCTACCTGCGCAGGTGTGCCCCCTGGCTGTGCCCCGCCGAGATCCGGAAGCTGCGGCGCGAGGACGCCCGGGCCTGGACGGTGTCCGACCTGCCACTCCTGGACGCGGCACGGCAACGGCTCGGCGACCCGGGGGTGTCACGGCGCAGGCGTCGGCGGGGCGCCGCCCTCGCCGCCGAACGCGAGCGCGTGGCCAGGGTCGTCGACCACCTGCTCGCCGCCGACGACGACGGTGAAGGCGTGGTGACGATGCTGCGCGGAGAGGACCTGCGGGACGCCCTGGTCGACGAGTCCGGGCTGCCCGTTACCGGCCCGGACCCGCTCGCCGGCCCGTTCGCGCACATCGTCGTGGACGAGGCGCAGGAACTGACCGACGCGGAGTGGCAGATGCTGCTGCTGCGCTGCCCGTCCCGCAGCTTCACCATCGTCGGGGACCGCGCCCAGGCCAGGCACGGGTTCACACAGCCGTGGCGGGAACGGCTCACCCGGATCGGGCTCGACCGGATCAGCCTGGCCTCCCTGAGCATCAACTACCGGACCCCGGAAGAGGTGATGGCGGAAGCCGAGCCGGTTATCCGGGCGGTGCTCCCGGACGCCAACGTGCCGGTGTCCATCCGCGGCGGCGGCCTCCCCGTCGTGCACGGATCCGTTTCGGAGCTGGGCTCGATCCTCGACGCCTGGCTCGCCGCGCACGCCGACGGGACCGCCTGCGTCATCGGCGATCCCACGTTCCGGGCGACGCCCCGCGTCCGGTCGCTGCCCCCGGAGCTGTCGAAGGGGCTCGAGTTCGACCTGGTCGTCCTCATCGACCCGGAGACGTTCGGCGACGGCATCGAAGGAGCGGTCGACCGCTACGTCGCGATGACCCGGGCGACCCGGCAGCTCGTCATCCTCACAAGCCCCTGACGCCGGCCAGAACAACATGATCGCCATCGGGCGACCATGAAGGGCTCAAGGAGACAAGCCTGGTGCTGTCATAACGACAGCGGATTCATATCCTTGTCTTTTCGCTGCTTATCCCCAGGACCCGTTGTTGCTGTCGGTTCCTGCTCGTAGTACCGCCAGTTGCTGGCGGCACTGGGCGCGTTTGGTGTCCACCCCGGGTTCGCGGGGTCACATGGTAGGTGACGCCGTGGTAATGGCCGACGACCGTGCCGGAGAGGGTGTAGCGCGGGTACCAGCGCACCGCCGGCACTTCCCCTCGGGCGGGAAGCGGAAGTCGGCGAACTCCGACGTCGGAACCGGCGGACGGACACGACGTCGATGCATCACTCGATCATGACTGATCGGCAGCCGAGACGGCGGGCTTCGCCAATGCAACAGTGCCGTCACAGGTCGTCCGGCAGGAGACGGAACGCCTTGTGGTTGCTGAGCGGACGTATCGCACGGAAGTCTCGCCGGTCGAGCGTGAGAACGCTGTCGGTCTCGTACTGCTCCGCCAGCACCACGTTCACTGCGTCCGCCAGGTCCAGGCGCAGGTCGGCGTACCGGCTCTGGACCGTGCGAGCCTTGCGGAGGGTATCGGCTGACACCTCTGGGACCAGGATGCGCATGGCGCCCTCCTGTTGTAACAGCCAGTCATTGACTTTATAGGCGGCCTTGCGGTCGACGTTGCGGGTGATGACGTGCTCGACTTCAGCGAACACCAGCGGGGAAACCAGGGTCACGGACGCCTCGCGCAGTGCCGCGCGGGCTGCCTGGTGTTCCGGATTGCCAATGTTGAAGGCGGCCATGAGGCCAGAGGTGTCACCAACGACGATCACGTGGCGATACCAGTCGTGCCGTTTTTCCGGTCGACCGCTTCGTCGACCGCTTCGCGGACGTCATCTTCGGTGAGCGGGCCGCCGAAGTCGAGTGCCGGTATGTCCCAGTCGCCGGACCATCGGCGGGCGTGCAGCGCGGCGATACGGAACGCCTCGCGAAAATACTCGGATTCGGGCCGGCCTTCACGCGCTGCCGCCTCCTTGACGATCTGCAGGTATTCCTCCTCGACCATGACGGTCGTCTTCTTCAAGGCCATAGGGTTATGGTACCACCACCAGCAATATTGATCGCGATCGCCGGCTCTCGTGGGCGTTGCGGATGTCGCGTCATGCTCCCACTGTCCGTGCCCGAAACTCGTCCGTGGGCCCTGACCAGGGCTTCTGCACCACGGGTCAGCGCGACGAACGATCTACAAGCCTTCTGTGCCGCCGTGATGGGGACGGCGCACCCCGCGGGTGCCAGAAACCCGGATCGGGTCACATCGATCCGGTTGACAAGGCCGGGATCGCCAGTCGAAGATCCGCAGAGTCGATCTTCAGGACTACCCGGCAAGCCATGACAGGTCGCGCGACCCGCGCTCGGCGGGATGCCGTTCGCGCCGAGCGCACCGCGGAAGAAGCCGAAGCCGCTGAGGTCGAAGCGCTGGAGAACGAGCAGATCGTGGTGTCGGTGCGGGTACCTGCCTCCCTGGCCGAGACCCTCAAGGCCCAGGGGCGCACGGCGGCCCGACGGCAGCCAGGTTCACCTGTTCTCGGCGGCGACCCACGGCGCCGGGCTCGCAGTTGGCCAAGTCGAGGTCGATGCGAAGACCAACGAGACCAGGGTGTTTCGGACCCTGCTCCGGCACAATGGCGCTGCCAGTCACACCGGTTGGCTCTACCTGGCTGAGCAGGGCTTTCGGTGCGGGGATCTCGTTGTTCTTCGCGTCGACGGCGCGCTGGGCCAGCACGACCTGGTGGTGCTGGTCGCGAGCGGCGAGCAGGTGCCGGCCGGGAGTGTCGCCGTGGCGTGAGCCCTGCAGGGTTTTCCCATCGACCGCGATCCGCCGCCGTTCACCCTGGGGCGGCGTGGTCGCCGCGGCGGCCCAGGCACCGAGGGTCACGTCCAACATGTCGGCGTCGAGTCGGGCGAAAACCCGGCGGAACGTCCACTCGTCCGGGACCCGGGCGATCCCGAGTGCCGTGCAGACGGTCTCGCTGGCGTTCGCAGCCCACTCGCTGACCGCGGTGAACGACCGGGCGCCCGCGAGGACCGCGCAGGTCGCCAGCGTGAGCAGGATCGGTAGCTGGTGCCGCGTCCCCCGACGTTTCCTCGGATCGGTGACCTGGGCGAACACCGCCAACAGAGCCGCGGGCGGCACCAGCGCCGGTGTCGTGCGAGCCGCGATCGAGGACAGCTGATCTAGAACAGGGGCAGACGCGGATAATGGCGCGGCGGGCATGACACCTCGGGACGATCATGATGGCCTAGGAACCTTCGTGATCAATCGAGGGTCGTGCCCCCTCTGTTTCAGGGGCCCCAAAACGACTGGATTTCATACCTCATCAACACTGAAAACCATCGGTTCGGCCAATGATCCGCTACCTGGCAAATCTGCCAGGGTCCCGAAAGTGGGCATATGTATATATTTCCCTTGATCCGTTGCGCTGCGTCAGGTTGGATGTTGACACCGGCGCGGTCCGTGGGGCATTGTTCACCTATGTGGCTGAGATTTCTCCCCGTGATGTGCCGCTACATGGACTACCGGCGGACATCCAGCGCCCTCTGGCGCTGACATTCGTCCGCCCACGAACCGCACAGACCACCGCGGCAGAAGGGGCTCGGTCGGAGACCGCTATCGCAGCCTGCACCATCATTCTGCTGCCGCGATGCCGTCCAGCCTGCTTCTCGGACCTTCACCTTTACTGAAGACATCTCCTGGCGTGAAATCCATCTGAACGCCCCAGCGGCCTGTTGTGAAGTACTTATTCCCTGTGAGTTTGTCGGCTATGCCTAGAAGATCACACATAGTGATTGTTAGACCACCTAGGAGGGGCTGGTGAGTGGAGAGCTTGAGTTGCCGACGCGTGAGGATAAG
>NZ_CAKKTM010000301.1 GCF_920888515.1 Protofrankia sp. CiP1_Cm_nod1 | reverse complement strand
TCGCACTCGGGGCAGGTGGTGAAGGTGACCGCCCGGTCCACGAACGCCCGGATGTGCGGCTGCAGCGCGTCGGGGTCCTTGGAGAGGAACGACTTCTGCACCTTGGGGACCAGGCCCTCGTAGGTGAGGTTGACGCCCTTGATCTTCACCTTGACCGGCTCCTTGTAGAGGAAGTCGTGGAGCTCGGTCTTGGTGTACTTGCGGATCGGCTTGTCCGGGTCGAGGAAGCCCGACTCGGTGAAGATCCCCACTGTCCACCAGCCGTCCGCCTTGTAGCCGGGGATGGTGATCGCGCCCTCCGCGAGCGACTTGGAGTCGTCGAAGAGCTGGGTGAGGTCGATATCGGAGACCGTGCCCCGGCCTTCGCAGCGCGGGCACATGCCGCCGGTGCGGGTGAAGGTCTGTCTCACGGTCTTGCCGGCGCCGCGTTCGATCGTGATCGCCCCGCTCGCGCGGACCGAGGGGACGTTGAAGGAGAACGTGTTGGGTGAGCCGATGTGCGGCTGCCCGAGCCGGCTGAAGAGGATGCGCAGCATCGCGTTGGCGTCGGTGGCGGTGCCGACGGTGGAGCGGGCGTTGGCACCCATCCGCTGCTGGTCGACGATGATCGCGGTCGTCAGCCCTTCGAGTACGTCGACCTCGGGCCGCACCAGCGTCGGCATGAAGCCCTGCACGAAGGCGCTGTAAGTCTCGTTGATCAGCCGCTGCGACTCGGCGGCGATCGTGCCGAACACCAGCGAGCTCTTGCCCGAGCCGGAGACGCCGGTGAACACCGTCAGCCGGCGCTTCGGGATCTCGACGCTGACGTCCTTGAGGTTGTTCTCGCGCGCGCCCTGCACGCGGAGCAGATCGTGGCTGTCGGCAACGTGCAGCGCAGGCGACTGCGGGTCCGTCCTCGTGGCCATGATCATCGTGTCTCCATCTGTTAGGCGGGGCCGCCTTCGCGGTCTCCGTCGTGTCGCCTGGCTCGATCTGACCAGCTTCGAGCAGTACGTCTGGTTCTCCTTCGCTTCGGCCCGTGGAGCCTCCGGGCCCCGGCCACGCGGCGCGCCCGCCGAGGCGTCGGACCAACAACGGCCGTCGCGCATCAGCTCTCGCGGTCGGACAGCTCGTTCACCTCGCGCCAAGCCTGGATGCGGCGCGGGGAGATACGGAACCAGCGGTACGGGGTGGCCAGCGCACGCGGGTCGAAGCCGGTGCGCGCGATGAACCGGTCACCCCGCTCCTGCGGCAGCGCGTCGATCTCGAGGACCTCGACTTTGCCCTCGATCATGGACACGTCGCGGTGTGGCCCAGCCCCAGCCGGACGGCCCGGGTGGCGGCCAGGTTTCTGCCGGTCGGGATGTCCGTCGGCGTGGCCATCAGCAGCGCCTCGCCGTCCCAGCCGAAGGACAGCGACACCAGGTACGGCGCACCGTCCGCCGAGGCACTGGCCACCTAGACATCGATGTCGTGGGTGAGCCGACGATCGGTGTCGCGACGACGCTGAGCGCGGGAGCGGGGGGGGGGCGGCCTCATCGGTCCTGAAGCAGCTCGGGGACGTCGCCGTCGAGGTCGGTGCCGGTGGCCACCAGGCGGCCGGCACCGGCGTCGTGCGCGGGCTCCTTCGCGGTGCCGTCTGTGCAGGTCATGGCTGCGATCGCCGGACGACTCAGCGGAGCTCGTTGATGCGGATGAGGTTGCCCGCGGGATCGCGGACGGCGCAGTCGCGAACGCCGTACGGCTGCGCGGTCGGCTCCTGGACGACCTCGGCGTCGCTGGCCTGCAGCCGTGCGAAGGTGCCGTCGAGGTCGGCGGTGGCCAGGGTGATGCGGGCGTAGCTGCCCTTGGCCATCATCTCGAGGATGGTGCGGCGCTCGTCGTCGGTGATGCCGGGGTCGGCGGCCGGCGGCTCCAGGACGATGGACGTGCCGGGCTGGTCGGCAGGGCCGACCGTGATCCAGCGCATCCCGCCGTATCCGACGTCGTTGCGGACCTCGAAGCCGAGGGTGTCGCGATAGAAGGCCAGGGATGCGTCCGGGTCGTCGTGCGGGAGGAAGGTCCCGTGAATCGTGATGTCCATGGCGGTCACGCTAGCTGCGGCTCCGTGACCCGCGCTTCTCGATTCCTGATCGGTCTGGTCACCTGTTTCGCCACGCACGGCGGCATCCCCGCCGTCGCGCGCGTCGCATGGCGCCGGTAGGTGCTGGGCGGCATACCGACCAGCTCGGTGAAGCGACTGCTGAAGGTGCCCAGCGACGAGGAGCCGACCGCGAAACAGACCTCGGTGACGCTGAGGTCGCCACGACGCAGCAGCGCCATCGCGCGTTCGATGCGCCGCGTCATGAGGTAGCCGTATGGCGACTCGCCGTAGGCGCGCCGGAACTCGCGGCTGAGGTGCCCGGCCGACATGTGCGCGCCGCGGGCGAGCGCCTCGACGTCCAGCGGCTGCGCGTATTCCCGGTCGATCCGGTCGCGGACGCGGCGCAGCCGCGCGAGGTCGTGCAGGTGCTGCGTCGCGGCGGGTGTGCTGGTCACCTGCGAGATCGTGCCACGTCGCGCCGGGGTTGCTGGCGTCCCGCCCCACTCCGCCCTCCTGGCCTGCACCTGGTACTCCGCGACTCGCGGATTAGCCGCTTGCCGGTCTCCCGGTGGGTTCCCGCTCCAATCCGCTGGACCCATGTCGTGCCAAGGAGTTCTCCTGTTCCGTTGCAGAGCCCAAGCCAAGCTTGCGCCATCTTCATGCCGGGCATCGCCGGAGCAGTAGGCAGCTTTCCCTCTGACTTATCCCGGGCAGCATTAAGGCCCTGGTTTTGATGCCACCTGGCTTAACGACACGTCATCGATGGTTCACTCTCGTTCGCCTTCTTGGCTCATACCTGCCGCCTCTCACGACGGCTTTTCCGCGGACGTTCACCACCATGGCTCATTCACCACAGCAACTCGTGGCGGTTTGACACCAGCACCTGCATGCCGATACAGAAGGGCCTACCTTCATCTCCACAACAGCATGGTTGCTGTCGAGCGATCGCGGTTTTTTGCGCGCTCGGAGGCCGAGAGAATCTGGACGCCTGCGCCGCAGCCGGTTCCCAACTGGCCGCCGTGCACGTCCAAAAATCGGTACTGGGCCGCGAATCCTCCCTGGGGCGTTTATTGAAAATCTCACCCGAGGCGGCGGTCGGGATTTCGGCGACACGTCCAGGTCGGGAACGGGTGATCAGCCGCCGACACACTACATTTTTCGACCTTACATCTTCTACACATGGTATTCACATGATCGGGGTGCCAGTGTGCGGTTCTGACACATGCGTCAGGTGTTACCGAGCCCCGAGCCGGCCCATCGGTCGCATCCTTTCGAAAGTGAGTCCATGCCGCATCTCTGTTTCTTCGAGGCCGGTGTCATCGGCTTTCTACAGGGCATCACAGAGCTGTTCCCCGTGTCCAGCCTCGGCCACAGCGTCCTCATCCCGGCGGTCATCGGCGGCGGCTGGGCGCGGGACCTCAACGTGTCCGCCCCCAAATCGCCCTACCTGGCGTTCATCGTGAGCCTTCACGTCGCCACCGCCGTAGCTTTGATCATCTATTTCCAGCGGGGCTGGATCTGCATTGCCAGGGGCCCGGTGACCTCGTTGCGGGACTGTGAAGTGGACACGCTGGGCCAAAAGCTCGGATGGCTTCTCGTCGTCGCCGCCATCCCATCCGACTTGCGGTCGACCGAACCGTATTCCGACAGGGCTGTGCATTCTGATGTGGCCGCCGACCAGCGGTTGTCCCGTCTTCGCGGGTTGACGCGCTCGTTGTCGGATCAGCGCAGATCATCACCCTGGCACCGGGCGTCAGCAGGTCAGGAATCACCATGATGGCCGGACTGTTCCACGAGGACGCGGCCTATTTCTCCTTCCTACTTGCCATCCCGGTCATCCTCGCGGCCAGCGTACTCAAACTGCCCGATCTGTCCGGCCCGCCCGGCAGCGGTATCCGTGCCCAAGTGTTGTTCGGCACAGTCTTGTCCGGTGTGGCCACCTACCTGTCCGTGCGGTTCCTCGCCCGATACTTCGAGAACCGTCCCTCACCCCGTTCGCCCTCTACTGCATGACGGCGGGACTGTGCTGCCATGCCCGCTTCACCCTGTTCTGACCTGCCGGGGAGCCAAGATGGTCGAGGAACGGTCCTTTCGTTGCACCAGTGCCACACACATCGAATCCGGGGAATTATGCAGCAGTGCTCAGAGAAGGGTGAACCCATCCGCCGGGCTACTTCAGCGTCAGGTTCCGACAGCGTCCTCGCTCTGATGCGCATAATTGTTAGTCATGTCGATAATAGTGTGGTCGGGAGTGTCCGCCAGGCTTGCGAAAATGTTGTCGAGGAGCGGTTCTGTGGGTGTCCGACCATACTCGACATACCATTCGCGACCGAGTACCCACCGGAACACCGGGCGGGGAATCCGGAGCAGCACGGTCAGCGTTCGCAGGCCGGAGTCGGCACTGGTCTGGCTGACGTGCGCCGCCATGGCCGCGCGTTTCTGTCGGACGTAGCGGCGCACGTCGACCCGGTGGGTCAGCGCATCCGGGGCGGTGTAGGCGCCTGCGAGGCGGGCGGGAGCGAAGTCCGTGGGGATACCAGGCAGGTAATGGATGATCCGCAGTGCGCGTTGCAACCGGCTTCGATCCACTGTGGCCTCGAGGACGACGGCGGTGCCCGCCATCGTGGCGGCGCGCATGCCGACGTGGTGCACCTGCACATGGTCGGGATGACCATAGCCTCCGACCGGGTCGTAGATGGTCAGCACGTCCGCCCGCTCCTCACGCAGGATGTCCGCCAAACGCGCGGCGGCCTCGTCGACGTCCTGCCGGGCGAACGCCCGCTCCGCCCCGGAGGGTGCTTCTGTCATCCCAGAGTCGTCGTAGCCCAGACACTCGACCCGCGCGCACCCGAGCACCGCGGCGGAGCGCAGCAACTCGGCCCAGCGACGCTCGGTAAGATCACAGCCGGCCAGCATCGCGGCGGACGCGAGGCCCGATCCACCGGCGGTGGCGACCACGAGGACCACCCTGTGACCTTCCGCAGCGGCTCGCGCCAGGGTTCCCGCGGTGAGCAGCGCCTCGTCGTCGGGGTGTGCGTGGAACGAGACCAGTGTGTAAGGCATCTACAAAGTCTGCACCAGGAAAGACATCCGATATGTGCCTGGCTCGGCCAACCTGGGGAGCTTTCGCGTGAGAATCGCCCATGTCACGGACTTCTATCTGCCTCGACTCGGTGGAATCGAGATGCACATCCACGACCTGGCCATGCGTCAGCAGGCCGTCGGTCACTCCGTCGAGGTAATCACTTCCACTCCAGGGCCGGCCGAGGAGCGCACGGGCGGACTGCGAGTGCATCGCCTGACCGAGACGGTCGCATTTCCCTCGATGCTCCATCCGGCCGCCCTGCGAACCAGCCGACTGCTGCTGCGGGACAGGGCATACGACGTCATCCACGTACACGCCGGCCTGATCTCCCCCCTGGCGTTCACGACGATAGCGGCTGCGGGCAGCGCCCCTACCGTGGTGACAATGCATTCGCTGATCTCCCACCTGGAGCCTGCCTTCCGGATCCTCGATACCGGTTTCGGGTGGTCATCGTGGCCAGTGGTGTGGACGGCCGTCAGCAACGTGGCCGCCGAACCGCTGCGACGGCTGGTCGGCACGGCGCCGGTGTTCGTTCTGCCAAACGGAATCGACGTTTCGGCATGGCAGGTGGCTCCGAAGCCCCGTGACCCGGACGAGGTGGTCGTCGTCGCGGTCATGCGCCTGGCGCCTCGCAAGCGGCCCCGGCAACTGCTGCGCATGCTCCACAGGGCGCACAGAGCACTGGAGCCGACGTTTCGTCTGCGCGCCGTGGTTGTCGGGGACGGCCCGCAGCGGCGATCGTTGGAGCGATACCTTCGCCTCCACCGCATGACCGAGTGGGTAAGCCTGCCGGGCCGGTTGTCCCGGGCTCGGATCCGCTCCCTGTTCGGGCGGGCTGACTTGTTCGTCGCACCCGCAACCCTGGAATCCTTCGGCATCGCCGCCCTCGAGGCCCGCTGCGCGGGCCTTCCCGTGGTTGCCAGGGCCGAAGGCGGAATACGCGAATTTGTCCGTGACGGCGATGAGGGGATCCTCGCCGAGAGCGAGGACGGCATGGTCGAGGCAATTGTGCGGCTTGCCGCCGACCCCGCTGAGAGAGAGGCCATCGCGGCCCACAATCGGGCGGTTCCACCACCGATGGCCTGGCCGGATGTGTTGCAGCGCACCGCTGCGATGTACGCGATCGCGACCAACGACGTACGGCCGGCGCTGACCCACAATCGGTTCCCGGCGGCGGGTTGAGTCGTTCCCCTGGCGTTGTCCGACAGGCTCGCAGCGGTGACGGCCACGGCGAGGAGCAGGCCGAGCGTGTCCGTGACGATGCCCCGCTTGCGGTCGACGGTCTTCTTGCCGGGGTCCGTGCCCTGACTGGTCAGGGGGAAACGTCGGTGGAGGTCTTGACGCTCTGGGTGTCGATGATGCACGCGGTCGGTTCGGGCTTGCGGCCCTCCTTGACGCGGGCCAGACCGGTCAGGTTGTAGTTGAGATGAACGAAGATACCCTCGTCCCGCCAGGTCGCGTGGTGGGCGTAGACGGTGCCGTGCGGCGGAAAGTCATGGGGCAAATATTTTCAGCGGCGGGCATACCGTTCCGCACGCTGGCATCACACGGTACCGACGATGCCCGCACGGCGACCGCCTGTCACCACCGGAATCTTGGCAGAGTCGTTACCCGGACAGACCCCACCCCCGGATACCGGCTCAAATGATCCGACGGCGGACGAGGAACGCGAAGACGCACGCCCCGGGCATCAACGGCACCCAGACCGTGAGCAGCCGGTACCCGAGGACCACCCCGATTGCGGCCGGTGAGGAGATCCCAACCGCGACGAGCCCCGTAGCAAGGGTCACGTCAAGCGCACCCAGACCACCTGGCGATGGCACGATCACAGACAGCGAGGAAGCGACCAGGTAGATGAGGACCACGGTCCCGGCCGGGGCGGGAACGCCGACGGCGCGCAGCACGGCGATGAGGATCACGGCGTGCAGCAGCGGTACCGACAACGATCCCAGCCAGAGCTTGGCGGCACGGGCCGGATCCCGCACGACCCCGGCCAGCACTGTCAGCTCACGCATCATGTGGGTCCGGGCGGAGGTGAGGCGCGTGGTGAGCGTTCTCCTCCACGTTCCCGCGCGGCGCCGGTTCACCACCGTCCCCACGACCAGCATGAGTGCCAGCACGGCGATCAATGCGAGCCCGATCCAGGGACGGTGGACAACGCCGGTGACAGGCCGTCGCCATGTCGTCCACCGTACCTGTGTACCGACGCTGGTGAGGACGGACGGAGCCAGCCCGATCATGGCCGCGAGCAGGATCAGATGGGTCACCATGCCCGCGAGGGAGTTCAGGCCCACTGCTCCCAGGGCCGCGCTCCTGCTCATCCCATGCCGTTGCAGGAAGCGGACGTTGACCGCGATACCGCCAGACCCGGCCGGAAGCAGATGGTTGGTGAACGACGCGGCGATCTGTACCGCGAACAGCCGCCTCAGCGATGGACGTAGCGACATCGAACCGAGCTGCGTCACCGTGCCGGCAACCCAGATCATCGCGGTGGCGAGCACCGCGAGAGCCAACCACTCCCGGTCAGCATGAATCAGGTTGTTCTCGCCGACGCCGAGAGCGGGACGGTGCAGAAACCCCAGAACGATCACCGTCGTGGCGACTCCGGTCCCCAGTAACACCCGCAGCCAGGAGGAACCGGCGAACGCCGCGCCCTTGAGCGCAGAAACAGGACGAGTGGAATGGAGCTCAGGTGTTTCCGTACCCATGGAAGCCTTTCACTATCCGACTCCGTCGGGACCAGCGTGTCTCCCCTCACAGTACCCACGCCCGATGGACGACCGCTGGTCGCGATGCGGCGGGGCCATCCTTCCGGCAGTCACCGCCAGGATCATCGCTGTAGGTCACGGCGTAAACATTCAGCTGGTTTGAAGATCTTGCTGTAGGTGGTGGTTCGGGCATGGCGGCGGGCCGCGCCGGTGGTCGGCGCGGCTGGATCAGGTGGGCGGTTCGGTCAGGCGGGCACGGCGACGGGTGGCGGCATCCAGGGCGTGCCGTGGAACGCGAGGCGCAGCGCGTGCATCGCGGACATGCCGTGCTTGCGGGCGGTGGACAGGTAGCTGGCGATCTGCAGGCGGCAGGCAGTCGCGGCTGTGGAGGTGAGCCGACCGGAGATCTTCTGCTGCGTCCTGAACGGCCGTAGGTCGCGCTCGCTCGCATTGTTCGTCGGCCACACGTCGAGATCGAAGACGAACCGGAGCACGTCGGGCTGCCGGTCACGCAGGCACTCGAGCAGGCAGCGCCCGACCGGCTGCTTCGCGCCCTTCGCGGCCGGGGGCACGGCGGCGAGACCGACGCGGACCGCGCCGCGGTACTCCGCGAGCAGCGGGTCACGCAGCGCGGCGGGGACCTCGGCCAGCCCGGCCGCGCGGGCGAGGTTGGCCTGGTGGACCAGGCCCCGCAGCGCTTGGCGGAGCTGGACCGGCCACACCTCGCCCGGGTAGGTCTCGACGGTGTCCTCGATGTCGCGCAGCAGATGACTGACGCACAGCTGGTGGAGGAACCCGGTGAACTCGTCACAGTCGTACAACGCGTAGCGGTCGTGGACGACAACCCCGAGCATCCGGCCGAGCAGGAACGCCCGGAAGCTGGCCTTGTCGCGGCGGCCCAGCACGAACAGGGTGAACAGCAGCGTGGAGGCCGAGAGCACGTAGCGCTTCTCGCCCTTCGGGCCGACCTTCAGCGGCGTCTCGTCGAACCCGACGACCTTCTCGGACGCGATCCGCTGTTCGATCGCGTCGACCGCCTCGGCGACCGCGTCCGCGCCCAGCGCCAGCAGCGAATGCAGCCAGCCGGTCGAGACCTCCACCCCACACAGCTCGACGATCCCCTCCTGGGTCCGTTCGACCGGGAGGTGCTGGCGGACCAGGAAGTACAACGCGAGCGCGCGCAGCTCCGGCCCGTACGACACCGGCGCCGCGGACAGCCCCTCGGGCCGGGCGGCCACATGGCGACGCCCGCAGCCGCACACCACCGGGTAAAGGTCATGCTGGGTCACGGTCGACCGGGCCGGCTCGAGATCGTGGGCCTGGTGCGAGCGCGCGGCCCCCGTCACCGTCGCCCCGGCGAGCGCCGCCCCGCAGCCACACGCACCGCCCGGAAAGTGCTGTTCGACCCGGTCCGGGTCCTCCCGCCAGGCCAGCGTCAGCCCGTCCGCGCCCGGCTGCTTGCCGCGCTGCTTCTTCCCCGCCCCGCCACCGCCCGCCGCCCCGGGAGTCCCGCCCGGCGGCGGCTCCGGCGGCTTCCGCCCCGGGATCGCGTCGTCCGTGGACGGCGACAACGACGAGTTCCGCGAGTTCCGCGACGCCTTCCGTTCCAGGTCAGCCGCCTTCGCCGCCAACTCCGCGATCTCCCTGGCCTGCGCCGCCACCGTCACCCGCAGCTCACCGATCAACTCCGCCTGCGCGCGCACGAGGGCGATCAGTCCCTCAAGGGGCATCTCCTCCGGCTGCGCGGGCACCCCGCTACATCACCACACGCACCAGACCTGCTGCGCCACGCGTCAGCCAACAACCGAACCCGGCTCGAGAGCCGGCCACCCACAGCAACATCAACAAAGAACCTGAACGTTTACTCGTGGTCTGCGCTACCTGCCACGGCCAGATCCACAAGGGGCGGCCCGCTACACCGCTCACGCAGTAGTCACCGGAGAGCCGGATGATCGGGAAACCATCACGTCCGGTTCGGCGGGAGGCCGCGCGGAAAAGGACCAGCCCTCGGGCTGGCACCTCGCTGCGCGGCCGACCCATCCGGCTGGTTCGATGGTTATCGCCGGCTGACTATCCGTTACGAACGCGACGGCCGCAACTTCCTCGGGTTTCTCTCCCTCGCGGCCGCACTGATCTGCTGGAAGAAACTCCCCACGTGAGACACGCTCTTAACGCCGGGGGCCACTCAGAGCGTAGACGGCCCCGATCGCCCGCTCGGCGTACACCGTTTTCACATGATCCTTTCGGCATCGTGAACCGACCCGCCGCTCGGCGGGCAGACAGTCGCGGCCGGACTGCCACGTCGGGAATCAGGCGGGCTTGACGCCTCGCCGGAAGAAGGGACGGCGCCGATGGGGCATTTCGGATTCGTCGAGGCGGGCGCGATCGGTCTCCTACAAGGGATCACGGAACTGTTTCCGGTATCCAGTCTCGGGCACAGCGTGCTCGTCCCCGCGTGGATCGGTGGAAGCTGGGCGCGGGACCTGGACGTCTCTGCGCCGGAGTCGCCCTACCTGGCCTTCATCGTCGCCGTACACGTCGCTACCGCGATCGCTCTGATCACGTTCTACTGGCGCGACTGGGTCCGGATCACCAGTGGTCTGACGATATCGGTACGGGACCGCCGGGTCCAGACATCCGACCAGCGACTCGGCTGGCTGCTGATTATCGCGACGATTCCGGTCGGAATCAGCGGTCTCCTGCTGGAGCACACTTTCCGCACCACGCTCGGCAAACCGTTGTCGGCAGCGTTGTTCCTGACCGTCAACGGTGGAGTGCTGCTCGCTGGGGAGCGGCTGCGGCGGAGGAACACGGCGCCCGGCGGACCCGGGTCCGCGCCCGCTCCGGTGATGGCAGCGCCGATCACGGGCAGGTTCACCGCTGGGAAACCGACTCCGACGCCCGCCACGGGCGCTTCTGAAGGCGCCACCCCGGGATCGGCCGACCCGGCGCCGCTGTCCGTCGGCGCCGCCGCAGACCTGGCTGCCGATCAGAGACTGGCCACGCTCTCTGTGAAGGACGCTCTTGTTGTCGGCTTCGCCCAGGCCGCCGCACTCGCACCGGGGATCAGCCGATCGGGCGTGAGCATGGTAGCCGGTTTGATCCGCGGCCTGTCCCACGAGGACGCGGCTCGGTTCGCGTTCCTGCTGGCCACCCCCGTGATCTTGGCTGCGGGCCTACTCAAGCTGCCGGATCTGTTCGGCCCGCTCGGCAACGGGGTACGGGGGCAGACCCTGTTCGGGGCGGCGGTCGCGGGTGTCGCAGCCTATCTGTCGGTGCGGTTCCTCAGCCGCTGGTTCGAAACCCGGACGCTCACCCCGTTCGCGTTCTACTGTCTCGCCGTCGGATTCGTGTCCGTGCTGAGGTTCGGTCCCTTCTCATTCTGATTTCGCAGGCCCCGAGGCGCTCTGCCCGTGAGACGGTCAACTGCGGGCAGGATCCGGCCGGAAACGATGGAAAGGAAGTCCTGCGCTGTCTGGTCCACTCGCACTCAATATTCTTGACCCCGCCTCACTGGCCTCGACGTTCGGCCTTGCCGGTCTGACCGTCATCGTGTTCGCCGAGACCGGCCTGCTCCTCGGGTTCTTCCTTCCGGGTGACTCCCTGCTGTTCCTCGCCGGCGCCTACAGCACGACCCGCACTACCGCCGGCCAGCCGCATTTCCACATCGGCTCCGTGCTGGCCGGGGTGGCCGTCGCGGCGCTGGTGGGCGCACAGACGGGCTATCTGCTGGGCCGCCGGGCCGGCCCGGTCCTGTTCAACCGACCCGACTCCCGGCTGTTCAAACAGGAGAACGTGGAACGGACCCAGGAGTTCCTGGACCGGTACGGCTACGGAAAGGCGATCATCCTGGCGCGGTTCGTGCCGGTCATACGCACCTTCATGAACCCGGTGGCCGGTGTGGTGGGCGTGCCGGCCCGGGCCTTCACCCTGTTCAACGTCGCCGGCGGGTTGATCTGGTCGCTCGGCGTCACCCTGCTCGGCTACACCCTTGGACGGTCCATCTCGATCGACCGGTACATCATCCCGATCACGCTGCTGATCGTGGTGGTGTCCGCCGTTCCGGTAGTCCGGGAATACCGTCGCCAGACCAGACCCGGGCGGCGGCCCGACGCCCGCGCGGGAAGCGACCACGACCGCCTGCCCCGGTGACAGCGGTTGCCTGTAGTCGAGCAGGTACCGCGGCATCCACCACGCAGGCGTCCGTGCAGCTCACCTGTCACTCCCGAGTCCAACCACGCGGCGGATGCCTCAGGACTCCGCAGCTGCTCATTAACAGAGTTTCCCGCCCGCTTACCCTGTCCGACCCATGGCTGGCCTGGCGTGCCCTAATGTCCGACAAGTCGCGGCTTGGCTCACCCTCGTCCCAGATTCTTCCGCCGCGGCGACCGAACCGAGAACGAGAAAGAGCCCGATGACTTCACCGAGCATCCCCATGACTTCACCACGCACCCTCGCACCAAATCGCCAACTCCTTAACAAAGTTCCAGAAGTCACCATCTACTTCTGGATCATCAAAGTGCTCTGCACGACGGTTGGTGAATCGGCCGCTGACTTCCTCAACGTCAACCTGAACCTCGGTCTGACCGGTACGTCCGTCGTCACAGGCGTCCTGCTCGTCGCCGCTCTGATCTTCCAATTCAGGGCGAATCGGTACATACCGAGCAGGTACTGGCTGGCGGTGGCGCTCGTGAGCGTCTTCGGCACATTGGTAACCGACAATCTCACGGACAGTATCGGTCTGCCACTCGAAGCGAGCACCCTGATTTTCGGTGTTCTTCTCGCTCTCGCCTTCCTCGTGTGGTACCTGATCGAGAAGACGCTCTCCATTCATTCCATCTTCACCAGACGGCGAGAGGCGTTCTACTGGCTGACGATTCTCGTCACCTTCGCGCTCGGCACGGCGACCGGCGATCTCATGGCCGAGGTGCTTGGGCTCGGCTACCTGGCGACGGGAATCATCGTGGTATCGCTGATCGCCATCATTGCGGTCGCATGGCGATTCGGACTCAACTCGGTTCTCTCCTTCTGGATCATCTACATCATGACCCGCCCGCTTGGAGCATCGATCGGTGACTACCTCTCTCAGTCATCGGGCCAGGGCGGGCTGGGCCTGGGTGCGACGGTGACGAGCCTGATCTTCGTGGCCGGCATTCTCGGCATCGTTACCTATTTCTCGGTGACGAAAGCCGATGTCATCCCGAGTGCCTCTGCCATTGACACTGACGAGGCAATGGAACGAGGAGGCTTGTGGCAGACAGTCGTCGTCGTGGCGCTCGTCCTCATCGCCGCAGGGACGGGATACTTCTTGCGCAAGTCCTCGCTTCAAGAAGACACGTCAAACTCGGCTGCCGCCGTGCAGTCGATCCCCGGCGCAAGCCAGACAGTGATCCCCGGCGCAAGCCAGACAGTGATCCCCGGCGCAAGCCAGGCAGTGATCCCCGGCGGAAGTCAGCCAGCACAGCTCTCGCCCCTCGGAGACCTCTCGAAGTTCCGAAAAATCACACAGGACACGCTGGATCTCCTGAACGCCGGCAACCAGTCTGGCGCTACGGCCCGCATCGGTGATCTCGAAATCGCGTGGGACAACGCCGAAGCGCGTCTGAAACCGAAGGACAAGGCTGCGTGGACCAAGATCGACGGAAAGATTGATACGGTGCTGCGCGCCCTCCGGGCAACGAGTCCGAACTCGAACAGCGAGAGGGTCGCGCTAACGGCATTGCTCACCACACTCGGCCCGAGTGACAGTCATTCCTGAGAAAGAAACCCCGAAGCTACAGGTAGATACTACGAGGCTTATGTAGAACCTGTTGGGTGCCAGAACTCGGCTATCGGCGTTGACCTGGGGTTTTAGGCCGTTCGTTCGTATTAGTTGATCAGGCCACCGAGGACGGGCCGACGCTTGATGTGTCCCGTCGTGACGTCAGTGATCGGGTGGTCGGGCCGGGGCGGTTGGAGGTGGAGCGCGCGGGGAGCTCGGGGTGGGATCGTGACCGCGGTGATGCCGGCGTCGGCGAGGACCGCGTCGAAGGATGCGGTGACCTGCCCAGCGCGGTCACGGACCAGGGCCTGGACGTCGGCCGCCCGGTCGCCGAGGTCCATCAGCAGATTCCGGATCTGTTGGGTGGTCCAGGGCCCGTCCGGGTTGGCGGGGCCCCAAGGAGGTGCACGGAGCAGGAGCCGACCTCCATGACGAACAAGCGGTACGGACGCTGGAGCGTCACGGCGCAGTCCGCGTGGAAGAAGTCGACCGCCACCCTCACCGGCACCTCCCGGATCAGGCTGCCCCCAGCTTCACCGCCCTACCATGACAGGACAGCGACGAAGGTCTCCCAGCCCTGTTCGATCAATTGGCGCCTCACGGCGCACCCGCCGGTGACCCCAGGTCGGGTTCTTCTTCGCGAGGCGCAGAACCAGATCACGGATCTTGCGGCGGACCGGTGGCCGACCGGGCGACTTCCGTGGATAGGTCCATTTCCGGGTGAGGAGGTCACTCCGGCCACCGCAACACGGTGGCCGGAGTGACGAAGAAAACGTCCCAGCGGGTCCGGGGTAACAGCCGGGACAACGCCGTCAGGATCTACCCGATCTGCCGGTTCCAGGGTCGGACGGTGGACCTGGCGCCGCAGCACCGCCACCTGGTGTCGTAGGACGAGGAGCTCCACCTCTTTCGCCGTGTCGCCGCGTACGCGGAGCAGCACCCCGAGAGCGTTGCGCGTCAGGCCGTAGAG
>NZ_CAKKTM010000300.1:8794-10767 GCF_920888515.1 Protofrankia sp. CiP1_Cm_nod1 | reverse complement strand
TTGCGCCCTGAAGCGCGTAGAAAGGAGCCGTCTGAAGGTAGGCGGGCAAATTTCTTGACACGTGCGTGCTGCACGGATGATGGAGGACCGGTCCCCTCTTGGTACGAGGGGCCGGCGGCCCTCCGGCGTCGCCCTGTGGGGGGAGGCGCCTAGCCACCCCGAGGTGCGTTAGCTGAAGACTTGTCGTGCCGAGCGTCGGGGAAAAGGCGGTGTAAGAACCGTCAGGCGGGGACCAGGAAGACGAACGAAAGTGAACCACCGCTGACGTGTCGAAACGTGATAGGGAGACATCGAAACCGGGGTGTTAGTGTGGCTCCGGGATGAGCCTGGCGGGTGCCCACTTATTGGCTAGGCGGTGTCCGGCATGCAGGTGGCGTGAGCCTGGTCTGCGGCGTCCGTGTGGAACAGGGGAAGGTGCTGGCCGAAACCGTCCGACCCGTGTCCCAGGTCGGCAAGAGGGAGTGCGCTGAACGGCTGCAACCGGATAGGCGTCGAGTACCGTCGCGTGCCAGCCCGGCGGACCAGCCCGTAGTAGTGATGAAGCCCCTGTAATGGGGGTAGAGCGAAGGGGCTGGCTCATCCAGGCGAGTTCTTCGAGCAACCAGGCGTATGCCTGGGAGGAGACGAGTGAACAAGTCAGGTCCGAAACAGAGACCGTATGTGATTTCCAAGTGGACCGTGTGGGAGGCGTATCAGCAGGTCCGGCTAAACAAGGGAGCTGCCGGGGTCGACGGGCAGTCCATCGAGGACTTCGAGAAGGACCTTGAGAACAATCTGTACAAGGTCTGGGTGCGGATGTCCTCGGGGAGCTACTTCCCGCCCCCGGTGCGGGCTGTGGAGATACCGAAGCCGCATGGCCAAGGGTCGAGGATCTTAGGTGTACCCACCGTGGCCGACCGGGTTGCCCAGACCGTGGTCGCCCTTACGCTGCAACCCCGCACGGAGTCGATCTTTCATAACGACTCGTATGGGTATAGGCCGGGGCGGTCGCCGTTGATGGCGGTCGGAAAGTGCCGCGAGCGGTGCTGGCGGATGGACTGGGTGCTTGAGTTTGACATTTCCCTGTTCTTCGACTCCGTCGATCACGACCTTGTGGTCAAAGCGGTGGAGGCGAACACCACCCCTGAGCAAAAATGGGTGGTGATCTACGTCCGGCGGTGGCTGAAAGCCCCGACGGTATGGCCCGATGGCAGGACGGTCGAGCGGGACCGAGGTACCCCGCAGGGATCCGCGGTGTCACCCGTGCTGGCCAACCTGTTCTTGCATTATGCCTTTGACGCCTGGATGGGGCGGGAGTTTCCGACCCTGCCGTTCGAGAGGTTTGCCGACGACGCGGTCGTGCACTGTGTGACCGAAAAGCAGGCCCGGTACGTGCGGGTCAAGCTGGCGGAGCGCATGAAGGAGAGCGGGCTGCACCTGCACCCCGACAAGACCCGGATCGTCTACTGCCAAGACGAAAACCGACGTGAGGCGTATGGCAACACGTCGTTCTCGTTCCTCGGCTACACGTTCCGGGCGAGAGGCGCCCGTGGGAAGGGCGGGCGGACGTTCTCCAGCTTCCAGCCGGCGGTGAGTCGGGACGCCCTCAAGAAGATGGGGGGAGTGGTCCGCCGGTGGCGGATCCACCTGCGCACGACCGATGACATCGCGACGCTCGCGGCGTGGCTGAATCCGGTCATTCGTGGCTGGGTGAACTACTACGGGGAGTTCTACCGCTCCGAGCTGTACCGCTTACTGCAACGCATCAACACCTACCTGGTGCGATGGGCTCGACGGAAGTTCAAACGTCTCAGGTCGTTCAAGAAGGCCAAAAGATGGTGGAATGGGCTGATTTGTAAACAGCCTCGCCTGTTCGCCCACTGGGCGTGGTGCACCAGTTTCTGAAGGACTGGGTGGGACGAGCGCAGTAACGGGAGACTGTTACGCTGCGTTCTGTGGGGGCCCGGGGGCGAAATCCCCCCGGGCTACCCGGC
>NZ_CAKKTM010000300.1:0-8369 GCF_920888515.1 Protofrankia sp. CiP1_Cm_nod1 | reverse complement strand
GGAATCGTCCCTGGTCAGCGCCCGGGTGGCGACCGGCCGGACGGCGATTTCAGGGCCCGGAACCAAGATCAATCGGTTCGTATGCTGGTACACATGGTCCACCACGCTGCGTATTTAGCCTCTGGCCTGGTCAAATAGGTTTTACCTATGGGGTTGGGATGATGTAAGGGACTCCATCGCCGCAGGTCAGCACGCATGAGAGGCCGGTTCGTACAATGCCGGGCCTCCTGAACTGACCAGCATTGACGGTCACTCTCGGTGCCAGGCGCTGTTCGTCGGGCATCCGCCGCGGCCGTCCGGCGTCGATTCTGGACGTCGCCGCCCGCTACACCACCGCCAAGCCCGTCTGACCCGGGTCGCAGGAGGACGCCCGTGGCGCGCGGGCGGTCAGCCGATCACGGCGGGTGCGAGCGCCGCGGTCGTCAGCCGGGTGGGGCTACCTGTGCCGTCGGCCGGGATGGTCCACAGATCCGAGCCGTAGTCACCGGCGAGAGCGTAGACGAGGGTGCTGTTGTCGAGCCAGACGGCCTGGTCGTCAACACTTCGGTGTTCGCCGAGCGGTGTCTCCCGCATGTCGCGCAGGTCGAGGACGTACTCCCGCCACGGCGCGTCCGCGGAGGCTTCCGGCACCCGTTTCTTGAACGCCAGCCGGGTGCCGTCGGGCGACAGCGACGGGCACTCGACGTTCTCGCGCAGGGTGGTCACGGTCCTGGCCCGGACGTCCCCGCGCACCAGGTAGGTCTTCCCGCGGGTGGCCAGGGTGGCGTAGAAGTGGCCGTCGTCGGCGAACGTGACGCCCCAGAAGTTGACGTCAGCGCCGCGGTACGCCTTATCATCCATGATCACCTGGTAGTCCTCCAGCGACTGCTGAAGCGTCCAGGTGCGGGTGTCGAGGATCGAGGTGCGGGTGGAGAACTGGGTACCCGCGTAGGAGTCACCGCTGACGAACACCGTCCACGCCACCATCCGGCCGCTGGGCGAGACCCGCGCCCGGGTGGGGATGCCGCCCAGCGGGAAATGCCGCTGTTCACGCAGCTCCGCGTCCAGCACCACCGCCCGGTATCTCTCCTCGAGCGTGCCCGGCAGCCGCTGCAGGCAGATGCCGGTACCGGCGGCGGCGTAGAAGCGCAGGCAGTGGACATCCGACGCGGTGCGCGGGCCGGCCGGCGCCGACGCGGCCACCGACACCAGCTCGTCCCGTTGCGGGCCCCAGAGCATGTTGCGGAAGACCAGCCGTTGTTGCCCGGTCGAGCCGGTGCCGGTGCCGGTGCCGGCGCCAGGGCCGGCGCCGGTCCCGGCCAGCGTGACCCGGCCGGCGGCCACCGACGGGCCGTCCTGCTGTTGGCGGTCCCTGAGCGCACCGCGCTCGGAGGCGTACCGCACCCAGCCGACGGAGACACCGCCGAGCAGGACGACGGTCAGGAACAGTACGACCAGCCGGGCGCGGTCCGTCATGTCGCGGCTCCCCGCGATGCCGCCGTCCCCAGTGCCCGCAGGGGCCGCGCAACCGCGCCCAACGTGACGCAGGTCGCCAGCGCGACCGTCGCGGAAGCCAACGCCGCGCGGTCCCCCCAGGCCGACCAGGCGGCCCCGAAGAGCAGCGAGCAGGCGAACCGGGCGCTTCCCTGCGCGGTCTGCACCAGGGCCAGGCCGCTGGAGCGCAGCCGCGCAGGCACCGAGACCGCGGCGGCGGCCATCAGCACCCCGTCCGTCGCGGCGTAGAAGGCGCCGTGCAGGACGAGGACGACGGCCAGCAGCGCCGCGTCGCCCACCGGCACGAGCAGCAGCCCGTACGCCACCAGCAGGCCGACGTGCCCGGCGAGAAAGACCCGCCAGCGACCGAACCGGTCGGCGGCCTGTCCGAACGGCACCGCCAGCAGCAGGAACGTCCCGGCCGTGGCGACCGGCAACAGCGGGAACCACTCCCGCGGCATGGCCAGGTCGCGCTGCAGCATCAGATAGAGGAAGGAGTCGCTGACGGTGGCCAGGCCGAGCAGCAACGCGCACAGCGCCAACCAGCGCAGATCGGGGCGACGCAGCAGGCCGAACGCCGCGCGCGCGGAGACGGCCGCCTCCTCCCGCGCGTCCTGGGCCGTCGCGTCCTGGGCCGTCGCGTGGCCGCGGCCCGGGGCGAACAACAGCAGGACCGCCAGGCCCGTCATGGCGATACAGAAGCTCACCATGAACAGGGCGTCGAATCCGTCAACCGCGGCCCGCATCACGAAAAAGGCGATGATCGGGCCCAGCAGCGCGCCCGCGGTGTCCATCGCCCGGTGTATGCCGAACGAGCGGCCCTGGGCTTCGGCCGACGACGCCAGGGAGATCATCGCGTCGCGCGGAGCGGTCCGCAGCCCCTTGCCGGTCCGGTCGGCCGCGAGCACCACACCGATCGACGCCACCCCGTGCGCGAGGAGCAGCGCGGGCTTGCACAGCGCGGACAGCCCGTAGCCGACCGCGGCGACAGCCTTGTGCCGTCCGCCGCGGTCGGCGAGATGGCCGCCGACAAGGCGGACCAGCGTGCTGAAGCCGTTGTAGATGCCGTCCAGCAGGCCGAAACCCAGCGGTGAGAGGCCCAGCTCCGCCACCAGGTAGAGCGGTAGGACAGCGGTGACCATCTCGGCCGAGACGTCGGTGAGCAGGCTCACCGTTCCCAGCACGAGGACCGTGCGCGGCAGCGCCCGCGCGACGGCCCGCGGTGTGACGCGAGGGGTGGGCGCCGCGGCCTGCTGGCCCGGGTCGGTACCCGGGCCAGCAGACGTGGGGACGGTGTACGCGTCCGCGAGGTACACGGACGCTAGCTCCAGATGCCGGTGATGTCCGACGCACTGGCGGCGTTACCCGCGTGTGTCGTCAGACCGGCCAGGTCCTCCAGGGTGCGCAGCAGGTTGTAGTGGTTGTAGGTCGTCGACGAGGAGCTGCCCGCGGTGACGTGCTGCCCGTAGAGCACCGTGGGGATGTGGTTGCCGTTGAGGCTGTTGTCCTCGTCGAAGGTCACGATGAGCAGGCTGTTGTGGGTCGTGGCCCAGGTGGCATAGGCGCCGAGCTTGTTCTGCAGCCAGGTGTCACCGGTGCTCACGGAGCAGTCGTGCATGTCGTTGCACAGGTTCGGGACGACGAACGATATCTTCGGCAGGGTCGAGTAGCTGGTCGGGAACTGGGCGAACGTGTAGGCGGTGTTCGTCGGCACGTTGCTGAACCCGAACCAGGGGTTGTGCTTCCGCGCGTACTTCGTGCTGCTGTTGGTGCAGATCGTCGAGCCCTGGGAGGGCAGGCCCTCGTTGTAGCTGCCCCAGGCGAGACCGGCCGCGATCAGCTCGGAGCCGAGGTTGGCGGCGCTGCTGAACCCGGGCGTGTAGCAGCTGTCGCTGGTGATGCCCTGGGTTCCCCCGGAGAAGAGCGCCATGTAGTTGGGCTGGCTGGGGTGGGTGATGGCGTACGACGCGGTGAGGTTCGCGCCGCCGGTCTTCAGTGAGTTGATGTAGGGAGCGCTGGAGCTGCCGATCACCTGGGAGTAGGCGTGGTTCTCAAGCACCACGACGACGACGTGGTCGGGTGTGGGGAGCGCCGCGGCGTGCGCGGGCTCCGCGCTCCACACACCAATCGACGCGACGGCCAGCACGACGGCGGCACCGAGCATGCTCAGTAGCCAGCGTGGACGCCGGACAGCAACGGCAGGGGACACGGGCGGACCTCCAGAATGGGTCAGGGGGAAAGCAGTGCCTGGCTGGGGAGCGAAGCCAGATTAGTGACGTTCCGCATCATCGTCAGTGCACCGGCAGCGACGGCTCAGCAAACAGGAGACGTCAAATTCCCCACCCGCCGGACTCGTTCTCGAGGGATGACCCGCCGGCTACCACGGGAAACGCCTGGACGAGTAGGAGTGACCGGCAATAGGCGCGGGTCCAGGAGATCGGCATGTGAGCAGGCACGGAACCCGGTGACCGTCGGATCGTCACATTCCGTGAGCGCTGGAGGATCTCATGCCTGCCGTCCCATCATCCTTGCCCGGCCCGATCTGGAGCTGGTTCGAGGCCCTGCTGACCCGGCACACCAGCGGACCGCCGCTCGAGTCCGGCCCCGCCCACCGGCCGGGCTGCCACCGCCGTCGCATCCCCGACCGGGCCGTCTTCGGGTACGTGCTGGACGCCCTCGTGCCCGGCCCGGGCGTGGTCACCAACCGGTCCGGCTCTGAAGGCCCTCCTCACGTCGTGGTCCGGGGACCGGTAGGTCGTTCAGGCCGTTGTGGGCTCGCCCGGGTGACATGGATGAGCCGGGCCGTGAGGGCGCGGCCGAGGCCCGGGTATCGCGGGCACCGACAGCACGGGCTCGGCACCATGAGCCTCGGCAGCGGCGGCATGCTCCGGCAGCGACGGAACGGGTCTCAGGCTGGGACGAGCTCGGCGTGGCGGTCGAAATGACGGTGGGCCGCCACCGCCGTGGTGAAGGCCGAGGCGAACTCGGCGGTTTCGGAGTCGGTGGCCGTGTGTCCCGCCAGGCTCAGAGTCACCACGCCGCGGTCGTCGACGAGGCGGCCATCAAAGGATGTCAGGTCGAGCTCCCTGGGCTGGACGAAGTTCGGCACCCGGCCGCGGACTCAGTCGGCACCCGCCGCGGACTCAGGATGACCAGCCGGGTGCGGCCAGCCCCGGCGCCGACGGGCTGGCGGCGGCCGTCGGGCGCGCCCGCGCGGGCACCACCCGTCCCCACCGCTCTCCCTTGGCCGCCGGGACCAAAACACATCCGGAACACATCCGGCCGCGGGACGGCACAAGAAGAAGACGACCAAGAAGAAGACGACCAAGAAGACGACCCCAGACGAACCTGCCGAGCAACCGCTGTTCATCGCCGCGGATCAGATCAGGGACGATTCCCCTCTCTCCCAGGCAGTCATGATTGCCTCGGCGGCGCGGGCCTCGACGGCCATCGCCGCCCGCGCGCCGAAGAGCAGGCCGGCAGCGAGGCCGGGCTCGGCCCGCACGAGGCCGGTGGCGAGGGCGTCGGCGGCGACCGTCTGGTGGTGGGCGTCCGCCACGACGTGCGTGTCGAAGAACAGACGGGCGGCCGGGGGCAGGCCGTGGCGGCGCAGGGCGGCGCTGTAGGCACTCATCGGCCCGACCGAGGTCATCTCGAACACGGCGAGATGACCGACGAGCGCGGCCCGGTGCTCGCGGTGCAGGCCGAAGAAGGACGGCACGTTGACGGTGGCGAGCGTGGTGGCCGGGACACGGTCAAGGTAGGCCCCGTACGCCGGGTCCAGCCCCAGGGCGCGCAGGGTGAGGCCGAAGAGGGTCTGGTGCATGTCCCGTTGGGCGCCGTGACCGTACTCGTCGGTCTGGATCTCGACCAGCGCGGCCTTCGCCGCGCCGGCCAGCCGGGGAATCGCCCACGAGTGCGGATCTGCTTCCTTGAGCTGGAGCAGGGAGCGGTGGACGGCGAACTCACGGAACTGGCCCAGCGAACCGCGTTCGGCGAGATACCCCGACAGCGACGGGCCGCCGGGAGCGTCGATGACGCGGCGCAGCGCGCCCGCGATCCCGTCCGCGAGGAGGTCGCCCGGCTCGGTGCCGGGGGCGGCGAGGTCCACGTCATCCCGCAGCCGGGCCAGGAGATCGCGTTCCAGGAGCCGGCGAAGCCCCAGCAGCGACGGCTCCCACTCCCAGCCGTCCGCCACATCGGCAAACCCGCGGTAGTGCAGCTCGTACAGGCAGTACAGGGTGAGGGCGGCGTCCTCACCGAACAGGGCGTCATCGTCGGCCGCGGGCACCCTGTCCACGGCATGGACCGGCCCGGCCAGAGCGGTGGTCAGAACGGCGCTGAGGGTGCCCCGCGGGCGCGGCAGGGGGCTCGGCCCGAGCTCGGCCGGGCTGAGAACGTCGCCGTAGCCGGCATCGTTCGGCCCGCGGAAGGCCGTGGTCACGGGCCGGGGGCGGGAGGCGGTCATGCCGGCACCGCCGCGGCGCCCGCGCTCAGCACCTGGGCCAGAACCACCGAGTCCCTCCCGGGCGGGTACGCACGGCTGTGGTCACGGATCCAGGTGACACCGGCGAGCAGGTAGCCCTCCTGGTGGAAGAATGCCTGCCCGGCGGCGGCAAGGGACTGGATGCGCCGCCACACCTCGGGGTCGCGGCAGTAGGAGCCGAACCTGATCGGGCGCGTCACCCAGTCCACCACCCGGTACCCACAGCGGGTCGCCTCCGCCAGGACGCCGAGCGGATCGGAGATCGAGGCGACCATCACCATCACCAGGTCGAAGGAGCAGCCCAGAATCCGGCAGGTCACTTCGGCTCCTCGCGCCCCGCCGTACAGGTCGGGAGCACCCGGCCGCCGCGGCTGCCCCGGCAGGTACGGGGGGTTGGCGACCACGCAGCGCTCCGTTGCCCCGCTGGCGTAGCGGAAGAAGTCTCCGAACTGGACGGTGTAGTTCACCGGCCCCTTCAGCTCCGTCAGCCGGCGGGCTGACCGGAACGCGTCGGGGTCGCGCTCAAATCCACGGACCTGTGCCAACGTCTCCGATCGGCCGACGGCCTCCAGCAGCGGGATCCCGGTACCCGCCCCCAGCTCCGCCACACCGGCGGCGGTGTAGGGACTCAGCTGTGCGCAGGACAACAGGCGCTCGACGCACCACGAATAGAAACTCGACTCCACCGGGTCGTAGAAAGCCATGTCGCTCCTGCCGTAGGTCGACCGGAGGCGGGCCGGCCCGGGCGGAACGGGCCACAGGGCCACAGGGCCACAGGCACCGCCGCCGCTGTGCGCTCATGGCCAAGTACCCGTCCGGCTCCGCCTTAACCGGGCGCAACGCCGGGACGCGCGTGCACGGCGCCCAACTCCCCGCCGGCCGGAGTGCCGAGGCGTACGTCAACGGCCAGAGCGGCTGGCATGCGGGCGATCGATGTCCCTGTCCCAGCAGGGAGATGAAGGTCGCTCGCCTCCTCCGCCGCTCCTCGATCGTCACCGTGAGCAGGGCCGATGGGGCGAACACCGTGGCCTGCGGCACCGGAACTGTGCTACCGGACCGGCACCGACCGCTCTCCGCTCAACCCGTGCCATCGTGGACTCTCCTTCATTCCTTCATTCCTTCATTCCTTCATTCCTCCATGTCTCCCGCCGACGTCGCGCTCCGGTGTCCCGGCGCCGGCGTGCAGCGGAAACGGCTCGTCGCATAGCTGGAGAAACTCGGCCCGAAAGCCACCGTCGAATCTCGGCCGTAAATCTTCCGGTGGAGGCGTCCTTCAAAGTCGTTCTGAGGCGTCCGAAGCCGCCGGTTACCGGCCATCAAGATCACCGATAATCGGCGAATGCGACAGCGCCCGACGGACCCTCCTGCCGCGCTCGGGATCGAGAGCGCGGAGCCAGATCAACTTCGCTCGAGAAGGAATTCATGATACTTCCGAATGTGACGGACCTCTCACGTTATAACGCCCCACTGCGGGAAGGCATCCCTGGACACAGGCGCGTCGCTCGGGGCAAGGCGCCGCCCGGGCTACCGCTACCAGACTGATCCGAGGAGTCCGGTGTGGTCATTCGCCACGCAGCCGAGATGTCCCTGCCCGAGGCTGATTCGACACCCGCCGTGCTGATCGTGCTGGCCATGGCCGCCGTGCTCGGCTACACGGTTGCGCTGGTCGTCGACCGGACAGCCCGTCGGGCCGGGCGCCGTTCGGCAGCCGCCGCCGACCTGGCCCAGCGCGGCCGACGCCCGGCCCACCTCACCCTCGTCATCCTCGCTCTGCTTGTCGCGCTGAACGCCATGCCCGAACAGAACTGGACCGGGGCCATCGTCCGGCTGCTCGGCCTGGCCTTCATCGGCGGCGTCTCCTGGCTGGTGGCGGTGCTCACCTTCCTCCTCGAGGATCTTGCCCTGGCTCGCTACCGGATGGACGTCGCCGACAACCGGCACGCCCGCCGGGTGCGTACACAGGTGATCCTGCTGCGTCGCATCACGGTGGTCGTCATCACCGTCATCGCCGTGGCCTCGATGCTGATGACGTTCCCCAGCGTGCGCATTGCCGGTGCCAGCATCGTCGCGTCCGCCGGAATCGTCGGCATCTTCGCCGGGCTGGCCGCACAGACCTCGCTGGCAAACGTGTTCGCCGGGCTGCAGCTCGCCTTCACCGACGCCATACGGGTGGACGACGTGGTCGTCGTGGAGAAGGAATGGGGACGCATCGAGGAGATCACACTGACCTACGTGGTAGTCCACATCTGGGACGACCGACGCATGATCCTGCCATCGACATACTTCACCACCGTGCCGTTCCAGAACTGGACGCGTCGGGAGGCGGCCGTGCTCGGCGTGGTCGAGCTGGACCTGGACTGGTCGGTGCCGGTGGAGGAGATGCGGGCGGAGATGCACCGGATCCTGGACC
>NZ_CAKKTM010000299.1 GCF_920888515.1 Protofrankia sp. CiP1_Cm_nod1 | reverse complement strand
GCCCCAGTTCCTGGGTCAGCTCGGTCAGGTCGTCCGCCGTGCGCCGCCGCGCCAGGTCGTCGCGGCTCCTGTACTCGTGGAGATCACGGAACGTCACCCGCCGGTGTGTACCGACCAGACGGAACGGGATCTCACCGGCCTCCAGCAGTTTGATCAGATACGGCCGGGACACGTTCAGGAAGTCGGCCGCCTGCTGAGTGGTCAGCTCGGCGGAGTCAGGCGTGACGTTGACGCTCTCACCCTGTGCCAGGACGCGGAGAATCTGGGCGAGCAGGACAGTCGCCTCTCGGGGCACGACCAGGACATCGTCGCCCGCGAGCTCACCGCTGATCGTGACCGGATCGGCACCGGGGTGCGTCGTGAGGTACTCGCCGATGCGTCGCGCCGCCCGCCGGGCAAGCTCCGCATCGGGGTCCCGATGCCGGGCCGCGCCGCCAGCCTGACCGGTCATCTCCACCGCCATCTCCGTCACCTCCACAACATACAACCTGCAAACGCATTATCCGAAACAATCGCAACATCCGCAATCCCTGCACACGGGCCGGTGTCGGCGGCGAGCTGCACCAACTGCTACCACTACCGGACAAGGTCAAGGTGGACGCGCTGCTGGAAACCCCTGACGGCCGTGTCGTCGGGATCGAGGTCAAAGCCGGCGCCACCGTCCGCACCGAGGACCTCGCCGGCCTGCGCCACCTCGCGAACCTGCTCGGCCCACGCTTCGTAGCCGGCTACGTCCTCTACACCGGCCAACAAACCCTGCCCTTCGGCGACCGCCTCTGCGCTCTCCCCTCGACGCCCTGTGGAACCTGACCCCCTGATGACCCACCTGGCCCCGCGAGTCCGGTGAGGTCGTTCTCGCGGACCGGACGGGAACGGGCCGATGAACGACGCACGTTCCGCTTCCTCAGCCAGGCGTTCCCGAATCCTCCAACATCCGGATGCTGCTGGCAGCCGGCATGATCGGCGCTGGAGGTCCCGACGGTTCTCCTGCCTCCGCCTGCTGGCTCACTTCTTCTCGGGATCCGATCCCCGGAAGTATCGTTGCAGGTCGAAGTATGTTCCGAGGAGATCGGGCGGGACGGCCGGCGTCCCGTCCGGGTTGGACGGCATGCGTCCGGAACCCGGATCGACAAGGCCGACGAACAGGTCGATAACGCCGTTTGTCACCTTGTCGAGGATATTTGTCAGACTCGCCAGGTTGGGATCCCGCGCGGCGGGCGTGGTCAAGCCGGCGGTCAGCCTGCGCCCGTTCGCCGCCGAGGCGCGCAGGCTGAGCCCACGTAGCGGGCCGAGTTCCCGGCCGCCGCGTCGTACCCGGTCCGCCAGCTCCGTCGCCGTGATGAGCGTGAGCTGGCCGAGCGCCGAGTCGTCGAAGGCATCGGCCACGGCCCGCGCGAACCGTTCCGGGTCAGGGAGCCGGGTGGCGACCTCTGTGGCGACGAGAACGAACTCGTTGGGATTCGCCCGGAGCATCTCCGCGATCGCGGTGGCCAGCTCCGGGTGGCGGGGCAGAGCGCGACCGAGAACGGTGAGAGTGCTCGCTGCCTGGTCGGCGGAGCAGGCGGACCCCAGCGCACGGGCGAGAGACGGGTCAACCGCCAGCGCGACCGCCGCCAGATACTCGCCATACGCATCGGGCCGGATCGGGCTGAACGCCCATCGGCCCGGATAGAGCGTGCCGAGCGCGTTCTGGCACTGCCGGATCCCTTCGGCGTCGACGCCCAGTATGCCGGGCAGCGCGGCCGACAGGGCTTCCGCCTCCGCGAAGGAGCCGGGCCGCGTGAGTGTCGCCAGGGCGCAGATCTTGGCCGCCAGACCTGTCTGAAGGTCGCCGTCGTGACGGCCGAGCTCACGCCAGCAATGCTGATCGTGTTCCATCAGCGTGGCAAACGGGGCCCGGGAGCTGTGGATATCTCTGAGGGAGGCGTTCAGCGCCGCCGCGTGTACGTCCAGCACCGACTGAAGACGCATGAGATCAGCGGGTGGCGGCACGACGATCGGCCCGGCCTGTCGCAGCTCTGTCCGAAACGCCATGTATGCGGCATCAAAATGGACGCGCCGCGCGTCGGGCCCGGCCGGAAGAGGGGTTATCGACTGGGCCTGGGCCGCTCGGAAAAGGTCGGCGGTCCGCGTGTCGGCCAGCGACTGGAGATCCCGGAGCAGGTACTGGGCGGACCGTGTGAGCAGGAGCAGCCGCCGCGGCGAGGTGCCGGACGCGGCCCCCTCGGCGAGTATGGCAGCGATCAGGGCGGCCTGGTCGAGCCGCGGTTCGGCGCTGTCGACGACCACCATCACCGGGACATCGGCCTCGCGCAGGCACCGGAGCTGGGCCTGGCTCAACGAGGAGTTGACCAGGACCGTCAGCCAGCCCTGCTCGCTCAGCTCCTCGCAGACCCGCATGGCCAGCCGCGTCTTGCCCGATCCAGCCTCACCAGCCAGCAGCCGCGCGGAGAACAAGCCTGGCCCGGCCACCCAGAGATGCAGCGCGGCCCTGTCGCCGCTGAGCTCGACGAAGGGCGCGACGCGGTGTTCGGGCCTGAGCAGCACGCTCGGTGCGCAGATGGCGGTGGCACGGGGCTCGGGATAGGAGAAGAAGATGGCACCATGCCCACTGGCGCCTGGCACATCAGGCTCGGGAAACGACGGCCGGACGGGTACCGCCCTGCCGTCCTGAGGGTAGGGCGGCGCGCAGGTGGGCTTCGCCCGTCCGCCCGAGGCCGCCAGCCCCGCCGCCCACAGCAACTGAAAGCGGGCCTGGTCTTCCGGTTGGCCGAACAGGTCGAACGAGACGACCGGGCCCAGCAACCCGGGCGGCGCACAGTTCGCGACCCGGGCGACGAGAAGCCGGCGGCCACTGCCGGTCGGGTCACGGACCCAGGCAGCCTGCCATTCCGCCTTGCGGTGTTCCGAGCGGATGTAGGCGTCGGAAAGCACCACGATTGTTCGGTCGGACCGTTGAAGGCCGTCGTCGACGCTGGCAACCCAGTTGGAGCCGGGAACGGAGTCCCAGGCCCGGATCTGGACCTGGTACCCGGCATCTTCCAGCGCCCAGGCGATCCACTCTGCCCAGGCCCGGTCCGCCTGCGCGTACGACACGTAGAAGTCGTAGCTCTCGTAGCCGCTCGTGCCGTCCGCGCCGCCGCCTATGGTCACCTCGCCAGTGTGCCACCGGCACAGTCCGTGCTAGTCGGCGACATTATGCGACAAGGGTGTCGCACTGGCACTCGACTGACAGACGGGGCAGTTCGCAGTTGGGGCCGTGGCATGGCGCCACGGCCAGGAATCGACTGTGGCGCGGTTCGCGGTATCAGCGCGGCGCTCACCTCGTGGCGTCTGTCTCGACGATCGGATCTACTGAGCTGGCACCGGAGCGCCAGGCCGGAGACGGGGACTGATGGTCGACGCTACTGGCTGGCAGCCGAGGGTCTGCCGCTATCCAGGGGTGGCTCCAGAACCCGGTTCAGACGAACTTCAGATGCGGGCGAGCTGGGATTGCATCCGCCTCTGCCTCGGGCTTTGATGTCCGGCAGCGGACCGTGCCATCTACGTGTGGTAGACGTCGGCGCGGTGGTCGATACGTACGACGTGGACCATGCGTCTGCGGTCGTCGATGCGGTAGACCACGCGGTAGGCGCCGCGTCTGGCGGCGTGATAGCCGTGTAGCTCGCGGGCCAGTGGTTTGCCGACGCGTTGCGGGTTGTCGAGCAGCGCGCCGGTGACGAACTCGATCACCGCGGCTGCCACGGCGAGCGGCAGCCCGACCGGTGGGCCTTCGGTCAGCGTCCTGTGTGCGGCCGGGGCGAGCGAGAGCCGATAGGCGTCGTCGGTCACCGTTCCCGCTCGACCCGGACGGCGAACGCGCGACGTAGCTCGTCGGCACCGATGGCCTCACCGGCGGCGATGTCCGCCTCGGCCTGACGGATCCGCTCCACCGCGCCTGGCGTGGACAGCAGGTCGAGGGTTTCCTCCAACGCCTCCAGATCCGCGACAGCGAGCATGATCACCTCGGGTCGCCCGTTCCGGGTGATCACCACTCGTTCATGGGTGTCTCGGATCTCGTCCATCACGGCCGACAGCCGTGCCTTTGCATCCGCCAACGGGATCGTCGCCATGACCAGAATAATAGTCACGGGCTACCGAAGCCGCCGGGCAACATCACAGGCGTACTCGAAGAACCGATCACCGCCGTGGTTTGACGCCCGCGTCCGCTGGAGAGCCGGCAACCGCGTCAGGTCATCCGCGTCCCACAAGGTGGAACACCCGGCTGAGCCGCCGGTAGGGATCACGCCGGCCGGCTTCGAGTTCCACCTCGGCGATCCTGGTCAGCTCGTCCTCGTCGTCCTCGTCGTCCCCGTCGTCCCCGTCGTCGAGGGTCATCCAGTCGGTGAACAGCCACACGCCGTACCAGGCCAGCGGGCGAACTCCACGATCAGCGAACAGGCCGGAGAGTTCCTCGACGGTGTCGGCACGCGTGTCCAAACCCAGCACGCCGCACTCCCCCCGGGCGTGGAAGGCGGCCCGCGCGTCGTCCCACCGACGCTCCAGCGCGGGGCGGACGGCAAGGGTCGCCGCGTTGAGCGCCATCACCGAGACGATGCCGTCCACAACGGTGCACGCGCACAGGGCCTCGATCATCGGGGCCGGCTCGGACAGATACATCAACACGCCGTGACACAGCACAGCGGCAAATCGTCGGCCCCGCGTCAGGGCGGGCGCGTCCTCGCCGCTTCCTCGCACCAGCCGGACACGGTCACGAACGTCAGCCGGCTCGGCGGCCAGCCGCCGCTGCGCGGCAGCAAGCATCGCCTCGGACGAGTCGAGCAGGGCCCCAGCGCTGTGAGGATTTGTCGCCGTTCCTGCTCGAATCTGGCCGGCCAGGCCGGAGAGTAGTCGACAATCGTGATCGTGCGATGCTCGACGCCGCCGATAAGC
The DNA here is from genome assembly GCF_920888515.1 of Protofrankia sp. CiP1_Cm_nod1. Classification (GTDB taxonomy): domain Bacteria; phylum Actinomycetota; class Actinomycetes; order Frankiales; family Frankiaceae; genus Protofrankia. The sequence goes on along the minus strand of NZ_CAKKTM010000299.1, from coordinate 30 downwards.
TCTGCCATGGCCCTTATTCGCGTCGACCGA
>NZ_CAKKTM010000298.1 GCF_920888515.1 Protofrankia sp. CiP1_Cm_nod1 | reverse complement strand
ACAGGTTCGCTACTCTCGGCGAGCTCCAGCGGGCGAAGCAGCTCACCCCCCGGCCCGACCCGGGCCTGCGGTGATGAGCCGGCATGAGCCTGTCACCGGCATGAGCCTGTCAGCGGATCCGTGGCGGCTACCCGGGCTGCGGATCACTGGCCGGTGGAGGTGTCAGCGAGGCCGGCGCGGTCGAAACGTGCGACAAGGCTGGGCTTGCGGGCATGCCGCTGGCGCAGGAGGGCGAACCGCTGTGTGAACTCCGTGCTGTGGCCGGCGCGTGCGGCAACAGCACGGAGGTCCTCGAGGATCTCGACGGCCGCGTCGTAGTCGCTCGGCCGGCGGCCGTCGATCAGCGCGTCGACACGCGCCCAGGCCGTTTCCTGGTCACCGGCCAGCGCGTCCAGCCGCTTCTCCCGGGCCAGCGCGCGTTCCCGCGCGCGGCGGGCCTCCCCCTCGGCGCGGGCGGCCTGCTCCTGGCGCCGGCGTTCCTGCCGGATCTCCGCGGCGGTGTCCAGCAGTTGCGCGACCGTGCGGCGGGGACGGCCGTTCCCGCCGCTGTCGGGCGTACCGCGGAAACGTCGCAGCAGCTCCAGCTGGACCCGGGCGCCGTCCCCGTGCGCGACCTGGAGCAGGAAGCTCTCCTTGTCACCGGCGGGGAGATCCCGGATCCATCCGGCGAGTGCGCGGGGGTCGTCCCTGGCCGCTGCCAGGGGCGGGCTTGCCTGGGCCGCGCTGGTGAGCAGGTCGGCGTCGAGGCGGAGGAAATCCGCCAGGGCCCGCTGCGGCGCGGTGAGGGAACCCAGCCCGGCGGGCACCGGTGGCTCGAGGGTGTCCTCCTCGTCGTCGCCGAAGACGTCCTCGTCACGTTCCCACGTCCCGTAGCCGGCCAGCCAGGCCAGGTAGAGAGCCCGCGGGTCCCCGGCGGCGAGCTCGGCGCGGGCACCGACGATGGCCGACAGGGAGTCCTCGGCGCCCTCCACCCAGTCCCCGCTGTCGTCCTCGCTGGTCAGATCGAGGATGAGATGGTCCCCGGCGGTCCAGGCCGTCAGGTGAGGCTCGACGGTGTACCGCTGGACGGTCTTGAGGTCGAGGAGGGTGCGGGGCAGCCGGATCATGATCCGATGGGTGCCCCAGTTGGCGAGGTAGAGGTGGGCATCGTAGTAGCGCTCCATCATGATGCGTGGATCGCCGTGAAAATCGCCCCAGTGGTACTCGTTGGTGAAGCTGGTGGCGGTGATCCGGGCCCGGGTGGACAGAGTGCGGACCTCGGCCTGCTGCTGTGCGGTCAACGGCCGGTCGACGGCCAGGAACTCGTAGTACTGGTATGTGCTCATCGTCGCGTCACCGTCAGGATGCCCAGTGCCGGTAGGCCTCGACCCATTCGGCCCCGCCCGGGGGTGGGGTGGGCAGCGGCAGGTCCAGGATACCGATCACCTGGCGGTGCTTCCCCCGGGTGCAGACCGCGACGATGCCGCTGTCGGACCGCAGGTCGATCTTCGTGACGGTCACGTCCACGCCCAGGACGGTGGTCTGGAAGGGAACGGCGAGGTTGTCCTCGATCACAGCGTGGAAGGCCGTGAGCTGTTCGTCCTCGCCGTAGGCGTCGACGACGGCCTGCTCGACCAGCGCATCCAGCTCCACCTCGTCCAGCTCCACCTCGGTCACCTCCACCGCCTTGGGTCACCTTCGCCGTAGCCGGCAGCCTACCGAGACAGCCGAATGGAGCCCCGACAGGGCAGGGGAACCCCAGCCGCCACTGGCCCGCGATCCTTGTGGCCGGTCCCTGTAATAGATATTCCGATGGCCTTCGAAGAGCGGCTCAGAACACCGGCAACCACCGGCCACGCTGGCCGCGCGGCACCGGTTGGTTATCTGTTGGTGTCGATGCTCGATACCAGGCAGTTCTTGCTGTCGCTGATGTAGAGGATGCCCGCTTTGTCGACCACCACTCCGGTCGGTTGCGCGAGCTGGGCACGGGTGGCGGGGCCGCCGTAGCCGGAGAACCCGGAAGTGCCGGTACCTGCCACGGTGGTGATCGTCCCGTTGGGGCCGACTCGGCGCACCCGGTGGTTGTACTGGTCGGAGATGTAGAGGGTGCCGCTGGTGTCGACCGCAACCCATACCGGGCGGTTGAGCTGGGCTCGGGTGGCGGGCCCGCCATCGCCGGAGAACCCGCCGCCGCCGTCGGTCTCGGTGGCGCCATTACCCGCCACGGTAGTGATCGTCCGGTCGGGGGCGATGCGGCGTATCCGGTGGTTGCCCCACTCGGCGATGTACAGGGTGTCGCCGACGATCGCCAGCCCGATCGGTTCATTGAGCTGGGCCTCGAAGGCAGGCCCGCGGTCACCCGAGAAGCCGCGACCCTTGTTACCCGCGATGGTGGTGATCGTTCCGTCGGGGGTGACCTTGCGGATCCGGTGGTTCCGTGTATCGGCGATGTAGAACGTGCCATCTTTGGCGACCGCGACGTCGCCCGGAGAGAAGAGCTGGGCTTGGGTGGCGGGTCCGCGGTCACCGGAGAACCCGCCGTCGCCGTTGTCTTTGGTGACACCGTTACCCGCGACGGTGGTGATCGTTCTGTCGGGGGTGATCTTGCGGATCCGGTGGTTGTTCCGGTCTGCGACGTAGAGGGTGCCGTTGTCGGTGACCGCCAGCCCGGTGGGCTCATTGAACTGGGCATCAATGGCCGGTCCGCCGTCGCCCGAGAAGCCGGGGGTGCCGTTACCCGCCACGATGGTGATCGTCCCGTCGGGGTCGATCCTGCGGATCCGCTGGTTGCCGCGGTCCGCGAGGTAGAGGGTGCCGTCGCTGGCGACCGCCACGTCCTGCGGGTCCTGGAGCTGGGCTTCAATGGCCGGCCCACGGTCACCGGAGAATCCCTGCGCGCCCGTTCCCGCGACCACGGCGATCGTCGGGCTGGAACCGCCCGTCAGATGGACAACGGCGAACACCAACAGGGCGGGCACCAGCGTCAGGACTCCGGCACCGGTCAACAGGCGTCGGCGGTTTAGCGGAGAGCGCGACGGCGCAGTTCCCTCCACGGGCGGGTCCTCGTCGATGTGTGCCGATGGTGGTTCGACGGGGGATGCCGTGCTGAGCCCGCCCGGAAAGGGGCTGGAGGGCGGGCTGCCTTCCGCGGGTGAGGGGCCGGCCACGCCGGCAGCCTGCGCGGCGGCGGCGAGCACGCTGTTCGCCGGGCGAGCATGGTAGGCCTCGCGCAGGACGTTCGCCCACCCGTCGATGACCGCGCCGCCGACGAACAGGCGGTGAGTCTCCCACCAGAACTGCTCCGCGTTGGCGATGTTCCACCCGGGCTGGCGCCTGGGCGGAAGCCCTGCCTGGTCGACCAGCCTGCGTGCCTCCGGGGGATCGGGGAACTCGTCGGCCAACGTGCTGATCACCAGCCGGTCCAGTGATAGGGCGGCCGGCGGGCGGGCACTCGACCCGCCGGGCCCGCCGGTGGACGAGCCGCCGGCGGGCGTCTCCCCGTCGTCGGGGCCGGGGCTGGCGGGCCGGTACTGGCTGATCACGTCGGCCAGCTGGGGTTGCCGGGATTCACCGCGGTGGCCTCGGCCAGTAGCCGCGGCAGCCAGCCCTCGGCCTTCGCCCCTTCGAATATCTTGAACACGGCGTCCGGTAACGTGACGGACTCGGTGGCGTAGTGCGCCAGGGGCCTGTCGAGTCTGTCGAGCAGCCTCTCGAGCCGCCCCCGGTCCGGATATGCGGCCAGGAGGGCGTCTTGCGCCGCCCGCCGCTGCGCGCCGTTCATCCCCGCGACCTTCGCCTCATCAAGCCCGGCCACAGACCACCCTCCCAGCGCCGACGCCACGAGCCGCGGACGTCTGCCGTCCGCCAGTCCGGCCAGGGGAGAAGGCGAACAGCCACGACAGCCCCCGATTTCGCCGTGTGCCGTGACTCTAACGAACCGGCTGATACGCCACGATGCCACGTGGCGGAGGCGTGGCAGTCACCATGCCACCCCGGCTGATGGCTGACCACGGAAGGGGGCCAGGTGCGCCGCGCGGACTCGTTCACCGTGCGATGATCGTCAGGGGGGAGTCCTACAAGCCGGCGACCCAGTACGCCCGGGCCGTGCCTGACAGAGCCGAGCCTGTAGCCTTCGCCGGCTCCTTGATCGGGCGCCGGCTCCTCTGCGCCTCCCCCGTTCGGCTGGTATAAGCCGCCGTACTCGAGACGAAGAACCACACCATGTTCCTGGTGTTCTGCTGCCGTCCGCGCGGCCTCCCCTACCTGTCAGCATGAGATGGGGCAGGGGATGCCTGTCATCTTGTGATCAGGGCGGGTTGGGAGCTGGAAACGGGGTGGTCACCTGTCGCCATGCCCGTTCCCTGCCCGGCTGGTTCCGGT
>NZ_CAKKTM010000297.1 GCF_920888515.1 Protofrankia sp. CiP1_Cm_nod1 | reverse complement strand
CGCATCGTGGCCATCCGCGAACAGGTCATGGCTGAGCTGGTGAGCCGGCAGCACAGCAACCGGACCGCACTCGACAGACAGGAGAAGCGCAAGAAGGCGCTGCAAAACCAACAGCTCAAGCTGATCGAGATGCGCTACGCCGATGCCATCTCGCTCGAACACCTGAAGTCTGAACAGGAACGCATCACCCGCGAGCTTGCTCAGGCACAGCAGGTCATCGACCGCTGCTCGACCGAGATCGAGGCCGTCATGAAGGTGGTCGAGGAAGCACTGCTGCTGTGCGCCAACGCGCACCGGCTGTACCTCAGTGCTCCGCCCGACGTCCGCCGACAGCTCAACCAAGCCGTCTTCGCCCGCCTCTGGATCATGGACGACCAGGTGCAGTGCGCGGACCTCACCGAAGGCTTCGCCCACCTCCTCGCCCCTGATCCTGCCGCACGGCTGGCGGAGGCGAAGAACAGCGAAGACGCGAAGATCGAAACACGCTCCCGCCCCGGTAGGGGCCGGGGACGGTCCACCGGCGCGCAGAGCGCCAGCCTGGAACTGGTGCGGCCCACGGACGCCATACAGCGTCCGCACGGCCCACTTCCCGCCGATGCGACGAACCCCGGACCCAACCGGGACCGGGGTTCAAACGTGACCGTTTTGGTGTCCGAGGGGGGACTTGAACCCCCACGCCCTTAGAGGGCACTAGCACCTCAAGCTAGCGCGTCTGCCATTCCGCCACCCGGACCTGCAACGAACCAAGACTCTACACGGCTTGCGGGCGGGTCGGCGTGGGGGTCCTCCTCATCTGGGCGGCTTCTTCTGGATCTTCGGAGGTCCCATGGCTCCGGCCTTCGGAAGCCCTGCGGCTCAGGGTGAATGGAGGCCCTGGCCCTGGGCGCGCGGGGCCGGTGTGATGCGGCTGGTCCGGCGGGGCCTGGCCGCGCCCGCGGCCTCGGTCTGACGAGCTGGTCAGGCCAGCCGGGAACGGTTTGGCCAGTCCGAGAAGCGCCCTGCCGCGGCCATGGGAGCGGTCGGGCCGGGCCTGGGAGCGCTCTGCCGCGGGTCTGGGAGCGGTCGGACCGGGCCTGGGAGCGGGTCGGGCCGGGCCTGGGCCGGTCAGGTGCCGGCCCGGGGGCGGTGAGACGGGGCTGATGCGTCGGTGGGCCCGCCAGTCGGGCAAGCTGGTCTCCGACACCTCATCAGGACCCCGGCCACGGAGGCGGATCGAGATCGTGACGACGTCGGTTCATCGCAGGATCGCCGAGGAGCTCGGCGTGCGTGAGGGGCAGGTGACCGCGGCCGTCGACCTGCTCGACGGCGGGGCCACCGTGCCGTTCATCGCCCGCTACCGCAAGGAGGCGACCGGCATGCTCGACGACGCCCAGCTGCGGACCCTTGAGGAGCGGCTGCGCTACCTGCGCGAGCTGGAGGACCGGCGCGCCGCGATCCTGGAGTCGATCCGTTCCCAGGGCAAGCTGGACGACGCGCTCGAGGCGCAGATCCTGGCCGCCGACTCCAAGGCCCGCCTGGAGGACATCTACCTGCCCTACAAGCCCAAACGCCGCACTAAGGCCCAGATCGCCCGGGAGGCCGGTCTGGAGCCGCTCGCCGAGACGCTGCTGGCCGACCCGTCACAGGATCCGCAGGCGACGGCCGCCGCCTTCGTCGACCCGGAGAAGGGTGTCGCCGACACGGCCGCCGCTCTCGAGGGCGCGCGGGCCATCCTGGTCGAGCGTTTCGCCGAGGACGCGGACCTGATCGGGACGCTGCGTGAGCGGATGTGGACGCGCGGCCGGCTCGTCTCCCGGGTACGGGAGGGCCGGCAGGACGCCGGCGCCAAGTTCGCCGACTACTTCGACTTTGCCGAGCCCTTCACCTCGCTGCCCTCGCACCGGATTCTGGCGCTGTTCCGCGGCGAGAAGGAGGAGGTCCTCGACCTCACCCTCGATCCGGAACCCGCCGACCCGGCCGCTGCCGGTGGGCCGGCCGACGGCGGGGGCACCGCCGACGGGCGGCCGGCGGCAGCGGCCGTGCCCCGGCAGGCGG
>NZ_CAKKTM010000296.1 GCF_920888515.1 Protofrankia sp. CiP1_Cm_nod1 | reverse complement strand
CGCTCCGGCGGGGCGCAGCCGCGCACCCGCCGCGGCGGGTCGAACGACGTACCCGACGGCGCGCTCGCCGACGCGCTGCGCCGCGCCGGTCTCATCGACGAGTTCGGCAACAGCGTCAGCCAGCCGAAACGCCCCGGCCGGACCGGCCGCTGACCCACGCCCACCCGGCCGGCCGGCCCACACCGGCCGGCCGGGGATGTGGGATGCCCGGATCCGGGCCCGGCCAACCGCGGAGCGGCCGCACGGCCGCACGTCACGCCGAGCACCGTGGAGCGACGCCTGACGCGCGTTCACCGCAAGCCGCGGCACCTGGTCGAGCGCAGGGGGCGGTCCAGGCGGTATACGTAGTGCAGGGGGTCGTCGACGGGGTTGTCCGGCGCGAGGGGCCCCTGCCCGACACGTCGGAGGCCGGCTTTCTCCAGTGCCCGCCACGACGCCCGGTTGGCCGCCACGACCGGCACCATGACGCAGGTGGCCGCAGGATGGTCGGACCAGGTCCGTGCGATCATCGAGACGATCATGCGGGTGCCCAGGCCGCGCCCGGTCCGGCCGGGTTCACCGATCAGGTAGTCGAGGCTCATGGCGCCGGTGGGGACGTCGACGACGGGTGCCAGCTCGTCGCGGTAGGCGGGGTAGTCGGCGAGGTGGCAACGTTGCACCAGCCCGAGGGGCCGGTCGTCGAGCAGGGCGAGGAAGTCCTCCGACGGCTCCTCGCCGCGGGCCGCGGGGCCGAAGTCGCGGCGGACGGCCTCGATCGTGCTCTCGTGGTTCCACCAGCGGGCGACGTGCGGCTGTTCCAGCCATCCCCGTAACAACACGAAGTCGGACTCGTCAAGCTGCCGCCAGGTAATCGTCATGGATCGCTCCGATGAGACGGGACCACAGACGACCGTCGACCACGGTCAGTAACAATGTAGATGTTCGGTCGCGTGCTCTCCAGCGTCCACATCCGTGGGCTGCCCGCGGTGGACAGGGGCGCCGGGCCGGTCAGGCCCGGCCGGAGGCCGACGGCGTTCAGCCGGGTTTTTCCATATCGATGAACTCCACGGCCCCACGGCCGTCGAACGTCTCGGTGTGGCGGCCGGTCTCGGTGAAACCAAGACGCCGGTACAGACGGACGGCGCGTGTGTTGAAGGCCGCGACATCGAGCACGACCCGGCGCTGCCCGTAGACGGGACGGGCGAGCTCCAGACCGGCCAGCACGAAGCGCTCGCCGAGCCCGCGGCCGGTGAGATCGGGCCGCAGGCCGAACCCGTAGAACAACGCGTCGTCGTGTAGCTCGAAGAAGTAGAAACCGACCAGGGCACCGTCGTCGTCGCGGGCGGCGAAGAACCGTTCGGGATTCTTCACGGGCATACCGTCGCTGTTGTAGAAGTCGTAGGGCGGGTCGTAACGCCAGGCGTCGCGCTCGCGGAACATCGCGTCGTCCGCCGGTTCGATCCGCACCGCTTCCGCCCACCCCACATGTCGGCCCCGTATCGCCAGCACGATTCTCCCAGGCCACGCCACGGGGCCGCCACGGGATGACCGGACGCTACCGAGAGTAGCTTCCCACCGCACCCTCGGCGAGGATGCCGCGCGCACCGTCCTCGCCGTGGCACGAGACCGGTGGCCCCCGGGCTCCCGGCATGCCCACGTCCGTCCCCGGCAGGATGATTCCGGCGGCCGGCTGTTCCGCCATGCGGCTTCCTGAAAGAGCCCGGACGTGAACGGAACCTGGTCGGCTTCAGGCTTCGCGGTCGGCTTCCCGCGACGGGCCGGCTGGGCTGGGCTCCGTTCGCGAAGCTGCTGTTACCCGGGCCAGGGCTTCCTTCGTTGTGGTTACCGCCTGGTCGGAGTCCCCCAGGACCATCAGCTGGTCGGCGAGGATGGCCTGGAGGGCTTCAGCCGCCTGGTGGTAGCGGCCCATCCGCTCGTACACGCAGGCGAGCTCGTACCACCTGTGCAGCGTGTCGTGATGTTTCGGGCCGGCCAGCTGGCGCATGCCTTCGATCACTTCGTCGAGTTCCGCGGCGGCGCCGTCGAAATCCTGCAGGTCGATGAGCACTCCGCTGAGAGCGTGGCGCGTGGCGACGGTGTCGCGGTGATAAGGGCCGTGGGACTTCATCCGCTCGGTGACCAGCTTCTGGAGCTCGGTGGCCGCCGTGGGCCAGTCGCCGGCCTTCCACCGATGTGTCGCCAGGTTGTTCCGGAGAACCGACACGTCACGGTGTTCCGGGCCGAGCACCCGCCGCATGTCCGCGAGAAGCTCCTGCATCTCCAGGACCGACTGGGCATAGCCGACGGACTCCGCGCGATAGCTGGCCAGCAGGCTGCGCAGCTCGAAAGTCTCCCGGGCCTCGGCGCCATGGATCCTCGTGGCGAGCTGTAGCAGAGCTTCGAGCTCGGCCACCGCGTTCGTGGTGTCTCCGGCCTTGGCCCGCCAGTACACAAGCTCGGCGCGGACGGCGAGCACCGCCGGGTCCGCCGGCCCGAGCACCCGCACCTGGTCGTCCAGCACGGCCGCCAGTTCGGCTGCCGCCTGTGCCGGATGGCCTGCCTGGCCCCACTGGTAGCCGAGGTTACGCCGAGCGGCGATGGTCATCGGGTCATCCCGGCCCCAGGCGGCCGTCAAATCGGGAATCAGCGATCCAAGACTGATGATCGCCTCCTGTGTCTCCCCCGCGTCACCCAGCCACACAGCGAGCTGGTTGCGCAGGGTGAGAGTGTCCGGATGGCGTTGCCCGAAGCGCTCGACGGCTTGTTGGGCGAGCTGCCGGCACAGGTGTATCGCCTCTTTGAGCTGCACCACCGTTCCGAGACTCTCGACGGTGCGCATCATGATTCTGTGCATGCCGCCCTGGTCCAGATCCCAGATCGCGGCCGGCCAGTTGTCCTGGAGCGCCATCGCGTTGGCCCGCAGCAGCTGCCCCCTGTCCTCGTTGTTGTCGGCGGAAGGCCAGATCTCCAGGAGAGCGTCCGCGGATGTCCGGGCGACCTCGGTCGACCGAAGCGCGCCGAGGTCCTCCCGCACGGCTCGCTGCACGAGCGCATGAACGCGGATCATGCTCTTCTCGTACGTCACCAGATGGAACCGGTGCAGGCCACGCAGCCCGTCGTGGATGTCGTCCCGGGTAGGCTGCCTGGGCAGCCGCTCGGCGAGGTAGCCCTGGACGGGTGACGCCTTCATGACATCCCCCGGGATACCGTTGGGGTTCAACGAGCTGACAATCTCCAGGAGCGGCCGGGCGAGCCCGACCGGGGGCAGTCTGTCCGCCGCCTCGATGGACAGGGCCCAGGTCGTCGCGACGGTGTGGGAATATCCGTCATAGACGGTGTCCAGCGTGGGGAACAGCTCCGTCAGCCGCTTTTTACGGTTGGCGAACCGCTCTCGGTACCCACTGCAGGTCAGATCCTGGTCAATCATATAGGCGGTGGCATGGCTGAGCGCCAGCGGCAGCGCACCCAGATCCGCCACGACACCGTTGACGGCATCGTCCCCGTCGGCCAGATGCCGATATTTCTCATTCTCGAACTTCCTGCGCAGGTACTCGACCGCCTCGGTTTTCGTGAACACGTCGACTTCGACGAGACTGCGGCCCGCCAGCAGATCCGCGTCACGCCGCCGAGTGGTGACGACCGTGCGCCCGCTCGGCCGGCCGGGGGGCCACAGGTCGCGGATTTCGGCCGGCCCCGCCAGGTCGTCCAGGACGATCAGCCAACGCCACCGGGTTCTTGCCAGCCACGTGAGCAGCCGGGCCGCGGTGCGTTCCGGTATCTCGTTCTCCGGCCCGAGCCTGAGGTCCGTTCCCGCCTGCACGAGGTCTATTCCCGCCTGTACATAGCCGGATACCACCGAGTCGCGGCTGAGCGCCGACACCCACACCATCAGATCGAGTTCTCCGGCGTCCCAGAGCTCGCGGGCGAACTCGGCCGCGAGCTGTGTCTTAG
>NZ_CAKKTM010000295.1:2637-15941 GCF_920888515.1 Protofrankia sp. CiP1_Cm_nod1 | reverse complement strand
AGGATTCCGTGCAGCCGTTGGCGCTAGCGATGATCAGGGGTTCTTGCGCCAGGGGGCGGCGGGGTCGGCGAGGGTGTCGAGGACGAGCTGGCACCAGGTGAGTGCGGCGTTGACCGCAAGGTGGGCGTGGCGGGGGCGCAGGCCGGCGCGGGTGGCGGCCGGGCCATGGCCGGTGCCAGCGCGGTTGCGGAGCTCGGCGACGCCTACTGCGACTCCGGAGACCGCGCCGAGGATCTTCTTCACTGCCTCGCTGCCGTCGGGCCCGGGTGTGACAGCCGAGGGGTGTAGGTCGAGAGCTTGCTGAGCCTGGCGGATGAGCGCGGGGACGTCGTCCTTGTCGTTGACCGGCAGACCGCGTTCGGTCAGGACGACCTTGGCGGTGCTCTCGATGAGTTCCTTGGCGCTGCCGATCGCGAGGGCCGGGTCGTCGATGACCGCTCGTTGGATGCGGTCGAGGTGCTCCCGGATCGCCACCGAGGAAAAACAGGTACCTGGCGCTGGTCGGTGAGGATACCGAACGAGAACGAGAAGTTCTGGGCCATGAACGGAGGCCACGTTATGATCAGGACAATCCAGCTCATGTCGTCGAGGGTATGTGTGATCTCGATCGGGCGTTCGGGCTGGAACGCGGTGGCGGCGAACAGCATGGCGGGCATGAAGAACGTGAAGCAGTCATGCTTTCAGCAGGGTGCAGACGTCGATGTTGCGCTCGAGGCAGGCGCCGGCCTCGTCAAGGCCGAAGACGAACGGCGCGAAGTCGAGGAACCCGACCCAGGTGGCCCCGGCATTGATGTAGGTGAGCCAGTGGTCGGCGACCTGGCGGGCGTTGCCGTGGACGAAACTCCTGCTCTTCATGGCGCGGGAGACCCTGGCCATGACGGCGTCGTTCTCCTCCCTGGTCACCTCGTTGGGCAGCAGGTGCAGCGTGTAGTTGTAGTCGCGTGGACGCGCCAGCTCCACATCTGGCTCCAGCTCCCATTCAGCGTGCGCCATGCGGCCGTAGATCGATGCAAAGGACGTGACGAACTCGCTGTGGTCGATCGCCTTGTCGATCGCGGCCCGGTCCTCGTGGATCAGCGCGATGGCCTCGATGGCGAAGATGAAATCGTCGGGGTCCCGGCCGTACTTCTCCAGCGCGACCTTCATGTCCCTGACGGTCTGTGCGTAGTGCTCGATGTGCGCGAACGCCGCGGGCACGACCGTGAGCCAGCCGTCGGCGTAGCGCGCGGCGATGTCCAGCGCCCTGGGGCCGGCGCCGGCGACGAGCATCCTGGGCCTGTGGGTGCGGGCCCCGCCGATATAGGCGTTCCTGAAGTGCCAGAAGTTGCCCTCGAAGCTGAAGGGTTCGGTCTTCTCCCATAACAGCTGGTAGAGCCGGAAGTGGTCCTCCAGGCGAGCGAGGCCCTCCTTGCGGCTGTAGCCGAAGGGGACCGTGTTCTGCTTCTCTCCCACGCCGACGCACACGACCGAGTTGCCCTGGGACGCGTCCGCGATCGTCATCGCCATGCGCATTATCTCCGCCGGTCCGTTGCGGATGCCGTTCGTCGCTGACACCGAGAGCCCGAGGCTCTCGGTGGCGCCGCCCGCCAGGCCGAGCAGGGTGAACGGGTCGTAGAAGCTGTCGCCGTCGGGCAGGACATTGGCCACGGGGGAGAAACTCTCCCCCCAGGCCACCCGTGGAAGGATCCCGGTCAGGAAGTCCCACGTGAAGACCTGGTCGACTCCGGCCTGCTCGAGACGCTGGGCGTAGGGGATGATGCTCTTGGCGGGCACCCCGCGGACTCCCGGGAACCACACCGCGGTCTGGACGTTCGACACCGTTGTCTCCTTCGTCATTCCAGGGGCGACGCCCATGAGTCCATCGTCAGGGTCTGGGGCGGGCAAGAGTAATCCGCTACTCTCGCTGTGCATGCAGTACGACGCCGTCATGGAGTTACCCTGGCCGTTGACCGGGCGGGCCGCGGAGCTCGACCTCGTCCGGTCGTCCCTGACGTCTCATTCCCCCCGCAGCGTGATGCTCGTGGGGCCAGCGGGAGTCGGCAAGACCCGCCTGGCTCGCGAGGCCCGGCTGCTTGCAAGCAGGGCCGGGCTTTCCAGCGTCTGGGTGACCGCGTCGCACTCGATCGCCCGGACACCCCTCGGGGTGTTCGTACCCCTTCTGCCGGCCCTGGACAGGGAACCCGCTGGCACGGTGCACGACCTGCTCGAACGTTCGGCCCGAGCCCTGGTCAGCCGCGCCCGCGGGCGGGGTGTGGCGCTGTTCGTCGACGACGCGCACATGCTCGACGAAGCCTCGGCGGGTCTGTTGCACCAGCTTGTCGCGAACCACTCGGTTCTCGTCGTGCTCACCGTGCGTGCCGGCGAAGCGGCCCCGGAAGCGGTCACGGCGCTGTGGAAGGACGACCTCGCGCTCCGGTTGGAGCTCTCGCGACTGGACACCAGAGCCATCGACGCGTTGCTCACCGCGGTGCTCGGCCACCAGGTCGACCGCGCTGCCGTCGTCGAGCTCGCCGCGCGCTCCGGCGGCAACGTGCTGTATCTGCGCGAGCTGACCCTGGGCGCACTGGCGGACCGCACCCTGGTCAGGGACGTCGGGGTGTGGCGCCTGAAGGCCCCGCTGGCCCCCTCCGGGCGCATCATGGAACTGGTCGACACACGGCTGCGTGGCCTCGACGACGCGTCGATCGCCCTGCTCGAACTGGCCGCCTACGCGGAGCCCCTCGGCGGCGCCGAGGTGGCGGAGCTCGCCGACCCCGAGCTGATCGACGCGCTGCAGCGACAGGGCCTGCTGGCCAGCGGGTTCGAAGGTCAACGCCTGCAGGTGCGGCTCGCCCACCCGCTCTACGGGGAGGTTCTGCGAGCGCGCACGTCCGCGGTGCGGGTGTCGGCGATGAGCCGGGCGCTGGCAGACAGCGTCGAGCGCACCGGTGCCCGTCGCAAGGGCGATGCACTGCGGATGGGTATCTGGCGCCTTGATGGCGGCGGCGGTCAGCCCGCGCTGATGCTGCGCGCCGCCCGCGACGCACGATGGCACTATGACTTCGCCCTGGCGGAGAGACTGGCGCGCGCCGCTGGGCATGCCGGAGCGGGGTTCGACGCCTGGCTTCTCGCGGGACAGACGCTGGCGCTGCAGGGCCGGCCCCTCGACGCGGAGCGGGAGCTCGCCAGCCTCACCTGTCAGACCCGCGACGACCGCGATCGGGTGCGACTTGCCATCGCCCACATCGACTGTCTGTGGTTCTACCTCGGTCGCATGGACGATGGCCTTCGCGTGGCCCAACTGGCCGAAGCCTCGATCACCGAACAGTCCCTGCGAGACGAGGTGTCGGCCCGACGCGCCGGTCTGCTCCTTGGCAGCCAGGGGCCGGGTGCGGCCGCTGAGGTGGCGGTACCCATGCTCGCCGCCGCCAAAGGGCCGTCACTGGTCTGGTTGGGCCTCGTGGCGTCCTATGGCCTCGGGCGGCTGGGCCGCATCGAAGAGGCCCTCGACGCGGCCGACCGCGGCTACGACGCCGGCATCGTGCTGAGCGAACCGGACGACTGGTACCCCTGGTTCAACCTCTACGCCCGTTGCGAAGCCCTCGCGCACGCGGGCCGCTTCACCGAGGCCGAGGCGCTCGCCAGGCAGGAGCATCAGCGCGGGCTGGAGGAGGGCAGCAGCGAAGCGCGCGCGTGGTTCCTGTGGCACATGTGCCGCACCGCCAGGGACACGGGCAACGTGCAGTCGGCGGGCCGCGACGCCCGGGAAGCCATCGTGCTGCTCCGCCGACTCGGGCGCCTGGGTTTCCAGCACAGTCTCCTCTCCCTGCTCGCCCAGTCCCAGGCACTGTCCGGGGATCATCAGGGCGCACGCGCGACCCTGGCGAGAATCGACGAGCTGGGTGTCCAGCAACCCCGCTGGAGCTGGACGGAGTTCATCAGCGCGCATGCCTGGACCGCCGTCGCCGAGGGCCGGCTGTCCGTCGCGAGAGAGACGTTCGAACGTGCCGCGGAAGCCGGCGAACGTGTCGGCGACCGCACCGGAGCCTGCGCCGCCCTGCACGACATCGCACGCATCGGTGCGCCCCATGCCGTCGTCGACCGGCTCGTTGCTGTGGCTGCCACCGTGGAGGGCGAACTCACGGGCGCGCGCGTCGCGCACGTCCTCGCCCTGGCCGAGGCAGACCCACCAGGGCTTGCCGAGGTCTCGGACAGGTTCGAGGCCATGGGTGTGTTCCTGCTCGCCGCCGAGGCCGCGGCCGACGCCGCCGTGGCGTGGCGCAGGCTCGGCAAGCCCAGGAAGGCCGACGCCGAGCTGCACCGCGCAGCGATCCGGCTGAGCCGCTGCGAGGGAGCGAGAACTCCTGCCCTGGCCCCGATCAGCGTACGTTCACAGCTCACCCCAGCCGAGCGCGAGACCGCTCTCCTCGCCGCGAACGGGCTCACCAGCAAGGAGATCGCTGAGCAGCTTCGCATCTCCGCCCGGACCGTCGACAACCGGCTCCAACGCATCTTCCGGAAACTTGGCATCTCACGACGGGCGGAGCTGGCCGCTCTGATGCGGTAGGACCAGCGAAGCCTCACTCTGGATCCACCTGTGCCCTCATGTCATGTTCTCGGCCGTGAGCCGTGAGCCGTGAGCCGTGAGCCGTGAGCCGTGCGGTGAAGGTCGCGATCTCTGCGCGGACCGATGGTCGTTCAGCCCGGTGCGGGTAGGTCCGTTTCCGTGTGATCAGGCGGTGGTGCCACCGTAGGACGATGCCGGGGTGACCGGATCGCCTTTGCGCTGACACGTAGCGCAGAAGCCCTGGTCAGGGCCTACGGACGAGATCCGGGCACGGACAGGATTCCAGGATCCCGCGGGCGGACGTGAGAACATCGTCGCCGGAGGAGTCTCACGCAACGAGGCAGGGGATGGATCCGATGCATCGTGAACAGCGGGCGGTCGCCGACCGATTATCGCCCGCGCCGGCCGATCTGCCCCCGGCCGCCTGGCCCCTGATCGGCCGGGACACCGAACTCGACGCGCTGACCCACGCCCTCACCGGTGCGGCCCCGCACAGCGTCATCATCGTCGGCCCCGCCGGCGTCGGTAAGACTCGCCTGGCCCGCGAGGCAATGCTGATCGCCGCTGCGGCCGGCCACGAGGCGCGCTGGGTGACGGCGACGCGCTCCGTGGGCGGGCTCCGTTCGGGGCCTTCGCACCCCTGTTGGCCGTGCCCGAGCCAAGGGACGGGCTCGGGCCGGCGGACTCGTTCGAGGGACTGCTGCGGCGGACGGCGTACGCCCTCGTCAACCATGGCGGCGTGGGCCGCCTGCTGCTGTTCGTCGACGACGCGCAGTTGCTCGACGAGGCGTCGGCGGGCCTGATCCAGCAGCTCGTGTCGGCGGACGCCGTGCTGGTGGTTGCCACGGTCCGGACGGAAGAGCCGACGCCCGCGGCGGTGACCTCGCTGTGGAAGGACGACCTTGCGATCCGGCTCCGCCTGAGCGATCTGGCCGACAGCGTCATCGACGACCTGTTGACAGTGGTCCTGGGGGATCAGGTCGACCGTGCCACCGTCGCCGAGATGACCGCTCGTTGCCAGGGCAACGTGCTGTTTCTCCGGGAGCTCGTGCGCGGCGCGCTGGCGGACGGCACCCTGGTCCGCCACGGTGGGGTGTGGCGGATGACCGGAGCGCCGGCGCCCTCGGACCGGATCGTCGAGTTCGTTGGCGCCCGCCTGGCCGGGCTCTCCCCCGATGCTCGAGCGCTGCTGGAGCTGACGGCCTACGGCGAACCTCTCGGGGGCGCGGAGCTCGACGCGCTGGGCGACGAGCGCCTGGTCGAGAAGCTGGAGCGAGAGGGTCTGCTTGTCAGCGCGTTCGACAGCCGCCGTCTGCAGATTCGTCTTGGCCATCCCATCTACGCAGACGTGCTGCGTGCGCAGACATCGGCCGTGCGGGTCGGCGCGATGGCCCGCGCCCTTGCCACCATCGTCGAGCGGACCGGCTGCCGCCGACGCGACGACCTCCTGCGGATCGGGCTCTGGCGCCTCGATGGCGGCGGTGGACAACCCGATGTGCTACTCGAGGCCGCGCGCGCGGCTCGGTGGCACTACGACTTCCCGCTCGCCGAGCGTCTGGCACGTGCCGCCGTCGAGGCGGGGACCGGCTTCGACGGCCGGTTGCTCGCGGCCCAGACGGCCGCCCTGCAGGGACGGGGGGAGGCGGCCGAGCAGGATCTCGCGGAGCTCGCAGGCTGCGTGGCGAACGACGAGGAGCGTGCGCGCGCGGCGATCGCCCGGATCGACGTCCTGTGGCTCTCGCTCGGCCGGATGCAGGACGGACTGCGCATCGCCGAGGATGCGGAGGCCACCATCGCCGACGTCGGCCTGCGGACGGAGGTCTCGAGTCACCGCGCAGGGCTGGTGCTGGGGAGTGAGGGTCCACGGGCCGCGGTGCGCGTCCTGGAGCCGCTGCTGGCCGAGGCGCGGGGACGGTCGCTCGTGTGGATGGGCGTCGTGGGCGCGTTCAGCCTCGGGCGCCTCGGCCGATTACGCGAGGGTCTGGACCTGGCGGACCGTGCGTATGCGGCCGGTGTCACCCTGACGGAACCTGACGACTGGTACCCGTGGTTCAACCTCCATGGCCGCTGCGAGCTCCTCGTGCAGGCGGGCCGGTTCGCGGATGCCGAGCGGCTGGCTCGCGAGCAGCACCAACGCGGCCTTGACGAGGGCAGTAGCGAGGCGCGGGCCTGGTTCCTCTGGAACTTGTCGCGTACCGTCCGCGATCGCGGCAACGTCCGGACCGCGACCCGCGACGCCCGGGAGGCGGCAACCCTGCTGCATCGGCTCGGGCGGCTGGGGGTCCAGCACACGCTGCTCTCACTCCTGGCCCAGGCACAGGCGCTCGCGGGTGACGCCGCCGCGGCGCGGCGCTCCCTCGCGGCCATCGACGCCCTCGGGATCGAGCAGCCACGGTGGAGCTGGACCGACCACCTCGCGGCCCAAGCGTGGACGGCCGTGGCCGAGGGGCGGATCACTCAGGGCCGCGATCTGCTCGCCCGCGCGACCCAGGTGGGCGAGCAGATCGGCGACCGTACCGGCGCAGCAGCCGCGCTCCACGACATCGGCAGGCTCGGGACGCCGCGCCGGGTCGTGGACCACCTTGTTGCTCTCGCCCGAGAGCTGGAAGGCGACCTTGTCGCGGCGCGGGCCGCGCACGTCGTCGCCCTCGCCGAGGAGGATCCACGCGCGCTCGACGCGGTCGCCACGACCTTTGAACACCTCGACGCCGAGCTGCTGGCCGCCGAGGCCGCCGCCGACGCTGCGGTCGCCTGGCGCCGGGCAGGCGACGTCCACCGCGCGGATGCCGGGCTGCACCGAGCGGCAGCGCTCGCGGCGCGCTGCAAGGGCGCCGTCACCCCGGCACTCGCGCCGATCGAGTCGCGGGTGCAGCTGACCGACGCCGAGCGTGAGACCGCGCTGCTGGCCGCGGCGGGACACACCGACCGCGACATCGCGGCCGAGTTGCAGCTGTCCGTGCGGACTGTCGGCAACCGTCTGCAGCGCATATACCACAAGCTCGGCGTGTCCCGGCGGACCGACCTGGCGCGCTTTCTCCGCTGACCGCGCCGACGGGCAACACGCCGCGCGCATCGTCCCGCGTTCGTTCGTGGACGCCTGCTCGTCTGCGCCCAGACAGAGTATGTTCCTACTCTGTTGCGTCCGACATGGCCGGTGTTAGCTTCCCGGCCATGGTCACCACGGAACACGCGCTCACAAGCGCTTCGGAGGGTGTGGAGCGGCGCATCGAGGAGCTGCGTCGACGTCATCCCGTCGAACCGGCCGTCGATGAGGTCCTCAGCACGAAGCTGCGACGTCGGGGGCACGACGTGCACACCGCCCGCAGCGTGGAGGACATCAGCGAGCGCCTCCACGCCTTTCTTGCCCACCGGCTGGACGGCCCCTTCACCATCAGCGGCCTTGCCCGACTGCCGGGCGGCGCGTCGAAGGAGCAGTTCGGCTTCGACCTCGAGTGGACGGAGAACGGCGAACCGCGCCGCGACCGGATGGTGCTGCGGATGAACCCGCCTGCGTCCGTCGTGGAGACGCACCGCGTTCGCGAGTTCCAGCTCCTGCGGGCTTTGGAGGGCGTCCTGCCCGTGCCGCGCGCCTACTGGGTGACCCAGGACCACGCCGAGCTGGGCGAGCCCGCGATGGTCTGCGGCTTCGCCCGTGGTGTCGCCGCGCCGACAAAGGGTGAGCGCAGGGCGTCCGGGCTCGGCACGGTCTACGGGCCGAAGCTGCGGGCCAAGCTCGCCCCCCAGTTCGTCGCCCACCTGGCCACGCTGCACGCCCTGGATCCGTCGACCGTCGCTCTGGACGCATTCGGGGTGCCGGCGGCCGGCACGATGCAGGGGTCGACTGGCGGCTCGGGATGTGGGACAGGGTGTGGGAGGAGGACTCCTTCGAGCCGCACCCGACGGTCACGCTGACCCGCCAGTGGTTGTGGGACAACCGCCCGCCGATCGACCGGATCTCGATTGTGCACGGCGACTACCGCAACGGGAACTTCCTGTTCGACGAGGACACGGGCGAGATCACGGCGATCCTCGACTGGGAACTCAGCCACCTCGGCGATCGGCACCACGACTTGGCGTACGCGATGCTCGGCGGCTGGGGCCACCTGGATGACGAAGGCCGTTTTCTCTGTAGCGGCCTTGTCGACACGGAGACCTTTATCGCGGAGTACGAACGCATCTCGGGCCTCTCCGTGGATCCGGAACGGCTGCGCTACTATACCGTGCTGAACATGCACTGGGTGGTGGTAGCCACCAGCGCATCAGGTATCCGGATCACCGAGGACCGCATGACGCACCTCGACGTGATGATGAATTTCCTCAGCGGCCTCGGTGCGTCGTCCATGGCCGAGCTCAACCGTGTTCTCGAAGGAGCCTGAACCATGGTCCCTACCATCTCACAGCAGTTACGGGGCATCCGTTCGGCCATGGTCAAGTCGATTGTTCCGGCGCTGCCCGCCGACGACAGTTTCGTCCAGGAGCAGGCCGGTCTTGTCCTGGCGACCCTGGAGTGGGTGCTCGACGTCCAGGAGTCCGAGACCCTCTACGAGGCGACCGAACGCGATGAGTACCGCGAACTGCTCGACCGTCTCTCGGCCCTGTCGTCCGTCCCACCACCGACGCGCACGCCGTCCCGGCCCCCGACCCCTCGGCGATCCCCGACCTCGCGCTCCTGCGGGCGGAGGCCCAGGCGCTGAAGGTGGCGGTCGACGCCCGTGTCACGGCGATCGCCGCCGACGGCAGCGCTGAGGACCGCGCCGCGGCTCGCGAGCTGCTGGTGGGCGTCGCCGCCCGCCAGAGCGCGCGCGAGCAGGCGTGGTTCCGGATGACCGGGTTTCCGAGCGAGGTCCCCGGCGACATCCGCTCCGTGCTGACCGGGAACGCCACGACGCCGGTGCGGGACGCGGAGTGAGCGGGCACACGCGAGAGAGGATCGCGCGAGAGAAGACAAGGAGCGGCGAGATCACCCCGGAGCACGGCACGGCGGGCGGCGGCTTACCGGAGCCGATCGACGAGCTCGGGATCTACCTGCTACCGGGCCGGGTGAAGGACCCGGCCCGGGCGATCACGGAGGCGATCGACGCGGAGCGCCTCGGCCTCACCTCGGCGTGGATCGCCGAGCGGCTGGACATGAAGGAACTCGGAGTGCTCTGCGGCGCGGTCGCCGCGAGCACGCAGCGGATCCGCCTGGGCATGGGCTCGATCGCCGCGGGGAGCAGACATCCGCTGATGACCGCCGCCGCGGGTTCCACGATGCAGGAGACGTTCGGTGACCGGCTGCTGCTCGGGCTTGCCCGCGGCCTCGGATCGGTCCTCGGCGACCATGGAATGCCTGTTCCGAAAATGGCCGCGTTCGAGGACTACGCGTCGATCCTGCTGCGCCTGTGGGACGGCGAGACCATCGACTACGACGGTCCGCTGGGACGGTTCCCGAACCTGCGCATGGTTGATCCACCGACGGCACCCCGGCCGCGGCTCCTCCTGAGCGCGTGGTCCCCCCTGCCGAAGGCGACGGCGCTCGCGGCCCGGTTGTTCGACGGCGTCTTCCTTGGCTCGGAGCTGACAGTCGAGGCCGTCGCCGCTGTGTCACGGCGCCTGGACGAGGCGTGTGAGCGGATCGGGCGTGACCCGCGGTCACTGAAGCTCTACGCGATCGTCATCACCGCTCCCGATCTGTCGCCGGAGGAAGAGCTGGCAGTCGTCAACGCACGGATGATTACTCACCTGGACTTCGGCGGGGTCGGCGAACTCATCATGCGTGAGAACGGGTGGGATCCCGAGCCGTTGCGCCGTTTGCTCCGGCAGGAGAAGTTGGAGGGCGGCGGCACGGCCGATCAGAAATTCCACCGGAGCGAACTGCTGGAGCTCGGTACGCAGCTACCGCGGGAGTGGGTGGAGACCGGCTGCGTCGTCGGGTCCGCCGCGCACTGCGCGGCGCGCCTGCGGGAGTACCTCGACGCCGGGGTGGACCACATCGTGCTGCACGGCAGCGGACCGAAACAGCTTGAGGGCCTCGTACGGGCGTGGCGCGGGACGTCCGCATCCGGGACTCCGTAACAGAACTTGTTCGTTCTGCCGGAGCACCGGCACGGTTACCTCTACCGACCGCGAGGGGACGATCAGCGCCGGTGATCCTGCCGGGTGCGGGATGTTGCCGCCGAGGCTGTCAGGGACGGTTCGTCTGACACCGAGTTTGAATTTATGGTCGTCATCCATGGTCGTTGTTTTCGAGGGTGAGCTGTGGATATGGGATGCCCGGCGTGTCGACAGCTGGACGTTCGTCAGGGCGGTCTCAACCGGTCAGTGCACCACCCGCATCGTGCTGGGATCCACAGGGTCCGGCATGAGGCGGACACCCGGATGATGCACTGACCGGTGGAGACCACCCCGTGTCGCGTCAGCCGCTGCGCGCGTCTTCCGGGCCGGTGATCCGTTTGAGCAGTGGCAGGGCCGAGGCGATGATTCCCAGCGCCGTGATCAGCCCGAGGGCGACGAGCAGGTAGTACGCCGTGCCTGGTGAGGTCAGGTTGTAGGTCGTCTGGGATTTCAGGAACATGGCCGCCGCGGCGAAGCCTGTTCCGATCGAGGGGGCAGCTCCTGCCAGCAGCGGCAGCGCACTTTCCAGACCGATGACTCGCTGCACGCGAGCCCGCGGCCGCGTCGGCGGACGCCCGACCGTCGCCACCCCAAGATCATCAGTGCCGCCCGCGACCTACTCCCCAACTCCGAAGCCAGCGTCACCTCGATCGCGAAGCTGTTCGGCGGCAGCCCCAGCACCCTCTACAACCACATCCCCGACCTGCGTGAGCTACGCGCCGCCGGCCGGGGCCGCCACGCACTCACCGCCGCCCCGCCGGCACCCAGCTAGATCATCGCCGTTTGCGGCTGGTGACACGTTTCTTACCGGCACGAAGTCCGCAAGTTCAGCCTGACTGAAGGTTCTTCGCATCGAACCCACGGCTTTTCTGGTGATCAGGTTCGAGGTTGTGGCGGGTTCTGTCCGGTCTTCGTGGATCTGCTCCGCGGGGCCGGTTCAGGTCGGTCGGCTGGCCCAGAAGAGAGCGTGGCCGTTGTCGCCCTCGGGGACGTGCGGTGTGGCTGTGGTCTGTGGATCGTGGCGTCCCTATCCTGTCCGGATGCAGGAATCCACGGCGGGTCACGAACGTCCGGTGCGGGGCTTCGAGCTGATCTGCGAGATCGAGCCGCCGACCCGGCCGGACCTGACCCATGCCCGCCACCAGATCGGCGTCCTGAGCCCCGTCACCGACGCGTTCCTGATCCCCGACAACCACATCGGACGCGCGACGGTGTCGAGCATCGCCGTCGCCCACGAGGTGCAGACGATGGGGGGACGCAGCATCGCCTGCGTGAACTCCCGTGACCGTAACCTGCTCGGCTTCCGCCGCGACCTGCTCACCGCCGCGGCCTACGGCGTCGAGGAATTCCTGTTCGTCCACGGCGACAAACCCACCGCCGGGAACCGGACGAGCGACCTGACCGTGCGCGCGATGATGGACGAGGCCCGCGCGGCCAGCGAGGATCCGGTCTTCGCGGACATGCCGGCGTTCCGGGTCGGCGCCGCGGCCGGCCTACGTCCACTGCCCACATGGAAACGAGCGGCCGACTTCCTGTTCGTACAGGTCAGCTACTCGGTGGACGCCCTGCTGCGCTGGCGCGACGCCCATCCGGTCGAACTGCCGATCTACGCCGGCGTCATGGTCCTCGCGAGCGCCGGGATGGCCCGCCGCCTCGCCGCGACCATCCCCGACATCGACATCCCCGACGACCTCGTCCAAGCAGTCGAACGGAACCAGGCGGCCGGGGTCGAAGCGGCCTGCGACCAGGTGCTACGGCTACGCGACAGCGGCGCCTTCGCCGGTGTGCACCTCGTCCCGGTTAGCCGCTACCGCCAGGTCGCCACCCGACTTGAGGACCTTCTCTAACCGCCCGGGCCGTTTCTCGCAGCCCACCGGCGCCGACCGCGCCGCCGCACTGCTGACCCCGGCCGCTGAGTGACGCCTCACGCTAATTCCTGTTACGGTCCTCGACCCCCTGGTCGTCGAGGAGGTTCTGGGCGATGGCGGCGTATCTGCTGGCTGTGGAGTGCGACAGGTTGAAGACGAGGGCCAGGTGCAGGGGGTCAGGGCCGACGGTCAGGGCCTCGTGGAGCACACGGTCGGCGCGGATGCGGTCGAGATATATGCCGCGGCGGAGCAGGTGCTCGCTGAGGTAGCGGGGGCTGATTGGGCCAGTGCCCAGGGCGGTCCTCTCGTTGATCAGGACGGCCAGGACCACATCCGGACATCCGTCGCGGTGCTGCGAGCGATCGCTGGAGCGCGCTCCGTCCGTACCACCATCACCCCCGTATGGACCATGCCCGGCTCGCATGCCTCCCACGGGCGCCTCACCAGCGAGGTCCTGCGGCTCATCGACGCCGCACGGATATCAGTGACCTGCTCCAGCTACAACTTCACCCCCCGCTCCCGCATGTGGGAAGCACTCAGGGCAGCATCGGCCCGGCCACAGATGACGGTCACCGTCTACGTCGACGCTGCCGCGGGAACACCGCAACAGATCGCCGATCATTTGCCCGCCGCCGTTGTCTTCCAGACCACCACCCCGGCCGGCGCGACCCGCCCCCTGGTCAGCCACGCAAAAATGATCATAATCGATCATGTCATCATGCTGACGACCAGCGCGAACTTCTCCTACAACGCCGAGAACACCAACATCGAACTCGGGCTACTCGTCCACGACACCG
>NZ_CAKKTM010000295.1:0-2289 GCF_920888515.1 Protofrankia sp. CiP1_Cm_nod1 | reverse complement strand
ACTGGAACCGGCCGGACAGGGAGCTGGCGCGGTGACGGGTAACCGCCCCGTTTCCAGCTCCCCATCCGACCAGTCACCCCGGTCGCCCGGTCGTTCCCCAACGTCGGCCTGCGCCCCGGATGGCGCCTGCGAGTCCGCCAGCCCGCGAACGACGTCCGCGATCTGGCGTCGGAGTCCTTCCGCGTCCAGGTTCCGCACGTTGGTCGCGTTCAGATCAATCGCTGGACCGTCCGGCCCCGACGTCACGGTCACCGTCACGTCCCCGACACGGGTCCGAAGCCAGGTGACGACCACCGTGGCACACCCGGTTCCGGCAGCGCCGAGCAACGCCAGGATCGACGGCCAATCCACAACCTCGCCCCAAGCCGCACCGCGGTGGCTCCCCGATCGTCACCTGGTGCCGCTCGACCGGCACGTAAGACACGTCCGCTGCTGGATCGGGGCCGGCAGCGAAAGACTCTCGCTGCTCTGCCCCGAGTGTGCCGCCCCGGACGGAGCTGCCAGTATCCCCTGGCTGGTCGTGCCGTTCCGAGGCGAGGTCAAACCTCCAGAGAGCCTCGGCAGAGCCGTCCCCATCGACACCTGGGTACGACAATCCCCCCGTTTTTTCCTGCGTTTATTAAACGGCCGAAGCGCAGGGACCGTCAATGGCTACACACCGATACTGACAGCTAACGATCCGCGATCGTTATGATCGTGGCAGTAAATCGATCAGCCGGTGCCGCCGTCCCTTCGCGTGCGACATACGACGCGGGGAAACCGGATCCGCTGCGACCGCGGACTCCGATGAGACACGGCGGCCGGCAGCGGATGATCCGATCGACGTCAGCATCTCCACACGTGCGCCGGCGCCCACCTGCGACCGTGGAGCCGTCCAGCGACAACACTTCAGATCTTGAAACATCCCATGAACCCCGCCAAAGGCAGCTCGCGAATATTCGAACGAAAACGCTCCTCGACGGTGTCGCGCTGTGCGCGACACCGTCATATGTCCCTTACGGATTTCGTGCCACCCGGTGCCGTTTGATACACCCCGGTTTCGCCGTCCGGGAACTACGCGATGACGTGTCATCGCAGCCCACAGTGGATGTATTCGCGGATCGGGCACGCCACTCGGACGGCGTGTTCCACCGGTTCTGACCGGAGAAACCGGTCCCGTCTCCGCGCACCCGTGCTACCGACCACCGGGAAACCGCACGACTCACCACCAGATCATGATCGACTGGTCTGTGACCGGGCGGGGCTGGGACGGACGTGCCGCGCGGTCCTCGGAGTCAGCGGGCCTGGCCGGGCAGGGACGTCCAGCGGTCCGGGTTGGGGCCGCCGAGCCAGCGGTCGATGTCCGCGCGCCACCACACCCGGGTGCCGCCCCAGGTCCGGGTGCGATTGACCGTCGCGGCCGGCGCGGGGGCGACGGGATCGATCCGCAGTCGGCGGTCGACGGCCTGCCGGGTCAGGCCGAGGACGACGGCGATGTCGGAGGACCCCACGAACACCGGCGGCTCATCCACGGGACCCGACGATAACCGGCCCGCTCCCAGGCCCGCTCTGGATCCGGGAGGGCGACACCCCGCCGGCATGGGCAGACCACGCCCATGCCGGCACGGCCGCCGACCAGCCGCGATGACAGCCGCGATGAGCGCGGCGATGACATGTCATCGCCGATGCGACCGGTTCTGTTTCCGATGCCGGTTCCGGTTCGACCGGTCTGATTCACCCAGCGAGGGACGCGGGCTTTCGCGTGTCGACGTGCCACCGGATTCCGGGCCGGAGCACGGTGCCGTATGCGCGGAATGAGATGTCCATGATGACGGATGACGAACAGTGATTGCCACGGTGAAGGTGCTGGGGTTACGGGCCCGGGACTTTACCGATGTTGCCGCGGCGGCCCGGCGGGTCGTCGACTACGTCCACGGCACCCCGACCGCATCCGAAACCGTCCGCCACGGCCCTGCGGGCTACTACAGCGCCGGGACGGCTCGCGGGCGGGCGCGGGGTTCCGGCGCGGATCTGCTCGGGCTGCGCGGCCAGGTCGATCCGGTGCACCTACAGCGGCTGCTGTGCGGGCTGCACGCCCGCACCGGACTGCCGGTGCTGCCCGCGGCCGGGTCGGCCGGTCGGGCCACCCTCGGTACCCCGTCGGCCATCGGCACCCCGTCGACGGCGGGGCAGGGGCAGGATGATGTCCTGACCTTGCGGGAGGCGGCGGCGATCCTCGGGGTCGGAGCGTCCTATCTGCGGCGGCTCGCGCAGCGCACCGCCGCGCGCGGCACCGGCAGGCGATCCGAC
>NZ_CAKKTM010000294.1:4735-9234 GCF_920888515.1 Protofrankia sp. CiP1_Cm_nod1 | reverse complement strand
CTGCTGACCCGGTTCACCGAACCGGCCGAGCTGTTCGGGCCGATCGACATCCGGCGGCTGCAGACCGAGGGCGTCTACCAGGTGAACACCGCCGGCATGCTGCCCGAGGCCGACATCGCCTTTCTCGACGAGGTGTTCCAGGGCAGCTCGGCGATCCTCAACACCCTGCTCACCCTCATCAACGAACGGACCTTCCACAACGGCACCCAGGCGGTCGGTGCCAATCTGATCACGCTGCTCGGGGCGTCCAACGACATTCCGGACGACCCGGTGCTGGCCGCGTTCAGCGACCGGTTCCTGCTGCGCTGTCGGCTCGACTACGTCCCCGACGACGACATCGAGGACGTCCTCACCCTCGGCTGGCGTGGCGAACAGGAGCTGATCAACGCGGTGGCGGACGGGGCGGCCGCGGCGGACGGCCCGGCCGGGCGGACCCGGGCCGGGTTCGGCCTCGCCGACCTCGGCCGGCTCCAGCGCGCCGTCGCCGACATCGACCTGACCGCCGTGCGCGGGCCGTTCGCCCGGATCGTGCGCTCGCTGCGCGCCGAAGGCGTCGTCTTCTCCGACCGGCGGGCGGTGAAGGCGCAGAAGACGTTCGCGGCCCGCGCGCTGCTCGCCGGCCGTGCCGCCGCCGAACTCGCCGACCTCGCCCCGCTCGTGCACCTGTGGACCGACCCGCGGGACGAGCAGACGATACGCCGGATCGTCGCCGACGCCGGAGTGCCCGTCGACCAGCCCGGCCGCACCGTGCGCAGCCTCGGCGAGCTGCGGATCGATCTTGCCGAGCTGGCCGGCCGCCGGGAGGAGGCGTCCCGCGCCGAGGAGTTCCGGGAGCTGCTGCGACGCGGCCAGCGGCTCGTCCTGGAGCTGCGCCGCGACCATCCCGACGCCCGTGACCTGCTCACCGACGTCCAACGCCACCAGCGGGAGACGATCACCATCTACCGGGAACGGTTCGCCGAGGAGGAGCTGGTCGATGTGTAACCCGCGCCGGGTCCGCGTCCGCGCCACCCGTGACCTCAGCGACGCCTGGGAGCAGGAGATCCGCCGCCAGGTGACCCGGCGCGGGCAGGCCACCGGCGACGCCCGGGTCCGCGAGCCGCTGGCCGCCGGCATCGGCGCGCCCACCCTGGCCGCGTTGACCGGCGTCCTCGCCCGCACCGCCGGGTGGGAACGTGACGGCGAGTCGTTCCGGCACGCCCTCGACGGCGGCTGGCTGATCTACCATCCCGCCACCCGCGAACTGGAGATCGTTGCGGAGGCCGTCGCCGAGGTGACGGCCTCCGGCGAGGCCAGCGCGGTCGTCCGCGGGCAGCTCGCCGAAACCGTCGAGGCCGAGGGCGAAGGCGTCTACTACGACGACAACTACGGCGGCCGGACGCAGCGGTACGCCCACCGGGAGGCCGCGCGCAACGCCGAGCGGGCTGTCGACGCCCAGGTCGAGGCGCTGCTCGCCGCCGCCCGGCAGCGGGCCGACACCGCCGAGGGCGCCGCCGTGGAAGCCACCGCCTCGGCCCGCGCGGACACCGCCCTGGCCGAGGCCGCCGCTGCCCGCGTCGAGGAGCTGCGCCGGGAGGCCGCCACTCGGCTGGTCACCGTCGGTATTCAGGGGCGCAACATCTTCCACCAGGCGCTGGCCGGCGCCTACCGGGACGCGATCCTGGCCTACGCCCGGGCCCGGCGCGCCGAGGGCATCACCTGGTCGGAGAACGACGGCGTCCTCGACATCGAATTCGAGCTGCGGATCTGACGGCCCGGCCGGATTCCCGACTTCGGGCCACGGACCGCGGATTTCAGATCCTGGATTCCGGATTACGAACCACGGACACGAACCACGAACCACGGACACGAACCACGAACCAGGACCATGAACCGCGAGCTATGAACCACAGGCTATGAGCTGGCGGGCCACGTGTTATTGATTACGGGATTCGGGGGGTGAGGCATGCGGGTCCGGGTGAAGTTCCGTTACCGCGCCGACACCGGTGAGGTCGAGGTGTTCCGCGTCGAGGACACCAGCGAAGGCGCGCCCGCGGCCGACCACGACGCCCGCCACGACCGGATCACCGCCGACGTCGCCCGCATCGTCGAGAACAACGCCCTCATCGAGCAGGAGGCCCCGCAGCCCGTACCGCTGCTCCAGGAGCGGCAGGTGGGTCAGGAGCAGCAGGCCAGGCAGTGGCCCGCCGAGGAGGAGCCGTCGACCGGACGGGCCGAACGAGGGCAGCGGCTTCATGACTGACCATGTGCTGCTCGAGCGGGCCGCGGACTGCTACCTGCGGGCGGGGCATACCGTCGAGGCCGCGCGCTGCTACCGGGACGCCGGCTCCTTCCAGCGGGCGGCGGAGCTGTCCATCCGGACCGGCCGGTACCGGGACGCGGCCGCCGACTACACCGCGGCCGGCCTCGTCCACGTCGCCGCCTGGCTGCTCGTCCACAACCTGGACGACCCGGCCGCCGCCCGCGCGTCGCTGTCAGCCGATCCCGATCCCGGACTGTCTGGAATATTCGGTTTGTCCGGTTCATATGGGCCGGCCGGCCCGGCGGCCCGGGCGGCGGACGCGACAGCTGAGCCGGCTGAGATGACGGCTGGGCCGGCGGCGGCCGGGCGTACGGCCGGTTCGGTGGTCACGGCGGCGGACGTGCCCGCTGGTTCGGCCAGGCCGGTGGCCGCTCCCGCCGGATCGGTGGTCGGGACCGCCGAGATGGTGGCCGGTTCTGCCGGGTCGGTGGTTGGGACCGCCGAGATGGTGGCCGGTCCCGCCGGGTCGGTGGTTGGCGCTGTCGGGTCGGTGGCCGGTTCTGCCGGGTCGGTGGTTGGCGCTGACGGAATAGTGGTCGATTCTGCCTGGTCGGTGCCCAGCGCTGTCGGGACGGCGATCGGTCTCGCCGGATCGGTGGTTGGTGCTGTCGGGATGGTGCCCGGCGCCGTCGGGAGGATGGGGGAGCCGGCGGTCGCGTCGGTGTTCGACGTCCTGTCGCGGCGGCTGGTGCTGGCTCGCTGCGATGTCGCCGACGGGCTGCCCGCCCGGCGCGTCCTGCCCGTGCTCGCCGACGTCCAGGCGGTGCTGGCCGAGCCGCCAGTCGCCGAGCCGCTGTGGCCCGTGGCCGCGGCCGGCCTGCGGGTCGAGCAGTGGGCGGTCGCGCTGGCCGAGGCCGCGCACCGCTACGACCAGGTCGCGCTCGTCTTCGCCGCGGCCGTGCGGGGGCGGCGCGCCGGCGCGGAGCAACGCTGGGCCGAGTGGTCGCTGCGGGTCCTGCGCACCGAACTGGTCCTGCCGCCGGCCGTCCCGGCCGCTACCCCACCAGCCACCACCGCCCCGGCCGCTGCCGGCCCGGCTCTCGCCAGGGCCGCCGCCGGCCCGTCCGGCGGCCGCGTGCCGTTTGCTCCGGGTGGGCCGTCCGTCCCCGCCGGGCCGTCCGTTGCGCCGCCGGGCCCACGACCAGCACTTCCGCGAGGGTAGCCGATGGCTTTTGGTTCTGACGGCCCGGCGTCCGGCCAGGGGCGACGCCGGCGCCCTTTCGACGTGCAGGAGATCCCGTCGGAGGAGGTTCCGGCTCCGCAGACAGCGGAGCCCGGCGGCCCGCCGCCCGCCGCCGGCCCGCCGGCATCCTCGCCCCCATCGCCTCCGGCCGCGGGCCCGGTCGCGGGCCCGGTCGCGGGTGCGGGTGACGGGAACAGGCCGGCACCATGGTCACCGCCGACGGCCACGACTGGCCCGGACGGCTCCGGGGGCTCCGGGGGCATTGGAGACGCCGGCTGGAATGGGCCGGTTTCGCCGGCGGGGGCGGCGGGGGCGCCCGGTCCGCCCGGTCCGCCCGGTCCGCCTGGTCCGCCTGGTCCGCCTGGTCCGCCTGGTCCGCCCGGGGCGGCCGGCCCGGCGGCCCGGGCGGCGGACGTGACGGCTGGGCCGGCCGAGATGGTGGCTGCCTCTTTCGCCGGCCCGGCGCCGGTGGTGTCCCTTGCCGGCAGGTTCGGCTCCGCGTCCGCGGCACTCGTGTTCGCCGGCTCGCTTGTGGCGACCGGGCATGGCGAGAGCCTCCAGTTCCTCCGCTCCGACGGATCCACCCCGACCGGGACGTCCACCCCGACCGGGACGTCCACCCCGACCGGGACGTCCACCCCGACCGGGGCATCCGGCCCGTCCGGCGCCGATGGATCCGCTCCGACCGGGGCATTCGCCTCGGCCCGGACGAACGGATCCGCCTCGGCCGGAGCATCCGGCCCTGCCAGGACGGATAGATCCGGCCCGGCCAGGGCTGGCGGATCCGGCCCGGGGGGAAGCGGCGGAACCCGTCCGGCCGGGGACTGGTGGGTGGCTGCTGACATGGTCCTCGACCTGGGCCGGGAGCTGGCGTCGACCGCGCACGGCCGGCTGTACGTCCGTGCCGACGAACGCCTCCTGCCCGACCGTGGCTGGGGTGCCCCGCCGAGCGCGCCGCCACCTGTGCCACCGGCCCGGTCGCCAGCCGCACCACCATCGGCCACACCGGCCACA
>NZ_CAKKTM010000294.1:0-4323 GCF_920888515.1 Protofrankia sp. CiP1_Cm_nod1 | reverse complement strand
TCGGCGGCCTCGGCGGACGATGGTCGTGGGTCGGTGCCGGCGGCCGGGCTCCGGCCGGTGAGCGTTGTCGAGGTTGTGCGGACGGCCGGGCTCCACCCGGTGGCGGCCGGCCCGTCCACCGAGGCGGTGGTGCTGGTGGCGGGCTCGCGGGCCGGCGGGGTCGTCCAACGTGCTCTGGAGCTGGGGCTGGACGTGCGGTACCGGCCGGTCCGGCTCGTCCCGCTGTTCGACGAAGCCGCGCAGCCCACCGCTGCCACGGGTGCGGGGTCTGTCGGCTCGGGGCCTGTCGGCTCGGGGTCTGGCCAGCCGCCGGGCGAGCTCGGGCGGAGCGCTCCGGCCTCGGGATCTGCCAGCTCGGGGCCTGGCGCCGTCGTCGAGCCGTCATGGTCCGCCGCCGGTGGCGGGCGAGGGACGGGAGAGAGCGTCGCCGGGGCATCATGGTCCGCCGCCAACGGCGGGCGGAGGGCGGGAAGGGCCGTCACCGGGGCGTCCCATGGCGGACGAGTTGCCATCGAATTACGACTGTCCGTGACAGGCTCCAGAACCTCCTGGGTGTACGGGCAGAGCTCCAGGGTGCCTGCGTCGGCGTCGGGGGAGCCGTTGCCCGCGTCGTTGCTGACTGCGCTCGATCATGACCCGTTCGTGCTGGTCTGCCGGGTGACCGGCGACGCGCTGCTGGTCCAGCACGCCATGGCGTCCGCGCTGCCCGACCCGCTGCTCGCCGACCTGGTGGACGCCGGCACGTGGGTGCTGGCCGACGCCTCCTTCGGCTGCTGGCGGCTGGCCGGTCTCGGTGAGCCCACGGACGCGGCCACGCTCGTCCGGCTCGCCGACGACTACCCGCTGGAGGCTCCGGACCCGGTCGCATCGGCGGTGGCCGGCACGTCACCAGCGGCGGGCAGCGCGTCGTTGCGGCTGGAGGGGCGGGCGGTCGCGATCGTCCCGGCCCGTACCAGCGAGGCCGACGCCGAAGCGGCGCTGCTCGACGACGACGATCTCACGGCCGTCCCGTTGCTGCTGGAAGGGCATCCGCTCGCCGAGACCGCGTTCGTCGTCCGCGGCCGGGACAGGCATCTGCTGCTGGCCCCCGGCGGCCTGCTCGAACGGCTGCCGGTCGGTGAGCCGCTGTACCGCCTCGGGCCCGGCCCGCTGTTCCTGCCGGTCGGCTACCGGACGCGCCCGCGGCTGCCCCCGAGCGCCCGCCGGGCCCTGTTCGGCGCCGGGGACGACGTCGCCGTGGTGGCGCTGCCGGACCGGGCCGTCGCCTTCGACCTGCGCACCCGCCACCCGGTGTGGACGCTGTGGGCCGGCCCCGGCCCGCAGCTGGACCTCCAGCTCCCCCCGGAGATCGAAGCGGCGCTGGCGGACGTCGACGCGCAGGCCACCCCACGCCCACCGGAGCCCGAGCCCGAGCCGGCACCGCAACCACCCGCCGGTGGCCTGCAACGCGCCCGCGAGCTGTGGAAGAAACTGCGCAGCCGCGCACCGGAGGCCCCCTCAGCACCGCGTACCTGGCTGAACGACGCCCTCGACGCCGAATTCGCGGACGACTGGGCCCGCGCCGCGGAGCTCCACGAACGCCACGGCGACCCGCTGCGCGCCGCCCACCTCTACGAACGCGCCGCCCGCCGTAACGGAACCCGCACCTCCCACAGAGACTCCCCGTGACCAACGGCCGCCTTGCGGCCCTCCCACACCGGAACGAGTGCTCAAGTGGCTGTTAGAGCAACCACTTGAGCACTCGTTATCGTGATCGCTTTTCTTTCCCGAGCACGTGGCTGAGGGTCGGTACCTCGGATGCCTTCGGCATCGCCCCAAATGGGGGTAAGCCGGGCGGCTTACGGGTCAGGCTGGGAGGGTTTTCACCTCGTAGGCCGACAGCCGGCCGTCCGCGGTGATCAACGGGACGTCCAGTGCCTGTGCCTGCGCTACCAGGAGCCGGTCGAAGGGATCCCGGTGATGGTCCGGCAGCGCCGCCACCCGCAGCACGTGGTCGTGCTCGATCGCGAGCGGGGTCACGCCCGTGCGCCGTATCCGGTCCGGCACGTAGCTGCGCGGCGGTTCGGGGAGGGCCAGTTTGCCCAGCCGGTATTTGATCGAGATCTCCCAGCCGCTGGCGGCCGACAGCAGGATCTCGTTGGCGGTGTCGGCCAGCAGGTCACGGGTGTCCGCGCGCAGGCGCCGCGGCTCGGCGAGCGACCAGAGCCATGCCTGCGTGTCGATCAGATAGCGGCTCACCGGTAGAAGCTGTCCTCGATGTCGTCGGGCAGCGGGGCGTCGAAGTCGTCGGGGACGGTGAACCGCCCCTCGTCGACGCCGATCTCGCGCATGCTCCGGGGGGCGAACGGGATGATCTTGGCTACCGGCTTGCCGCTGCGCAGGATGTCGACCTCCTGACCTGCCGCCACGGCGCGCAGCAGTTCGGACAGCCGGGTCTTCGCCTCGTGCACGCCGACCTGGATAGTGGGCTTAGCCATGAACTTAGTCTATCTCCGGGCTGGCGCAACGGAGCAACCGGCAGAGCGGCACCACGCAGTGGCGCAGAGCGGCACCGCGCAGTGGCGGGGTGCGCTGCCGGCCCTTCCGGACGGTGATGTCTTCCACGGTCATGTGGAGGAAGCGCGCCGCCGTCCCGTGGATACCTCCAGCCGTAGGTGAAAAACGTCATGGCAGCAGCGTTTTCCACCTACGGGTTCCGCGACCGTAGGTGGAAAACGTTGTGTCAGTAGCGGTTTCCACCTACGGCTGCCCGGGTTGTGGGAGCGAGGAGGGCGTGGATGGCGGCGGCGAGGGTGACCGGGTCGGGGTGGGGTGGGAGGTGGTGGTGGTAGCGACCGTCGGGGCCGCGGCTGTGGTGGGGACGGTGCTGGTCGGGGCTGTCGTGGCGGGTGCCGCTGGCTCGGCGGGGGTTGCTGGTCTGGTTGTGGCTGGTTCGGCGGGTGCCACCGGTTCGGCCGCTGGTTCGGTTGCTGGTTCGGTTGCTGGTCTGGCCGGGGTGGGTGGGGGGTTCGTCGCCGGGGGTGTGGGTGGTCAGCAGGCGCAGGTGGGGGCCGAGCGGGAGGGGGTGGTCGGTGGGGAGGTGGTGGTGGGTGAGCAGGACGGTGGTGGGCTGGGGGGTGTGTTCCGCGGTGCGTAGGGCGGTGGGCAGGTCGGGGGGGTGCAGGGTGCGGCTGGTCCAGATGGCGGCGAGGTCGGCCGGGCTGGTGAGCGGGAGCGCGAGGGTGGGCTGGTCGAGGGTGATCAGGGTGGGGTGGGTGCCGGTGTGCCAGAGGGTGGTGGTCAGGAGGTGGGCGGTCAGCCGGAGGAGGGTTTCGATGGGTCCGTAGGTGGGGGGGCTGGTGTCGAGGATGATCGTGACCGGGTGGGGTGGGGATGGTGGGGTGGTGGTGTGGTGGCGGTAGAGGAGGTCGCCGCGGGCGAGGTGGAGGGTGAACAGGTCGTCGGGCAGGGCGTGTTGGGAGGGCAGGAGCTGGTGGGGGGTGCCGTGGTGGGTCAGGCCGGTGGTGGCGGGGGTGTGCCGGCTGATGGCGGCCTGCCCCCGGCTGTCCGAGGTGGTGAGCAGGGTGGTGGTGGCGGTCAGGAGGGTGTGGTGGTGGCTGGGTAGGGGTGGCATGGCGGGGGCGCGGTGGCGCAGGCGTAGCGGGAGGGTGGGGTCGGTGGCGACGGCGGTGGGGCCGATGAGGGTGAGCAGGGCGGTCAGTCGGGGGGTGATGCTGGTGGCGGTGGTGGTGAGCTGGTCGAGGTGGCGGGGGTCGAGGGCGGCTGCCGGGGGCTGGGCGAGGTGGCGGGGGTCGAGGGGGCCGGCCGGCGGCTGGGCGGGGCTGTGTAGGGCGGGGCTGTGTAGGGCGGTGGTCAGGGTGTGGTGCCGGCTGGTGGGGGTGCTGCCGGCTGGGGGGGTGTAGCGGGGGTCGGGGGGGAGGCCGGCGGCGAGGAGGGCGGCGAGGCCGATGCGGGCGGCTGGCGGCCAGGCCAGGGCGCGTAGCCGGTGGATGCCGGGGTGGGTGGCCAGGGTGCGCAGCCGTGGGTTGTACAGCTCCGGGCTGTCTCCGTCGGGTGGATGCCCTGGGGTGTCTCTGTGTGTGGGAGGTGCCGGCTGGTGGGTGGTGGGAGCGGTGTTGGTGAGGGCGGGTGTTGTGGTGGGGCTGCCGGTGAGGGTGACCAGGTCCGCGAGCAGGGACAGCGGGGGCCACAGCCCGCCGGCGCCGAGCAGGACCAGCCCGGCTGCCGCGGTCCGCAGTGGCGCTTCGGCCGGGTCGAGCCGCGCGGGCACACCCGGTTGTGGCGGCGGCACGCCCACCGCCCATACCCGCACCGTCCCGTCCC
>NZ_CAKKTM010000293.1:2382-6086 GCF_920888515.1 Protofrankia sp. CiP1_Cm_nod1 | reverse complement strand
TCCCACACCCGCGCCGTCCCGTCCCGGCTGGCGGTGGCGAGTAGGAGCCGGCCGTCCCCACCGGTCGCCCACGCCACCGACCCGACCGGGCCGGTGTGGCCGGGCAGAATGGTCGGGGGTTCGGTGATGGTCACCTCGCCCGGCGCCCACGGCTGGTCCCAGCGGGGAGCCGGCCCGGCCGGCCGCGCGCCGTCGGGCCGGGGCGGGACTCCCGCGGGATCACCCGTGCGGCCCACCGTGCGGGCATGCACAGCCGCCCAGGCGCGTAACGCAGCGTCCGCGGACGGGACCGTGTCTACTCGGCCTGCCGAGCCGTTCCCCTGTCGTTCGTCCACACCGTCCCCGTCACCCTGCCAACGCCGTCACCCGCCGACGCCTCCCTGCGACGATCAGCGTAACCCCGGCGGCGACGGCCCATCCGGCAACCCGGCCCCGATGCCCCGGGCGCCGCTGCCGGCCCCGACCCGGCAGCATGCCGGCCGGAGCGGGCCAAGAAGCCGGTTCAAGAGTCCCTGTTCCGTTGGACACCTCCAGATGATGTCCTCGGGCTGGTAGCGGGTGGGGGCAGGAGGTCATGAGTCCGGCGTGATCGCGACCAGTCACGCCGGTTGCGACCAGTCACGCCGGTTGCGGCTGGTGCGCCGGTTGTGGCTGGTGTACTGGTTGTGCCTGCTGCGGGTGGTTCGGGCGGTGTGGGCGGGTGTGGATGGCGGCGCACAGCAGGGCCGAGAGGGCGGCGACGCCGGCCATCACGTACCAGACGTGCTGGAAGGCGTCGAGCGCGGAGGCGGGGGACGGGGTGCCGAGGACGGCGACGAACACCGACACCCCGAGTACGGCGCCGAGCTGCCGGAACGAGGAGTTGATGGCGCTGCCGATCCCGAACCGGGCCGGCGGCAGCGACGCGGCGGCCGCGCTGCCGAGCGTGGGGAGGGTCAGCCCGATGCCGGCACCGGTGAGCAGGGCCGCCGGCAGCCATTCGGTGACGTAGTGCGGGGTGGCACCGACCTGGGTGGCGAACAGCAGCATCGCCGCGGTGAAGGACAGCGCGCCGGGGACGAGGACCGCGCGGTGGCCGAAACGGTCGGCCAGCGCGCCGGCCAGCGGAGCGGCGACGCCGGCGAGCAGCGGGCTCGGGGTCACCGCGAGGGCGCTGCGCAGCACCGACCAGTGCCACACCGTCTGCAGGAAGATGATGTTCGCCAGGGTGATGGCGAAGAAGGCGGTGGCGAATGTCAGCATCCCGGCGTTCGCCACGCTGTAGGAGCGGACCCGGAACAGGCTGAGGTCGACGGCCGGCCGGGCGGCGTGCCGTGTCCGGACGACGAACAGCGGCAGGCCGGCCGCGGCGACGAGGAACGCGCCGATGACGCGGGGGTCGTCCCAGCCCCACTCCGGCCCCTCGACGATGCCGAGCGCGACAGCGCCGAGCGCCACCGTCACGAGGATGACGCCGAACGGGTCGGGGATGCCGGTGGCGCCCTCGTCCCGGCTCTCGCGCAGCACCCGTGCGCCGACGAGCGCGGCCAGCAGGCAGATCGGCACGTTGACCAGGAACACCCAGCGCCAGGACAGGTACTGGACGAGCAGTGAGCCCAGGATCGGCCCGCTGGCCGCGGCGAGCCCGCCCATCGCGCCCCAGATCCCGATCACGGCTGAGCGTTTCTGGGGCGGGAACTCGGGGAGCAGCAGGGCCAGCGACGACGGCACCAGGATCGCGGCGAACACCGCCTGCAGCGCCCGGGCGGCGACGAGAACGGCGGTGCCGGACGCCAGCCCGCAGGCGGCGGAGGTGACCGCGAACCCGATCAGCCCGATCTGGAACAGCCGTTTGCGGCCGAGCTGGTCGGCCAGCCGCCCGGCGAGGACGAGCAGCGCGGTGAGGACCAGCGCGTAGGCGTTGAGGACCCAGGCCAGGCCCGCGGTCGTGGTGTGGAAGCTCCTGGTGATCGACTCGAACGCGACGTTGACGATGGTCGCGTCCAGGAAGACGACGAACACCCCGATCGAGGAGATGGCGAGGACCGCGCGGGCACGCCCGCTCCTCGGCGCCCGCGGCGCGTCGGTGGGCGCCGGCGCCGCTTTCCCGCCAAGGGCCACCGACGGCGCGGCCGCTGGCCCGGCTGGTGGCCCGGCCGCTGGCCCGGCTGGTGGCCCGGCCGTTGCCTCGGCGGTGGTGGTCGGTACCGCTGGGTTGCTCACTGTTGCTCCTGCCGGTGGTGGTGGAGGCGGTCGACGGTCCTGTCGAGTTCGGTGGCGATGGCCGCGCTGCTGTAGCTGCCGCCGGGGACGGTGACACGGCTGATCAGCGCGGTGCCGAGCCCGGCCATCCGCACGGTGTGGTCGACGAAGTCCTCCAGCGGCGGCCAGTCCAGCTCGGGTTTGCTCAGCAGCAGCGACACGCAGCCGTGGACGGCGGCCCACAGGCTCAGCGCGAGCGGGCGCGTCTCCCCGTGGAACACCCCGGCGTCCACGCAGTCCTGGACCGCCCGGATCATCTGCCGCAGCGCCGCCCGGGCGGCCGTCGTCGACGCGGGCGCGCCGGCCGGCCCGGCCGCGCCGGCTGCGCAGCCCTCGTCACGGGCGAGGGGGCGGCCCATCATCAGCAGCCGGTACTGGACGGGATGGTCGAGCCCGAACCGGACGTACGCCATGCCGCCCCGGCGCAGGGCGTCCAGCGGGTCCGCCACGCCGACGGTGGCGGCGGTCAGCCGTTCGTCCAGGTCGCCCCAGATCTTCAGGCAGACGGCGTCAAGGAGCGCGGCCTTGTCGGCGTAGTGCAGGTAGACCGACGGCGTCGTCACGCCGACCCGGCGGGCGACCGCGCGTACGGTGACGGCCTGTTCGTCCCCGGTCTCGACCAGCAGGGCCTCGGCCGCGAACAGGATCTCCTCGGCCAGCCGGCCGCCCTCACCCCGGCGCGCCCTCGTCCGTCCTGCCGATTTCATGGACGAAGGTTGCCAGCGTCAACTTAACCTTGTCAACTCATGCTGTCGCTGTCGCTGTCGCTGTCGCTGTCGCTGTCGCCGGCGATCGGCGATCGGCGATCAGCGGGATCCGGTATGGGTGGGGCCGCTGCCGTGTCGGGCGCGCGCTTGGCGGCCGGGCGCGAGTCGGTAAAAGCCGGAAGGGGCCGTGAAATCGGACGTGGGCCACACGACGTGGGCCGGGGATCGTGGGCCGGGGATCGTGGGCCACACGACGTGAGTCGGGGATCGTGAGTCGGGATGGCGGGGCGGCGGGCCGGTCCTTTTGTTCGGAAAAAAAGATGGCTTGTTCCGGTACATCCGTCGCGGCGGACATCGGCCAGGTCGTGGTATTCCGGCGGAATAGGACGGCTGGCGTGTCGGGAACGGGGTGCTGATGTATCTGTTGTCTCGAGTTGACGCCGCCTGGTAGCGAAGTAGTTTTATTCCTACAAATAGCTGGCTCGCGGTGGAGGCGATCGTATGGAGCAGCAGCAGGCGCAGGAGCTGGAGCAGCGGCTGCGGGGGGACTGGGAGCAGATCCGCCACCAGATCCTCGATCAGTTCGTCCAGGTCAGCATCGCGGACCTGGAGGCCGCCACCAGCGTCAACGATCTCGTACGGCGGATCGCCGACAGGTCGCACCACACCGAGCCCTACGTCGAGACGCGGCTGCGCGAACTCGTCGGTGTCACGGTGCCGGGCGCGCAGGCCGGGCAGGCCGCGCAGGCCGAGAGC
>NZ_CAKKTM010000293.1:0-2192 GCF_920888515.1 Protofrankia sp. CiP1_Cm_nod1 | reverse complement strand
GGGGACGCGGCCGGGCGCCGAGGCCCAGGGTGAGGGCAGCGGGCCGGCCACGGCGGAGGCAGGCGGGCAGCCGGGTGCCGAAGCGGAGCAGGGCGGTGAGACGAGGGATTTCAGCCAGCCAGCGGAACCGTTCGGTGGGCCACGGCAACCGTTCGGTGGCTCGGAGGACCCGCAGCAAGAATCGTGAAACCGGTGGCAGGACCTATCGTGAGACCGGTGGAAAAACCGGTGATCGGGCTCTTCCGGCTGATTTTCCCGGACTGATTCCGGCCGGCCCGGATCCGGCCCGGCCGGATCCGGGCCGGTGCCAGCGTGGGTTCCGGGGCGCCGGCCGGGGAAATTCCCGGCCGTCGTCCCGAGGCATGTTCCCGGCGGGCCGCTCGCCGGGAACATGCCTGCCGGGAACATGCCTGCCGGGGGCTCCGGTTACAGCGGGATGTTGTTGTGGCCGCCGCGGGGGCCGGCCGTGGTGAGGCGCTCGTCCGCGGCGGGGTGTTCGGCCGCGGTGGCGAAGGTCCGCGCGAGGGTGCGGCGGGTGCGGGCCGGGTCGATGACCTCGTCGACGAC
The DNA here is from genome assembly GCF_920888515.1 of Protofrankia sp. CiP1_Cm_nod1. Classification (GTDB taxonomy): domain Bacteria; phylum Actinomycetota; class Actinomycetes; order Frankiales; family Frankiaceae; genus Protofrankia. The sequence goes on along the minus strand of NZ_CAKKTM010000293.1, from coordinate 1,625 downwards.
GCCGAGGGACAGGGCGCGGTCGACACCCCCGGCGACCCGCTGGTGCTCGGCGACGAGCTGGGCGCGCAGCTCCTCGCGCCGCTCGTCGTCCGCGGCGGCGGCCAGCTTCCGGCGGTGCAGGATGCCGACGGCGGCCTCCGCCCCCATGACGGCGACCTCGGCCTGCGGCCAGGCGTAGACGGCGGTCGCGCCCAGCGAACGGGAGTTCATCGCGATGTACGCCCCGCCATAGGACTTCCGCGTGATCAGGGTGACGCGGGGCACCACCGCCTCGGCGAAGGCATGCAGCAGCTTCGCGCCCCGGCGGACCACACCGTCCCACTCCTGCCCGACGCCGGGCAGGTAGCCGGGCACGTCGACGACGACCAGCAGCGGCACGCCGAACGCGTCGCACATGCGCACGAACCGGGCGGCCTTCTCCGCGCTCAGCGAGTCCAGGCAGCCGCCCTTGCGGATCGGGTTGTTGGCGACGACTCCGACCGTGTGCCCGCCGAGGCGGCCGAGGCCGATGACGATGTTGGGTGCCCAGCGGGGCTGCAGCTCCTCGAAGGCGTTCCACGGCCCGGCGCCGTCGAGGATCTCCAGCAGCAGCGGGCGGACGTCGTAGGCGCGCCGCGCCGTCGCGGGCAGCAGCTCGCGCAGGTCCCGGCCGTCGTCCACGGTGTCCGGGTCGAAACGGCCGGGGCGGGTGAGCAGGCCGGTGATCCGGCGGGCCCGGACGAACGCGTCGTCCTCGGTGTCGACGGTGACGTGCACGACCCCGGAGCGGCGGCCGTGCGCGTCGACGCCGCCGAGGTCCGCCATGTCGATCTGCTCGCCGGTCACGCTGCGCACGACGTCGGGGCCGGTCACGAAGATCCGGCCGGACGTCGACATGATCACGATGTCGGTCAGCGCGGGGCCGTAGGCGGCGGCGCCGGCGGCCGGGCCGAGCACCACCGATATCTGCGGCACCCGGCCCGAGGCCCGGGTCATGGCCGCGAACATCCGGCCGGCGCCGTCGAGGGACTCGACCCCGTCCGCGAGCCGGGCGCCGCCGGAGTGCCACAGCCCGATCACCGGCCGGCCCTCGCGCACCGCCGTGTCGATGGCGTCGACGATGTGATGGGCGCCGCCGAGGCCGAGAGCGCCGCCCATCACCGTCGCGTCGGTGCAGTAGGCGAGGACGGGGGCGCCGTCGATCCGCCCGCGCACGGCGAGCACGCCGGTGTCGTCGGCGGGGTGCAGGGCGGTCACGGAGCCGGTGTCCAGCAGCTGGGCCAGGCGTGCCGCGGGGGCTCTCCGATCGGCCTGGACGTCGTCGTCGGCGGCGGGCCGGGGAAGAGCGATCCTGGCAACGGCGTCCTCGGGACGAGCCGTCAACCCTGTCATCTGCTGCCTCCTCCTGGCGAACCCCGGCGCATCCGGCGGGTTCGGCGAACAACGGTGAATGACGAACAGCGATATGTGGCGAACAGCGGTGAATGACGAACAGTGACGCATGGCGGACGCGGTGAAGTGCGGTGAAGTGCGGTGAAGTGCGGTGGGCGATGAGGCGGGACGAAAACGGCCGGCGCGCCCCGCGAGGCTCGGGTGGCCGGCCCGGCACGGGCCGGGCGGCTCGCCGCCACGGCCGGGCCCGGCCG
>NZ_CAKKTM010000292.1 GCF_920888515.1 Protofrankia sp. CiP1_Cm_nod1 | reverse complement strand
CGGGTGGCCGGCCCGGCACGGGCCGGGCGGCTCGCCGCCACGGCCGGGCCCGGCCGCGCGGGGTGCGCTGGACGTGATCCGCGAGGGTCAGTCGACGATCACCGGGAGACGGTCGGCGGTCAGCCGCCACTCGTCCGTGACCGCCGTCGGCCGGGGGCCGGCCTCGGGCTCGAGGGGGTAGCGCAGCACGCTGCGGAAGTACGCGATCCGCCAGCCCCGCTCGGTGTGCACGACGATGCTCAGGTAGTCGCCGTTGGTGGTAGTCCCGTCCGACCGCAGCGCGATGTAGCGGCTGTGGGTCCGCACGGTCCCGTCCGGGTCGGTCAGGATCAGCGTGTTCACCGTCTGGTGGTCGGCCCCGTCCGGCTGCCGCTGGCCGAACAGCTCCCGGGCGGCGTCGATCCCGCGCAGCTGGACGCCCTCACCGTAGCCGAGCTCGATCTCGACGTCGTCGGTGAAGAGCAGGGGCAGGGCGTCGAGCGCGCGGTTGTCGTACACGTGCGCGATCAGCGCGATGGTCTGGTGGATCTCGGCGACGTCGGCGGCCGACAGTTTGCGGGTCATGCCGGGATCGCGCCGAGCTGCTGGAGGATGGTGAGCCGGTCCGGGGTGACGACGTAGTCGACGACCTTGCCGTCATGGAACGTGATCAGGCTGATGCTGGTGCCGTCGATGGTGTTCCCGGTGCCGGGCACGCCCCAGACCTCGCCGGAGTGGATGCCCTGGATACGCCAGAAGACGACAACCCGGTCACCTTCGGCCACGATGTCGGTGACGGTGGTCTTCAGGTCGGTGACGTTGTGCCGCAGCTCGGTGACGTGGCTGGCGAAGCTGTCGCGGCCGAACGTGCCGCTGCCGGTGCTCCGGCTGGCGTCCTTGGCGAGGAAGTCGTCGAGCAACTCCAGCCGGCCCTCGTTGACGATCTCCTCGTACAGGCGCCGGGCGATCGTCTTGTTCGTCCGAAGACTGTCCAGGCTGTCCGTCGCGACGGCCGCCGCCGTCCCGGCGAGCTGGTCAGTGGTGGTCATAAATCTTTCCCTCTCATAAATGCCGTGAACGTCATGAATGTTGTGAACATCGTGCGTGCCGGGCCCGCGGCCGGCATGCATGCGGCCGGCACGAACGCGGCAGGCGTGAATCCGCCGTGCGTGAATCCGCCGTGCGTGAATCCGCCGGGTAGTGGTGGACGGGGGCCCCCGGTGGATCCGCTGAGGGTGGATCCACCGGGGACGCGTGTCCCGGCACCGGCACCGGGCGCACCGGGCGTCCCCGAACCGGGTGCCCCCGCAGTGGGTGTCACTGCATCGGCTCACCGTCGTACGTCGGGGGCAGCAGGAAGCCGTTGCTCGCGCTGAGGCCGCCGTCGCTGGGGATCACCGCGCCGGTGATGTAGGAGGACTCGGGGGTCGCGAGGAACCAGATCACCTGGGCCTGCTCGCGCGGGTCGCCCCAGCGGCGCAGCGGGATCCGCCGGTTGATGTTCGCGAACAGCCGGGGATCGTGCTTCACCGGCGCCGTGCGCGGGGTGAGGGTGATGCCCGGCGCGATCGCGTTGATCCGGATGCCCTGGTAGCCGTAGTCGAGCGCGGCCGACCGCACCAGGTTGATCGCCGCCGCCTTGGTGGCGTTGTACGCCCAGGTGTAGGGGTCGCCGCGCAGCCCGGCGCCGGAGGCCGTCACGACGATGGCCCCGCCGCCGGCGGCCCGCAGCGCCGGAGCGGCGGCCCGGATGCCGAGTGCCGCGCCGCGCACGTTGACCGCGTGGACCCGGTCGAGCTGCTCGATCGCCCCGGGGGCCTCGATCGGCGGCGCGCCGCCGATGCCGGCGTTGAGGACGGCGGCGTCGAGGCGGTCGAAGTGCTCGAGGGCCAGCCGCACCGCCTCGACGTTCGCCTTCTCGGTGGAGACGTCGCCCTCGAGCGTCACGACGTTCTTGATGCCCTCGAGCTCGGCGAGGCCGGCCGTGTCGGGGTCCACGGCGACGACGCCGTAGCCTCGTTCGGCGAACAGCTCCACGGTCGCCCGGCCGATCCCGGCGGCGGCGCCGGTCACGACGACTGCCGGAAGTGTCATGCTTGTCCCCTCTGCTGGTTATCTATTGGTGACCCGGGGCCGTCGGCGGCGCGAAAAACGATCACGCTGCTTCTGGTCCACGGGGTGGGTCGTCCGGGATGTCCGCCGCGAGGCCGGTCCCGATGCCTGGCCGGTGCCCGCGCGCTGCCTGGCTGATGCCCGTCCGGTGCCCGGCTGACGCGCGGTGTGGGACGCGCGGGCCGGGCCCCGGTGCGCGGGCTGGATCCGTTCATGGGCCGCTCAGGTCGCCTGGGCAAGCGACGCCAGCCACTTGGCCACCGCGGCGACGGTCGTCCCGGTGTCCTCCTCAAGGATGGTGAAGTGGTCACCGGGGACGTCGATGATCTCGTGCGGGAGTGTCCAGTACGCCCGCCAGTCCGGCCGGCCCGCCGTCTCGGCGGGGGTGCCGGCCAGCGGCTGTTCCGCACGGATGAGCAAGGTGCGGGCACGGACCTCGGACGGCTGCCAGTCCCCGAAGATCCGGTTGTAGGTGCCCATGGTGGACAGCCGGGTGTCCAGCGTCGAGATGTCGAAGCGGTCGAACCGCTCCACCAGCGCGGTGATCATGGCGGCGTTCCACCACTCCATCCCCGGCCGGGAGGGGGTGTCGATCGGGTAGGAGTCGACCAGGATCAGCCCGGCCGGGAAGATCCCCTCCGCCTCCAGGCCGGCGACGACCGAGTTCGCCACGCAGCCGCCCATCGAACGGCCGAGGACCACGAACGGCTCGTCCCCGACGACCTGCCTGACCGCGTCCACGTGCATCCGGATCAGCGTGGCGGCCGAGCCCGGGAGCAGGTCGCCCGTGGGCAGCCCCGGGGCCGGCACCACGTGGACGTCCCGCTCGTCGCGGAACAGGCTGCCGAACCGGGAGTACTCGTGCGGGCCGGACAGCGCCGACAGCGCCGGGAAGCAGACGATGTTCGGCCGGGACGGCCCGGTCACCAGGGTCAGCGGGGGCGGGGTGTGCTCGTGGCGGTCCGCCTCGTCGAACGTCGAACGCAGGCTGGACGCCACGACCAGCAGCTGCGCGGCGGCGTTCATCTGCCCGGCGTCGAACAGCCGCCGGTACAGACCGCCGATGCCCCCGCCGACAGCGGCGACGGCGTCGGCTGACGGCCCGCCGCTGCCCGCGCCCGCCGCCAGCGCCGACGGCGTCCCCCGCCCGGCGGAATCGGGCCCGGCGGAGTCGAGCCGGCCGGCGATGAGCTCGGCGACGTCGGCCGGGGACGGATGGTCGAAGGTGAGCGTCGCCGGCAGCCGCAGGCCGGTGTGCGCCTCCAGCCGGTTGCGCAGCTCGACCGCGGTGAGCGAGTCCAGCCCCAGCTCGACGAAGGCGCCGGTGGCGGAGACCGGGTCGGCGTCGGCATAGCCGAGAGCATTCGCGGTTTCGCTACGCACAAGCTCAAGTATGACCGCGTCACGTTCGGCCCCGGACAGGCCGGTGAGCCGCTCGCGCAGCGCCGACCGGCCACCCGCCGGCGCCGTGCCCGCCGCCCGCCGGGCCGGCCGGACCAGCCCGCGCAGCAG
>NZ_CAKKTM010000291.1 GCF_920888515.1 Protofrankia sp. CiP1_Cm_nod1 | reverse complement strand
CGACCGGCCGCAGCGCCAGCGTGCCGACGGACACCACCGCGGCGCCGGCCGGGTCGGCGGCGTGCACGCTCACCGTGCCCGTGCCGGTCGGCCGCACGCGGACCCGCAGCGCGGCCGCCCCGGTGGCGGCCAGCGAGACGTCCGTCCAGGCGAACGGCAGGAGCAGGGCGTCACCCTGGCCGGGCAGCAGGCCGACGACCGCGTGCAGGGCGGCGTCGAGCAGGGCCGGGTGCAGCCCGTAGCCGTCGGCCTCGGCGGCGTCCGCGGGCAGCCGGACCTCGGCGAGGACGTCGTCCCCGTGCCGCCAGGCGGCGTGCAGGCCGCGGAAGAGCGGGCCGTAGCCGTACCCGTCGTCGGCGAGCCGGTCGTAGAAGCCGTCGAGGCCGATGCCGACCGCGTCGGCCGGCGGCCACTGCCCGGCGAGGTCGTCCGGGGCCGGTGCCGGCGGCGCCTGGGTGAGCAGGCCGCTGGCGTGGCGGGTCCAGGGGATGTCCCGGGCGTCGTCCCAGGAGGCGCTGTCGCCGGGGTGGGCGTTTCCACCACCCGGGCTGCCAGCGCCTGGCCAGCCGTCGCCTGGTCGGGCGGGGTCCGGCCGTCCCGCGGCCGGGCGGGGGTCCTCCGGGCGGGAGTACAGCGTCACCGGCCGGATGCCGGGGTCGTCGCGTTCCGGCGGGCCCACCACGAGCTGGAAGCGGACGCCACCGCCGTCCGGGACCACCAGCGGGGCGTGCGACGTCAGCTCCCGCAGGTGGCCGTGGCCGACCAGGGCCCCGGCGTGCAGGGCGAGCTCGACGGCCGCCGCGCCCGGCAGCACCGTGGTGCCGGCGACGGTGTGGTCGGCCAGCCAGGGTGTGGTGGCCGTGGCCAGCCGCCCGGTGAGCAGCAGGCTGTCGTCACCGGCGACGGGCAGCGCCGCGTCGGCCAGCGGGTGCCCGGCGGCCAGGCCCGGCGCCGGGGCACCAGCGTGTGCCGGCGCGGTGATCCAGTAACGTTCCCGCTGGAACGGGTAGGTGGGCAGCTCGGTGACGCGGGCGTGCGGCCCGTACACGGCGGGCCAGTCCGGCGTGACGCCGTGCGCGTACAGCTCGGCGAGGGAGAGCAGCAGCCGGTCCCACCCGCCGTCGTCGCGGCGCAGCGTGCCGGTGACCAGGACGGGCCCCGCCGCCGCGTCCCACCCGCCGGCCGTCTTCCCGGCAGTGTTCCCGTCGCTGTGCCCAGCGGTGTCCTCGTCGCCGTGCCCAGCGGTGTCCTTGGTGGTGTGCCCGGGGACGCTGCCGGCGCCGGTGTTCGGCGCGGCGGCCGGGCCGTGTTCGGCGACGTCGTCGACGGTCTGCTGGATGCCGATGGTCAGGACGGGGTGCGGGCTGGACTCCAGGAAGGTGCGGTGGCCGTCGGCGAGCGCCGCGCGGACCGCGTCGTCGAGCCGGACCGGCTGGCGCAGGTTGCGGTACCAGTAGTCGCCGGTCAGCTCGGCCGGGTCGAGCCGCCCGCCGGTCACCGTCGAGTAGAAGGCGACGTCCGCAGGACGCGGTGTGATGCCCGCGAGCAGGCTCTCCACGTCGTCGCGGATGGCCTCGACCTGGGCGGAGTGGGAGGCGTAGTCGACCGGTATGCGCCGGGCGGAGACCCCGCGGGCCTGGTAGGTGGCGAGCAGCTGGTCGAGGACGGCCGGCCGCCCGGATACGACGGTGGCCGCCGGGCCGTTGACGGCCGCGATCGAGACGTCGCCCGGGCTCCCGCCGGCCGGATCGCCGAGCAGATCGGCCAGGTCCGCCAGATCGGCCAGGTCCGCCAGATCGGCCAGGTCGGCCTCGACGACGGCGGCGGGCAGCGGCACCGAGACCATCCCGCCCAGCCCGGCGATCTTCGTGATCGCCTGGGAGCGCAGCGCGACGATGCGGGCGGCGTCGTCCAGGGTGAGGGCGCCGGCGACGTGCGCCGCGGCGATCTCGGCCTGCGAGTGCCCGATGACCGCGTCGGGCCGGATGCCCAGCGACTCCCACAGCCGGGCCAGCGAGACGATCACCGCGAACAGCGCCGGCTGCACCACGTCCACCCGCTCGAAGGTGGGCGCGCCGTCCACCCCGCGCAGCACGTCCAGCAGCGACCAGTCGACGTACGGGGCGAGCGCGTCCGCGCAGGCCGCGACCGACGCCGCGAACACGGGAGAGGCCTCGAGCAGGGCCACGGCCATCCCCGGCCACTGGGAGCCCTGGCCGGGGAAGACGAAGACCGTCCCACCCGGGTTCCCGGCGGTGGCTGCGGACACCACGCCCGGCGCCTGCTCGCCGGCGGCGAGAGCGCGCAGCCCGGCGAGCAGCGCCTCGCGGCCGGTGCCGGCCACGGCGGCACGGTGGTCGAAGACGGTACGGGTGGTCGCCAGCGACAGCCCGACGTCGGCGGGACGGGCGTCCGGCCGGGTGAACACGGCGTCGTGCAGCCTGGCCGCGGCCGTCCGCAGCGCCGGCTCGCCGCGCGCGGACAGCGTCCACAGCACCGGCGCCGCCCCGTCCGCGCCGGAGCCGTCGGACCGGCCGGATCCAGCGGTGCCA
>NZ_CAKKTM010000290.1 GCF_920888515.1 Protofrankia sp. CiP1_Cm_nod1 | reverse complement strand
GGCCCACCCACCGCGGCCACGCCACCCGCCGCGGCGCCACCCGCCGCGGCCGCCGTGGGCCGGGTGGTGGGCGCCTCGCCCACCACGACGTGGCAGTTCGTCCCGCCGACACCCCACGAGCTCACGCCGGCCAGCAGCGGCCGGTCGTCGTGCGGCCAGGGCCGCAGGGCGGTCACCACGCGCAGCCGCAGCTCCTCGAACGGGATCCGGGGGTTGGGCGTGGCGAAGTTCAGGCTCGGCGGCAGCACCCGGTGCGTGATCGCCAGGACCGTCTTGACCAGGCCGACGATCCCCCCGGCACCCTCGAGATGACCGATGTTCGTCTTCACCGACCCGACCAGCAGCGGGTCGCCGGCGGGCCGGCCGGCCCCGTAGGCGGCGCCCAGCGCGGACGCCTCGATCGGGTCCCCGAGCGCGGTCCCGGTGCCGTGCAGCTCGACGTAGCGCACGTCGCGCGGGTCGACGCCGGCGCGTCCGGCCGCCGCGCGCACCACGTCCCGCTGGGCCCGTGCGCTCGGGACGGTCAGGCCCGCGGTGGCGCCGCCGCTGTTGACCGCGCTACCGCGGATCACCGCGTGGATCCGGTTGCCGTCGGCGAGCGCGGCCGCGAGCGGCTTGAGCACGACGACCGCGCCGCCCTCGCCGTGCACGAAGCCGTTCGCCCGTGCGTCGAAGGTGAAGCACCGCCCGTCCGGGGACAGCCCGCCGAAGCGCTGCGCGCTGACGGCCGTCTCGGCGGTGAGGTTGAGGTGGACGCCGGCGGCCAGCGCCAGCTCCGACTCGCCCGAGCGCAGGCTCTCGCAGGCCAGGTGCACCGCCACCAGCGACGACGACTGGGCGGTGTCCACCGTCAGGCTCGGGCCGCGCAGGCCCAGCAGGTAGGACAGCCGGTTGGCGATGACGCCGCGGGCCAGCCCGGTCAGGGTGTGCCGGGTGACGGCGCTCAGACCGTGACGGTGGACCAGCCCGGCGTAGTCACTGGCGATGGCGCCCACGAAGACGCCGGTACGGGTGTCCGCCAGCGCGGCCGGGACGACGCGGGCGTCCTCCAGCGCCTCCCAGCCGAGCTCGAGCACGAGACGCTGCTGCGGATCCATCGCCTCCGCCTCGCGCGGCGAGATGCCGAAGAACTCCGGGTCGAAGTCCGCGACGCCGTCGAGGAAACCGCCGCGCAGCGGGCGGATATCGTCCGGGATTCCCTCCCAGCGGCCGGCGGGAACATCCGTGACGGCGCTGCGCGCATTCTCCAGCAGCTGCCAGAACTCCCCGGGGCCGGCCGCCTTGGGCAGTCGGGCGGCCAGCCCGACGACGGCGATGTCGGACGGCGTCTCGGCATGCGACATCTTCGGTGTCCATTCCCTCTCGTAAACGGCCGGCGCGGCCGGGCGCCGGATGGCGGCTGGCCGGCCGAAGGCGGCGCGATCACCTTCAGTTGTTTCACGCGGTGCCGGGATCCGGATTTCCGGGAAGATCTGGTGGCCGCCGGGAACCGCGGCGGGGCCCGGGGGCGGGCCGCACGGTGTGGATCCCGGCGAACGGGCGGAGGTGGGGTGCCGTCCCAGCGGTGGGCCGGGCCGGCCGCGCGGCCAGCCGGCCCGGCACCGCAGCCGGTCAGGCCGGCCCCGGTGCCGGGGGCGTCAGCGCGGCCGGAAGCTCCCGAGGCGACAACAACAACACTCGGCGCGGTGGAGACAGTGGTGGGGACAGCGTGCGGCGCGGGGGCGGCTGGAGCGGTGCGGTGGCACGCTGTATCACACCCTTTCGTCCTCGTCTGCGCGTTTCGCCGTGTCGTGCGTTCACGCGTTCCGTCCGGGCACGCCTGTCGGGGTGCCCGGACACGGCCCGCCGCCGGCTGCCGCCGGCCGTGCCCGCGTAGGCCTGTGGCCATGCGACGAACCCCGGGCTCGGGTACCCATCAGCCGGCCAGTATGTAGATGATCCGCAGAAAAGCGCGTGGTGATAACCCCTATCGATACCCCTAGTCGACCCTTACCGTCATTGTGGTGCAGCTCACACGGATGCGTGGCCCATATTATGTGCCAGCTGCTCCGGAGAATGAAACGTTAGCTCCTGTGAGGCTTTTTCTTGGATGCCTGTCTTGCTTTCCGGTGGTGGCCCTGATAAGGATGGCGGAAACCAGGACGAGTATTTTCGGATGTCACCCGCCGGCCCGGCCGGCCGCCGGCAGGAAAGGACAGCAGCCGTCATGACGAGACCCGGAACGAGTGCCGGCGACGGCACCGGCGGTAGTACCGGCGGCGGTGCCGATCTGTGGATACGACGGTTTCACGCAGTGGCGGATCCTGCCGGGCGGCTGGTCTGCTTCCCGCACGCGGGCGGCTCGGCACCTTTTTTCTTCCCGCTGTCCCAGGAGCTGTCCGCATCGGCCGGCCCGGGCCGGCCCGGCGTCGAAGTGCTCGCCGTCCAGTACCCCGGCCGCCAGGACCGCCTCGGCGAGCCGGCGGTCACCAGCATCGCCGGGCTCGCCGAGGGGATCGCCACGGCCCTGCTGCCGTGGGGCGGCGAGCCGCTGACGTTCTTCGGGCACAGCATGGGCGCCGTCGTGGCCTTCGAGGTCGCGCTGCGCCTGCGGGCCCGCGGGCAGGACGGGCCGGTGCGCCTGCTCGCCTCCGGCCGCCGCGCGCCGTCAAGGTACCGCCAGCGGCAGGACGTCCACCGCCGGGACGACGCCGGCATCGTCGCCGAGCTGCGCCAGCTCGCCGGCACCGACTCCCGGCTGCTCGGCGACGAGGAGATCCTGCGGATGATCCTGCCGGCGATCCGCGCCGACTACACCGCGGTCGAGACCTACCGGTCGGCGCCGGACGCGGTGGTCCACTGCCCGGTCACGGTGTTCACCGGTGACGTTGATCCGCAGGTCACGATCGACGAGGCACAGGCCTGGCGCGGCCACACCACCGGCGCGTTCGGCCTGCGGGTCTTTCCCGGCGGGCATTTCTACCTGGCGGAGGATCCCGGGGCGGTCATCGCGGCCATCCGCGCCGAGCTGGCGGCTTCGCCGCCGGTGTCAGCCCCCGCAGTGTCGCATCCCGCGGCCTCGGTGCCCACGGTGCCGGCGCTCGCGGCACCGGCGGAGGTGTCGCCGGAGCCCAGCCAGGCGGCGAGCTCGCGCACCTCGGCGCGGTAGAGCGTCGCCGGGTCCATCACGTGGGGCCGCAGGTGCCCGTTGATCTCAAGCGCCAGCAGCCCGTGTAGCCGGCCCCAGATCCGTAGCGACAGCGCGACGGCCGCCGGTGGCAGGCCCGGAACCGCCGTGCGGGCCAGCGCGGCGAACGGCGGGGTGAAGTCGGACCAGTCGTGGTCGTCGGTGCTGTCGCCCGGGTCCGTCCCGGCCGCGGACAGCCTGGTCCGCAGGCCAGGCCAGGCGCTTTCCACCAGGCGCAGCAGCACGCCGCACGCCTGCTGCTCGGCCGAGGACGCGTCGCCCTCGGCCGGGAACCGGTAGCCCGGGATGGGGCTGCCGTAGAGAAGCTGGTACTCCTGCGGGCTGGTGACGGCCCACTCGCGGTAGGCCATCGCCACCGCGGTCAGGGCGGCGCCGGGATCGTCGGCGGGGGCCGCGGCCCGGACGGTCTCCAGCCGCTGCGCCACCGAGGTGTAGATGTCGGTCACCAGCGCGGTGATCATGTCGTCGCGGGTGTCGTAGTAGCTGTACAGCGCGCCCGCGGTCATGCCCATCTCGCGGGCGATCGCCCGCAGCGACAGCGCTGCCGCGCCACCGTCGGCCATGTGGCGCAGTGCGATCGCCTTGATCTCGCGGACCGTCTCGGCGCGTAGCCGGTCCCGGCGCCGAAGCATGCGATCTTCCACCGTTGGTAGTTTACAGCGCTTGTCTCCTACACTGCGGCCAAACATTGATAGCCGTGTAGTCTTTGAACGGCGTACTGTCGCGGCTGTCGCGTCAGTTGGCCCGGACGCCCGTCGCCCCGCGGCGACGGGGCACGCGCCGCGTCGCCGCGGGGTCGCGCCGTCCGTCTCGTCCGTCCGGGCTGGTCCCACGTGCCAGCCGCCGCCTCGAGGAACCCAGGGCACCAGAGGAACCCAAGAAACCCAAGGCACCAGAGGCACCCGAAGAAGAAGAAGAGGAAGGAGCCCGCCCCATGACTGTTCCCGCAGCCCCCGGGCTGCCCTATCAGCGCACCCGGCTCACCCTCGCGCTGCTGGCGTTCGCGCAGTTCATCGTCGCCGTCGACTACAACATCGTTTATGTCGCGCTGCCCGACATCGGCAGGGATCTCGGCTTCACCTCGCAGTCGATCCAGTGGGTCGTCAGCGCCTACGCCGTCGCCTTCGGTGGCCTGCTGCTGCTCGGCGGACGTGCCTCCGACCGGCTCGGGGCGCGCCGCGTCTTCACCGTCGCGCTTCTCGTGTACGGCCTGTCGTCCCTGGCCGGCGGGCTGGCGTCGGCACCCGGCGTGCTCGTCACCGCGCGGACGGTGCAGGGGGTCGGCGGCGCGCTGCTGTTCCCGGCGATCCTCAAGCTCATCAGCACCATCTACGAAGAGGGTGCCGAACGCACCCAGGCCCTGGCGGTGTGGAGCGTGGCGGCCAGCGGCGGGCTCGCCGCCGGGGCCCTGCTCGGCGGGCTGCTCACCGACTGGTTCGGCTGGGAGTCGGTCTTCTTCGTCAACGTCCCGCTCACGGCCGTGGCCCTGGTGGCCGCCCCGCGCCTGCTGCCCGCGGACCCGCCGCGGGCGCACGGCCTGAAGGGCTTCGACCTGCCCGGCGCGCTGATCGCCACCGCCGGCGTGGCGCTTGTCGTCTTCGGTCTGGCCTCCGGCTCGGAGGCCGGCTGGACGGCCGCCCGCACCACCTCCTCGATCATCGTCGGGGCGGTGCTGCTGGCCGGTTTCGTCCTGGTCGAACTGCGCACCCGGGACCCGCTGGCCCCGCCGCGGCTGTTCCGGCAGCGCACACTGGTGATCGCGATGCTCGCGGTGCTGCTGCTCGTCGGCAGCCTCGCCGGCGAGTACTACCTGTTCACGACATACCTGCAGAACGTGCTTCACTTCAGCCCGCTCGAGGCCGGGCTGGCGTTCCTCCCGCTCACCGTGATCTCGATGGTGGGCGGCGCGGCGGCCGTCACCCTGCTCACCCGCTACGGGCTGCGCACCACGATGGCCGCGGGCCTGTTCGTCGGCGGCGTCGGCATCGCGGCCGTCACCGCCGGGGTGTCGGTGGACGGCTCCTACCTGGCCCTGCTGCCCGGCCTGGTGCTGTGGGGTATCGGCGGTGGGGTCGCCTTCACCGCGGTGTTCGTCGCCGCGTCCGCCGGGGTGGCACCGGCCGAACAGGGTGTCGCCAACGCCCTGGCCTCGACCTTCCAGCAGATCGGCACCGCGCTGGGGCTGGCCGTGATCATCGCGGTCGTGGTGGCCCGTCCGCACGGGCCGGCATCACCGGACGCCAACCCGGCCGGGATCGTGGACGCGCTGCGGGTGGGCGGCTGGGTGTCGGCCGCCATCTGCGCCGCCGGGACCGTGGTGGCCCTCGCGCTGGCCCGCACGCCCCGGCCGGCCGGGCAGCCGGTACCCGCCGCGGGTGAGCCGGCCGACCCCCAGCGCCAGCCCGTGTGACGCCAGCCCCCACGAGGTGACAGGGCCGCGACCGGGCCCGTCCCAGCCGCCGTCCCCGCGGGCCACCCTGACCGGCCCGCGGGGACGGCTCCGTTCTCCCGTCCATTCTCCTGCCCGTTCTCCCGCCTGCCCGTTCTCCCGCCCGGCCGGGCTGTCGCCAGGACGACGGGATACGGGATACGGGATACCGGTGCCGCCACCGATATCCCCGGTACGGTTTCCCGGGGCCCTGGTTCTTTCCCGGGTCCTGTTCTTTCCGGAGCGCCGTTCTTTTCCGAGGGGCCAGGGCCTTGCCCGGGGCGGTGTTCCCGGTGGGCGGGGCGCTCGGCCGGACGGGAGCGTCACCCACGGCACTTCCGCCGTCGCATTCCGGCCGCCCGCGTGGCCGGCACATTGTGTGCCTGGACGGCTACGCGGTGGCCCGGCCGGCGCTATTCCGGCACGGGTGTTCCGGCGGCGGTCACCGGGGCCGGTGCCGCCGGTGCCGGGTAAGCACTCGTGTTCCGCCTGGCGCGGCTAACATGTGCCGGATTTGAAGTCAACCCTTGACGACCCCTACTGGTACCCCGATATTCATCCGGGCACCAACTATCGAAACCGCTTCCTGCCGGGACGGCGGATGTCAGGCACGCCTATATGGCGAGCATCACATCGGCCTTTTTCACCGGCCGGGTTTGGGCTCGGCTAATGTCCCCCGCATGAGGTCGCAGGGGTATCGTCACAGCAGTCGGAGCATGGCTGTTCTGACGTCGCTTCTGACGTCGCGTCTGACGTCGCGGCGTCACATCGACCTGTTGCGCGTCTCCAGCGCCACCTGTTCACGCTGACCCGTACGCGGTCGTCTTTCTCGTTCGGCCACGCGGTCCGGTGCCGCCGCCGGCCCGGCGGCCACCTCTGTTTTCAGGTGTAGTCGTCTTTCCGGTGTAGTCGCCGTCCCGGCGGAGCCTGTCGTCCCGGCGGGGACCGCCGTCCCGGCGGGTTCACCGTCCCGGTGCGTGTCCCGCGTGTGCCGTAACCGGCCTGCCGCGCGGAATGCCAGCCGTCCCGTCGCATTTTTTGCCCGTCCAGAACATTCGGAGTGGCTCCATGCGTTTTGTCAGGCCCACGTACGCCCTCACCGGCGTCACCGTCACTGCGGCGCTCGTGTTGGGCGCCTGTGGGTCGTCCGACGGTGGATCGTCCACCCCCCGCGCGGCCGCGCCCAGCACCGGGGGCTCGGTGACCTACGCCATCGACACCGAGCCGGTCTGCTACAACGTCCACGTCAGCCCGCAGGACATCACCGCCGAGGTCCAGCGCAACGTCGTCGACTCGCTGCTCTTCTTCGACGCCAACCAGAAGATCCACCCCTGGCTGGCCACCTCCTGGGAGACCTCCAGCGACTTCAAGACCTTCACCTTCAAGCTCCGCACGGACGTGACGTTCACCGACGGCACGCCCTTCGACGCGAACGCGGTGAAGGCCAACTTCGACCACATAGCCAACCCGAAGACGAAGTCGCAGTACGCCTCGACGCTCATCAAGAGCTACACCGGCACCGAGGTCGTCGACCCGCACACCGTCAAGATCAGTTTCTCTGCTCCGTCGGCGCCGTTCCTGCAGGCGGTGAGCACTCCCTACCTCGGTTTCTATTCGCCGAAGACACTGCAGGAAAACGCGGACAAACTGTGCGCGGAAGGGCCGGCCCAGGTCGGCACCGGGCCGTTCACCGTGGCCGAGTACACCAAGGGCCAGAGCGTCCGGTTCGTCCGCAACCCGAACTACAGGTGGGCACCTGAGGGCGCTGCGAACACCGGGGCGGCCTACCTGGACGCGCTGACCATCCGCGTCCTGCCGGAGGACTCCACCAGGGTGGGCGTGCTCACCAGCGGGCAGGTCGACGGCGCCCGCGCGGTCCCGCCGGCCAACGTCGCCGCCGTCGAGGCGAACAAGGCCCTGGGCACGGTGCGCCTGCAGGCCGCCGGCGGCACCTACCAGATCTACCTCAACGTGACCCGGGCACCCCTGACCGACCAGCGGGTGCGCACCGCGATCCAGCGCGGCATCGACCTCGGCAAGGACGTCCAGGCCGTGTACTTCGGCCAGTACCAGCGGGCCTGGAGCCCGCTGGCGCCCAGCACCCCGTCCTACGACAAGTCACTGGAGAACACCTGGCCGTTCGACCAGGCGGTGTCCAACCGGCTGCTCGACGAGGCGGGCTGGACCGGGCGGGACGCCGAGGGCTACCGCACCAAGGACGGCAAGCGCCTGGCCGTCGTCTGGCCGCTCATGCCCGCCGAGTACATCCGCGACCAGCGGGTGGTCCTCGGCCAGGCGATCCAGGCCGACCTGAAGAAGATCGGTATCGACCTCCAGCGCCCGACCTTCGACATCGGCACCTTCGTCACCAAGGGCTACGCCGGTGAGTTCGACATCCTGGACTCCAGCTGGGCGCGGCCCGAGCCCGACATCCTGCGGCTGTTCTTCAACAGCACCAGCTCGGCAGCCACCGGTGGCCAGAACGCCTCGTTCATCAGCGACCCGCAGCTGGACGAGTGGACCAACGCCGGTGCCGCCACGCTCGACACCAAGATTCGTGACGACGTCTACGGCAAGACCCAGAAGCGGGTCATCGAGCTCGCCGCGTCGGTCCCGGTCTACATCCCCACCACGGTCGTCGGGCTCTCCAAGCAGCTGCACGGGGTGACCTTCGACGCGAGCTCGTGGCCGCTGTTCCACGGCGTCTGGACCGAGAAGAAGTGACGGACGAGAAGTGACGGACGCGGGGCCGGTCGGGACGCTCCCGGCCAGCGCGGGCCCGGCCGGGCGTGACCCGGCCGGGCGTGACCCGGCCAGCGCGGGCCCGGCCGGGCGTGACC
>NZ_CAKKTM010000289.1 GCF_920888515.1 Protofrankia sp. CiP1_Cm_nod1 | reverse complement strand
GGCGTGACCCGGCCGGGCGTGACCCGGCCAGCGCGGGCCCGGCCGGGCGTGACCTGGCCGGGCGGCGCCTGGCCAGGGGGCGCTCAGCCGGAGGGCGCTCAGCCGGAGGGCGCCTGGTCAGGGGGGTGGCGGTACGGCTCGCGGCGGCGCTGGCGGTGCTGTTCGGGGCGGCGACGCTCGCCTTCGCGGCGCTGCAGCTCGTCCCGGGCGACCCGGTGGCGGTGCTGCTCGGGCCGTCCACCACCGCCTCCGCCGAGGTACGGGCGCAGATCCGGGAGGACTACGGCTTCGACCGGCCCGTCGTGGCGCAGTACGCCTCCTACCTCGGCCATCTCCTGCGCGGGGACCTCGGCGAGTCCTACCAGCTCCAGCGTCCCGTGGCCGAGCTGATCGACAGCCAGCTCTGGCCGACCGTCCAGCTCGCCCTGGCCGCGGTCGTGCTGGCCGTCGCCGTCGCGGTGCTCTCCGCGGTGACGACGGCCGGGCGGCCGCTGCCGCGCGCGCTGGCCTCCGCCTGGGAGCTGGTGGCGGTGTCCACGCCGTCGTACTGGCTCGGCATCGTCCTGCTCACGTTTTTCTCGTTCCGGCTGACGATCTTTCCGGTGGCCGGGGCGGAGGGCTTCGCCTCGCTGGTCCTGCCCGCGGTCACCCTGGCGCTGCCGGTCGCCGGGGTGCTCGCGCAGGTGCTGCGCGAGGGCCTGGAGACGGCGCTGGCCCAGCCGTTCGTGGTCACCGCCCGGGCCCGCGGGCTGACCCGCACGGCGGTGCGGTTCCGGCACGCGCTGCGCCACGCGGCGGTGTCGCTGGTGACGCTGACCGGCTGGCTGACCGGCACGCTGCTCGGCGGCGCGGTGCTGGTCGAGGTCGTCTTCGCCCGCCCCGGCATCGGGACGCTGACCCTGCAGGCGGTAGGGAACAAGGACATGCCGGTGGTGATCGGCGTCGTGCTGATCTCCGCCTTCGTCTTCGTCCTGATCTCGACCGTGGTGGACCTCGCCTACCTCGCCATCGACCCGCGACTGAGGAAGGGGTGAACCGGCGGTGACCACCACCCAGCCCGGCCTGCTCACCGGCCCGGCCCCGGCCCTGACCGCGGCCGGCCGGGCCGCCAGCCGGTCGCGGCGGCGCAGACAGCTCTCGCGCGCCGGCGTCGCGCTGGCCGGGGCGCTGCTCGTCGTGCTCGCGCTGGTCGCGATCGCCCCGGGCCTGTTCACCGGCCAGGCCCCGAACGAGACCGACCTCGGCCAGACGATGGCCGCCCCCAGCGGCGCGCACTGGTTCGGCACCGACCAGCTCGGCCGGGACGTCTTCGCCCGGGTGCTGCACGGCGCCCGCACCTCGCTGCTGGTCGGCGCCGGCTCCACGGTGTTCGCGCTGCTCGGCGGCACGGTGCTGGGGCTGGCCGCGGCGCTGTCCGGCCGGGTGGGCGACCAGGTGCTGATGCGGTTCGCCGATGTCCTGCTGTCGCTGCCGTCCCTGCTGCTGGCGCTGCTGGCGGTGACGGTGCTCGGCACCGGGACGGTGAACGTCATGCTCGCGGTCGCGATCGCCTTCGTGCCCGGCTACGCCCGGATCGTGCGGGCGGAGGCGCTGGTGGTCCGCCGCTCCGGGTACGTCGAGGCGGCGGTCGGGCTCGGGCTGCCCCGGCCGGTGCTCATCGCCCGCCACGTCCTGCCGAACACCCTCGGCCCGCTGCTGGTCCTCGGCGCCGTCGGCTTCGGCACGTCGGTGATCTACGCGTCCGGGCTGAGCTTCCTCGGCCTGGGCGCCGGGCCGCCGTCACCGGAATGGGGTGCGATGCTCTCCGAGGGCCGTGACTTCCTGGCGTCCGCGTGGTGGATCGGGGTGTTCCCCGGGCTCGCCATCACCGCGACGGTGGTCGCGGTCAACGTCGTCGGCCGGTTCGCCCAGCGCCGCTTCGCCGGGAGGACGTCATGACCGGCCCGGCGGGCAACATAGACCTGGCGGACAACGTGGATCCGACGCCGGTCGTCCCCTCGGCGAGGCCTGCCGCGTCGGCGGAGCCCCTGCTGGTCGTGGACGGGCTCGATGTCACCTTCACCACCGGCGGCGCGGCGGTGCACGCCGTCCGCGACGTCTCGTTCACCCTGGACGCGGGCCGCTGCCTGGCGCTGGTGGGGGAGTCCGGCTCGGGCAAGAGCGTCACCGCGCGTACCCTCGTCGGCCTCACCGGTGGGAACGCCACCCTCAGCGCGCGCCGGCTGCGCTTCGCCGGGGAGGACCTGGCCGCGTTCACCGAGGCGCGGTGGCGGGCCGTGCGCGGCCGGCGGATCGGCCTGGTGCTCCAGGACGCGCTGGTGTCGCTGGACCCGCTGCGCACGGTCGGCGCCGAGATCGCGGAGGTGCTGCGCACCCACCGGGTCGTCCCGCGCGCCGAGACCGACGCCCGGGTGCTGGAACTGCTCGACGACGTCGGCGTGCCCGAGCCGGCCCGACGCGCCCGGCAGTACCCCCACCAGCTCTCCGGCGGGCTGCGCCAGCGGGCGCTCATCGCCTCGGCGATAGCCGCCGGCCCCGCCCTGGTGCTGGCCGACGAGCCGACCACAGCCCTGGACGTCACGGTGCAGGCGCAGGTGCTCGACCTGCTGCGGCGGCACAAGCTCGACGGCGCCGCGCTGCTGCTGATCAGCCACGACCTCGCCGTCGTCGGCGGGCTCGCCGACGACATCGCGGTGATGTACGCCGGCCACATCGTCGAACACGGCCCGGCCGAACAGATCCTCGGCGGCCCCCGCCACCCCTACACCCGGGCGCTGCTCGACGCCGTGCCCGTCACCCACACCAAGGGCACCCGGCTCGCTCCCGGCACACCGCGCGGCCCGCTGCCAGGGCCGGCGGGATGCCCGTACGCGGACCGCTGCCCGCGGGCGGACGACCGCTGCCGCGAACGCCTGCCGGCCCGCGTCGTGCCCGCGGGCGCGCACCGCCGGCACGACGTGCTGTGCTGGCACCCGTTCGAGGCCCCGCCCATCGGGGTCCTGTCCACCGCCCCGGCAGCGGATGCCCCGGCAGCGGACGTCACGGCAACGGTTGACGCCTGGGCAGGCACTTCCGAGGCGGCGAGCGCCGCCATTACGCTGTCAGGCTCCGGTACGGCCGGTGCCGCCTCCGGCGCCGTTCCCGGTACCGCGGCCGCGACACCCCGGCCGGTGGCCCCGGGTGACGCGCCCGGGATGGGCGCCCCGCCCAGGCAGCGGGTGGACGCGGCAGCCACCGGTGAGGCGCTGCTGGAGGTCGAGGGCATCTCCAGGCGTTTCCGCTCCCCGGACGGCACCTGGCGGGACGCCGTACGGGACGTGTCGCTGCGGCTGCGCGCCGGCGAGACGCTGGGTGTCGTCGGCGAGTCGGGCTCGGGGAAGACGACCGTGGCCCGCATCGTCCTCGGCCAGCTTGAGCCGGACACCGGGACGGTCCGCTTCGACGGGCAGCCGTGGAGCGGGCTGCGTGAGCGCGCGCGGCGCGCCCGCCGCCGCCACATCCAGGCGATCTATCAGGATCCGCTGGGCTCGTTCGACCCCCGCTACCGCGTCGAGCGCATCATCGGCGAGGCCGTGGCCATCGGCGGCGTTCCGCGGGACGCCGGTCGGGCCATCGGCGGCGTTCCGCGACAGGCCGGTGCGGCCATCGGCGGCGCCCTTCGGGACGCCGGTCCGGCCGGTCCCGGCGCTCCGCGGGGCGCGGCCCGCCGGGACCGGGTCGTGGAGCTGCTCGAGCAGGTCGGGCTGCCCGCGGACGTGCTGCGCCGCCGTCCGCTGGAGCTCTCCGGCGGGCAGCGGCAGCGGGTGGCGATCGCCCGCGCGCTGGCTCCCGGGCCCGATCTGATCGTCTGCGACGAGCCGGTGTCCGCCCTCGACGTGTCGATCCAGGCACAGATCCTCGACCTGCTCGCCGGGCTGCAGCGCGACCTGGGGGTCGCGCTGCTGTTCATCTCCCACGACCTGGGGGTCATCCACCACGTCAGCGACCGGATCATCGTGATGAAGGACGGCCAGGTGGTGGAGACCGGCGACGTCGCCACGGTGTTCGCCCGGCCCGCGCACGCCTACACCCGGCAGCTGCTGGCCGCCGTGCCACGACCGGTCGGCGGCCGCGCCGCGCCGCCCGGCCCGCCGGACGCCGGGCCCGCCCCGGACCTGGCGCCGGCCGCGGACATCCTGAGCGTGGTGTCGCGATGACGAC